>CP143946.1:352500-652500 GCA_036419695.1 [Clostridium] symbiosum
CTTAATAGGGCGTCAAGTCAGCATGTGCAGACCCGAAACCGGGTGACCTATCCATGTCCAGGTTGAAGTTTCCGTAAAAGGAAATGGAGGACCGAACGCACATCCGTTGAAAAGGGTGGCGATGAGGTGTGGATAGGGGAGAAATTCCAATCGAACCCGGAGATAGCTGGTTCTCCTCGAAATAGCTTTAGGGCTAGCCTCGTATTAGTTTAGCGGAGGTAGAGCACTGAATTTCCTAGGGGACGTCAAAGTCTACCGAAGAATATCAAACTCCGAATGCCGCGTAAATGATGTACGGGAGTCAGACTGCACGAGATAAGTTGGGTAGTCAAAAGGGAAAGAGCCCAGACCTACAGCTAAGGTCCCAAAGTGTGTGTTAAGTGGAAAAGGATGTGGGATTTCAAAGACAACTAGGATGTTGGCTCAGAAGCAGCCACACATTCAAAGAGTGCGTAATAGCTCACTAGTCGAGAGGTCCTGCGCCGAAAATGTCCGGGGCTAAAACACAACACCGAAGCTTAGGAATTGTCGTAAGACAATTGGTAGAGGAGCATTCTTAAAGGAGCGAAGCAGTACCGGTAAGGAGCTGTGGACTTTTAAGAAGAGAGAATGCCGGAATGAGTAGCGAGATGGAGGTGGGAATCCTCCAGGCCGAATATCTAAGGTTTCCAGAGTAAAGCTGATCTGCTCTGGGTAAGTCGGGGCCTAAGGCGAGGCTGAGAAGCGTAGTCGATGGACAACAGGTTGAAATTCCTGTACTGCATATCATCAGAACTGTGGGGACACAGAACCGGTGCCAAACCCGGGAATGAAAAGACCGGGGCAAGCGTAGGACTGGTTAAGCTGGCAAATCCGCTTAACAACAGGAGGACGTGACGCGTAGCGAATTATTAGTAGCGAAGTTGGCGTAGGGGCTGTCGAGAAAAGCCGCTATTGTGTGATATGTACCCGTACCGTAAACCGACACAGGTGGATGAGGAGAGAATCCTAAGGCCGGCGGGAGAAGCATTGTTAAGGAACTCGGCAAAATGACCCTGTAACTTCGGGATAAAGGGTGCCCACGAGAGTGGGCCGCAGAGAATAGGCTCAAGCAACTGTTTAGCAAAAACACAGGTCTATGCAAAACCGTAAGGTGAGGTATATGGGCTGACGCCTGCCCGGTGCTGGAAGGTTACGAGGAGAGGTTAGAGCAATCGAAGCTTTGAATCTAAGCCCCAGTAAACGGCGGCCGTAACTATAACGGTCCTAAGGTAGCGAAATTCCTTGTCGGGTAAGTTCCGACCCGCACGAAAGGCGTAATGATTTGAGCGCTGTCTCAACAATGCACCCGGTGAAATTGAAATACCAGTGAAGATGCTGGTTACCTGCGCCAGGACGGAAAGACCCCATGGAGCTTTACTCTAGCTTGATACTGGGATTCGGTATTGCATGTACAGGATAGGTGGGAGACAAAGAAGGGAGGACGCCAGTCTTCTTGGAGTCACTGTTGGGATACCACCCTTGTGATACTGGATTTCTAACCAGCCACCGTGATCCGGTGGTGGGACAATGTCAGGTGGGGAGTTTGACTGGGGCGGTCGCCTCCGAAAGGGTATCGGAGGCGCTCAAAGGTTCCCTCAGAATGGTTGGAAACCATTCAAAGAGTGCAAAGGCATAAGGGAGCTTGACTGCGAGACTGACGGGTCGAGCAGGTACGAAAGTAGGACTTAGTGATCCGGTGGTATGAAAGTGGGATTGCCATCGCTCAACGGATAAAAGCTACCCTGGGGATAACAGGCTTATCACTCCCAAGAGTTCACATCGACGGAGTGGTTTGGCACCTCGATGTCGGCTCATCGCATCCTGGGGCTGAAGTAGGTCCCAAGGGTTGGGCTGTTCGCCCATTAAAGCGGTACGCGAGCTGGGTTCAGAACGTCGTGAGACAGTTCGGTCCCTATCCGGCGCGGGCGTAGGATATTTGAGAGGAGCTGTCCTTAGTACGAGAGGACCGGGATGGACTGACCTCTGGTGTATCTGTTAGGAATCAATCCTATGGCAGAGTAGCCAAGTCGGGACGGGATAAACGCTGAAGGCATCTAAGCGTGAAGCCCCCCTCAAGATGAGATATCCCATCGCAAGAGTAAGACCCCTTGAAGACGACGAGGTAGATAGGGCAGAGGTGGAAGCATGGCAACATGTGCAGCTGACTGTTACTAATCGGTCGAGGGCTTAACCAAAAGGTTAGGTTATGGATATTGCCAGAGTACTTAGTGAGGTATTGCCGAACTTAGTACGAGGCACGTCAAACACTTAACGAGGTGTTACCGAGTTTAGTGAATTGACGGGGAAACAAAGTTTAAAAAACGGATGAATTTCAATATGTGGTTTTGAAGGTATATGTAATGGAAATCTGGGCAAGATAACCGAGAGGGAGTCTGGTTCAGGTAGCCAAGACATTCCCCTTTATTCCTCGATAGCTCAGTCGGTAGAGCACGCGGCTGTTAACCGCGCTGTCGTAGGTTCAAGTCCTACTCGGGGAGTTTTTTTGTATTAAAAATTTTATATGATATAGAGGCCCCATGGTCAAGCGGTTAAGACATCGCCCTTTCACGGCGGTAACACGAGTTCGAATCTCGTTGGGGTCACTCTGGCGACGTAGCCAAGCGGTAAGGCACGGGTCTGCAACACCCTTATCACCGGTCCGATTCCGGTCGTCGCCTCTCTTATAAACCACGGAAACATTATGTTTCCGTGGTTTTTGCATGAAAACCCCGGCTTTTTCCGGTGTCAGGTATAAAAGATAAATGGAAGGAGAATGATATGCAGCATAATAAATGGAAAAAATGGCTGCTTTACATTGTGGGTTGCCTTGCGGCATTGCTTTTCATTGTGGTGGCAGGAGGTGCATTTATGTTCAGGAATGAGTTAAAAACGCTGGATTCACTGAAGAAGGTGGATGACAATGTTCTGTATACAATGAAATATGAAGGAGATTATGGTTTTGATGACTTTTTGAAAGAAGGAGCATCCACGGATGCGGAACTGGTGAAATTTGTTACGGATCGGCTGCTGAAGGGAGTTCCTCTGGAATTTTCGATTCCGGATTTGGGCTGTTCTACGTTCAGCGCCCAGACGGAAGATGGGGATCAGATTTTCGGCCGCAATTTTGACCTGACGTATTCACCGGCATTATTCGTGGAGACAAAACCGGATAACGGTTACCGCTCATTTTCTACGGTGAACCTTGCTTTTCTGGGTTTTGGAGAGGACAAACTGCCGGAAACATTTAAACAGAAAATTATTACTTTGGCGGCCCCCTATGCCCCTTTGGACGGAATTAATGAAAAAGGCCTGACCGCAGCGGTCTTGAGAATCGGTGATGAACCGACCAACCAGGACACGGGCAAAACAGATATTACAACCACCACGGCAATCCGTCTGATTCTCGATAAGGCAGCTACGGTGGAGGAAGCGCTGGCGCTGTTGGAGCAGTATGATATGCACTCGTCGGCAGGAAGCTGTTACCACTTTCAGATATCGGACGCACAAGGGAACAGCGTTGTAGTCGAGTATGTTGACAATGAATACGAGGTGATAACAGCCGGGAAGAATTATCAGATGGTGACCAATTTTCTTCTATCCGAAAAGAAATACAATTTTGGAAGTGGTCAGGATCGCTATGAGATACTTAAAAACAAACTGGATGAGTGCGGAGGCGTGCTGAAGGATGCACAGGCGGGAATGGATCTTCTCGAAGCGGCATCCAGCGACTGGCATGTGTCTGAGACGACAGGAAGACTCAACGCGACCCAGTGGTCTATCATTTACAACAACACAGATTTGACAGCCAGTGTAATCACAGAGCGACAGTACGACAAACCTGCCCATGCGTTCAGCCTGGCAGAATAAAATAATGTGATACAACAAAACAAATCAAGTATGACACAAAGACAACGCCCGGGACGCGTCTCCAAACTCCCGGTCAAAAACGGTGAAAGAAATGCAAAACGCGTTTTTCACCGTTTTTTACTATAATCCGCCGGAAATATGAAACTCCGGGCTTTTTCTTTTTTTAAGTTGCGTTTATAATGTTAAAAAAGAGTTTTTTTACTTATAATATAATGTATAATATAATATGAGCACTTGATGAGGTTCTTTCGAATCTAGTGCGAGTCATACCTGAATACGTGAACCACGATACCGCAAGGAGGAACTATGGATTTACAGTTTAAGACAGTTAATATAGACAATATCGGAGATGTACTTCCCTTTTATAACTTACGTCACAACAAGACATGTGACAGCGTGTTCCTGGAGAGTTTTATATGGAAAGAGTATTATCATGTTCAATATGCAATATGGGAGGGAAAAGCGCTCCTGTGGCTGATGGAGAGCGGCGGTAAATGTTTTTCCGCCATGCCGCTTTGCCGCGAGGAAGATCTTCCGGATGCTTTTAAGGCAATAGAAAAGTATTTTAATGAAGAACTGGGATATCCGCTGGTCATTAATCTGGCGGATGAATTTGCAGTACAGTATCTGGCCCTGCCGGAGGACAAGTATCTGGTCGAAGAACAGGTGGACTCCAGGGATTATCTCTACGACGGCAATGCAATGAGAACCCTTGCAGGCAAGAAACTGCACAAGAAGAAAAACCGTGTCAATGCCTTTAAACGCGAGTATGAAGGACGATATGAATACCGTCGTCTCTGTTGTTCCGACAGCCATGAGGTCTGGGAGTTTCTTGATAAATGGAGACTTCAGAAGGGAGATGACGTGGAGGAGCATCTGGACTATGAGGTACGCGGAATCCATGATATTCTTAAAAACTGTTCGGCTCTCTATGTGCGCATGGGAGGCGTGTTTATTGACGGACAGTTGGAGGCATTTACCATCGGCAGTTTTAACCCGGTGGAAAATATGGCCGTCATCCACATCGAGAAAGCCAATCCGGAGATTAATGGCCTGTACCAGTTCATCAATCAGCAGTTCCTGATCGAGGAATTCCCTGAAGTGGAGTGGGTTAACAGGGAAGATGACATGGGACTTGAAGGACTGCGTAAAGCAAAATCTTCCTACAATCCGGCCGACTATGCGAGAAAATACCTTGTTGAGCAGCTTCTGGACGGAAAGAAAGGATACCGCTGGGCTGAGCAGATTGGTAATACCATATCGGGCAGCAGAATTGAATATTTGTCCGACGATGATAAATCAGATACGGAGCGTCTCTGGCATTCCTGTTTTCCGGAAGACTCCGAGCAGTTTGTGAAGTATTATTATTCCGAGAAGACGAAGGACAACCGCATTCTGGTGAAAAACGATAACGGACTGATCATATCCATGACCCAGTTGAATCCGTACCGTGTCCGCGTCAAGGGACAGGATGTCGACACCTACTATGTGGTGGGCGTTGCCACGGAGGAAAGCCACCGCCGGGAGGGGCATTTCAGGGATGTATTCCTGCGCATGATGCAGGATATGAATTACGAACAGGTTCCATTTGTCTTTCTCATGCCTGCAGATGAACGGATTTATCTGCCGTTAGATTTTGCTTATATCAGTGAGCTGCCGGTTCTGTCCCTGACGGAGGAGGCCAAAGAGAAGCTGACTGCGGTGGACTGCCGGGATAATGAGGAGGATTGCAAACAGGCGGCCGAATATATGGAACAGTGGCTTGCCGGGCGCTGCGACATGTACTGCCGCCGCGACGGGGCCTATGTGAGCCGTCTGATCAAGGAACTGGAATCCGAGGACGGAGCGCTTCAATTCCTTTTTAACGGGGAGCAGGTGGCGGGTCTTGCGGCATACTGGGGAGCGGGACGGAAAGAACAGAGACTGCTCTACACCGATGAACAGTTTACCGAGGAAATGAAAAGAAAACCGGCTATTATGGCAAGAGTGACCTGTGCGGAGACATTCTTGGCTATGTTCAGGCTGCGTGAAGCAGGAAAAGAGCTTCAGCTTAAGATAAGGATTGAAGATCATATTCTGGATGCCGTAAACGGAAGTTATATCTGGAAACTCTCGGACAGCAGTTCATCTGCCGTCAGGGCAGAGGCCGAATGGGATAAAGAAGACAGAGAAACACTGTCCATGACGCCGGGAGAGCTTGCCGGCTGGTTATGCGGTTACAGGAAGCTGGAAGAAATCCATCCTGGGCTGTCTGAGGAACTGAGGGAAAAACTGGCTCAGATTGAGACGGTAAATCGGGCGTTTATAGATGAGATTGTGTAATAGCAAACAATATATAAAATCCGGGATGGAAAGGGGAGGTTTCAGAATGGATGAGATTACGGTATTAAAACAGTGGATAAAAGAGAGCGGTAATATTGTATTTTTCGGTGGTGCGGGAGTGTCGACGGAGAGCGGGATTCCCGATTTCAGAAGCACGGACGGGCTCTATAACCAGCAGTATGACTATCCGCCTGAGACGATTATCAGCCACTCTTTCTACGTCAGGAAACCGGAAGAATTTTACCGTTTTTACAAGAATAAAATGCTGTTTCCCGATGCGAAGCCAAACAGAGCGCACCTGGCTCTGGCGAAGCTGGAGCAGGAGGGGAAAGTGAAAGCGGTGATAACCCAGAATATAGATGGCTTACACCAGGCGGCGGGAAGCCGTGAGGTTCTTGAACTGCACGGTTCCGTCCATCGCAATTACTGCACAAGGTGCGGAAGGTTCTATGGCCTGGACGATGTCGTAAAGGCATCCGGCGTGCCGAAATGTGAGTGCGGCGGCATGATAAAACCCGATGTGGTCCTTTATGAGGAAGGCCTGGACAACGATGTTATCCAGCGTTCCATTGACTTTATCAGAAAGGCGGATGTTCTTATAATAGGAGGAACATCCCTCACCGTGTATCCGGCGGCCGGATTGATTGATTATTACAGAGGCTCAAAGCTGGTTCTGATTAATAAATCTGTGACGTCGAGGGACAGCCAGGCGGATCTCGTTATTTGCGACAGCATTGGAAAAGTGCTGGGGGAAGCCGCCGGTCTGGACTGATGCGGCGAGGTACAGAAAGCATGAATAAGGGGAGAGACATAGATGGTATATGAGATAGGCGATGTCGTCAAACTGAAAAAACCGCACCCCTGCGGGAGCCATGAATGGGAAATTCTGCGCGTGGGGGCGGACTTCCGTCTGAAATGTACGGGATGCGGCCATCAGGTCATGATGGCGAGAACCTTGGTGGAAAAAAGTACGAGGGGACTCAAAAAGAAGAACCCGGAGCAGGCCGGAACGCAGTAAAAACGCAGGTCCGGACAGTATTATGACGCAATTCGGGGAAACGGCATAGAACCGATGGCAAAAATGGCGGAATATTAAGGAAATCATAGGTAAAACCGTGAAAAAACAGGAAGAAAGTGCTTGCAAACACCTGAAAAATCTGGTATCATAAATATTCGTGATATATTAACTAATATCCTTACTCCCTGCTGGAGTCAGGGGGTCAGAGACCACAAGGAGGTAAAAAGAGCATGAACAAATATGAATTAGCAGTTGTTCTTAGCGCAAAACTCGAAGATGAAGAGAGAGCAGCAGCAATCGAAAAGGTGACAGGTTACATTACACGTTTCGGCGGCACTGTTGCAGACATTGATGAATGGGGTAAGAAGAGATTAGCTTACGAAATTCAGAAGATGAAAGAAGGATTTTACTACTTCATCCATTTCGAGTCTGATTCCGTATGCCCTAACGAAGTTGAGGCACACATCCGTATTATGGAGCCGGTAATCAGATACTTATGCGTAAGACAGGATGCATAAATAGAGAAAGAGTGATCGTATGAATAAAGTTATTCTTATGGGCAGACTGACCAGAGACCCGGAAGTGAGATACTCCCAGGGCGAGCGCGCTATGGCAATTGCCAGATATACACTGGCTGTTGACAGAAGAGGCCGCAGAAGCGGTGGAGACGACGGCGCACAGACAGCAGATTTTATTACATGTGTTGCATTTGACAGAGCAGGAGAGTTTGCTGAAAAATATTTCCATCAGGGTACCAAAGTTGTGGTAACCGGAAGGATTCAGACTGGCAGCTACACTAACAGAGACGGTCAGAAAGTATATACTACAGAAGTAATCGTAGAGGATCAGGAATTCGCAGAGAGCAAGAATGCGGCAGGCGGAAGCGAAGGCGGTTATCGTCCGGCAGAACGCCCGGCTCCATCCAGTGCAATCGGTGATGGTTTTATGAATATTCCTGACGGAGTAGAAGATGAAGGTCTTCCGTTTAACTAAGAGACGGGAATCGGTCCCCTGTCGGTCGGACGAGGACTGTATGGACATCTGATTTGTGAAGGAGGTAACTTAAGTGGCATTCAATAAAGGTGATAGAGCAGACGCTTCCAAGATGAGAAGAGGCGGCATGCGCAGAAGAAAAAAAGTTTGTGTATTCTGTGGAGAGAAAAACGGAGTAATCGATTATAAAGACGTTAACAAATTAAAAAGATATGTATCTGAGAGAGGCAAAATCCTTCCGAGAAGAATCACAGGAAACTGTGCTAAACATCAGAGGGCTCTTACAGTAGCTATCAAGAGAGCAAGACACATCGCTCTTATGCCATACACCTGTGATTAATTTTTATATTTAAGAGTATTAGGTATTAGCTTTTTATAACGAAAAATGAGATGTTTTCTTTTCAGGAAACTTCATAATTATTAAAACAAGAAGGCTGCAAAGCAGGACAATTTATGGAACTAAACCATAAATTTACCTACTTTGCAGCCTATTTTTATTCTATAGGTAAGCTATGTGCAAACGCTATATGGAATAAAAAGCCTTCCAGGCAGAACTTCTAATTTTTTCTCATTATGCTGGTACAGTGCCTGTTATAATGGGAGCTATTCTAAAACAATTCTATCAAATTCGGAAAAATGCCTGCACTGCTGTTTCAGCATTTGAATTAGAACTCTGGTGTATCGGGGAAATATGCGATTCTTGGCATAGCATATAGCTACAGGATTCGTATCGTAAAAATCCTTGATAGGGAAGATATTAAGTTTATTATCTAATTCCTTATTCAATTTGATCAGGCTTGGCAGATACATGGTTAGACAGAAGCTGGCGGCAAAATCACGGGCGGACATCATATGATGCAAATCAGGATGACTGGAGGTATGCACACAGTTCAGTACGATTCCATGCTTGTCAAGGTGATGCTGCAATAAAATGTGGGAATTAAAGTGGGGCATGTTCATGGCAAAGGGGATATTCTGAAATAATTTCAAATCTGCACCCATCTTCAGGTCCTTTTTACAGGCAGGGAATTGTTTTCCAAATATGTTTTGAAGCATATTATCGCTGATAATCAAATAGAGCTTTTCATCTAATACATTGACATAATCCAGCTTACTCTTATTTTCGGGGGGAATTCCGGCGATCATAAGATCCAACTGGTTGTTTTGTACCATTTTGCGTAAATCCGGTGATGCCGCACTACTGATCAGCAACTGGACATCAGGAAAGGCATCCCTGAAAGCGCTCATAATATCCGGCATTAAAATACGGAACCGCCCTTCTGTAGTGCCAATGCGGATTTCACCTGTGACATCCCCGCGCAGATCAACAAACTGTGCCCGGATGTTTTTTTCAATTTGTTCAGTTTCTTTAAGTGATTGCAGCATCAGGCGGCCGGCATAGGTCAGTGAAAAAGTTGGTTTGCGCTGAAACAGCGCTACCCCAAAGTCTGATTCCAGGTTGGACAGGTACTTGCTCAGGTTTTGGTGAGTGATGAACAGCCGGTCTGCGGCGCGGGAAATATTGCACTCTTCCGCCAGAACAATAAAATAATGATAATTATTAAACATAAAAAATCCCTCAGAGACAAGGTTTGCAGTTGAAAACAGTATTACAGACAGCAATATGTCTGCTTTAAGTTCATTCTAACATGGTTCATTCTATACTGCAAATTAAATTTGCAGATATTAAAATTTTATTGGCTTTTCATTTGCTGAATTGGATGATATAGTATTGCCATAATAAGAAATTCACAAAACGGTACCGGCTATTTGAATAATTATTGGTAAATATTACAAATTCACAGAATGTAAAGGAGAAATAAAATGGAAGCATTGGAAGGAATCAGAGTTCTTGATATTGCTACTGTCATTGCAGCTCCCTGGGCGGCCGGTCTGATGGCGGATTTCGGCGCGGAGGTTATTAAAATTGAAATGCCCGGGCGAGGTGATGCATTTCGTGCCATGGGGCCTTTGAAAGACGGAGTCAGTATTCGATGGCCGGCTATGGGGCGCAATAAGAAGAGCATAACCCTGGATTTCCACAAAGAGGAAGGAAAGAAGCTGTTTCTGGAGCTGGTAGCAAAGAGCGATGTGGTAATCGAAAATTTTAAAACCGGAACTCTGGATAAATGGGGAATTGGTGTGGAGGTTATGCGTAGGGCCAACCCTAATATTATTGTTACACATGTTACAGGATACGGACAGACGGGGCCTAATGCGAAGCTGGCCGGCCTCGGTACTCCACTTCAGGCGTTTTCCGGCATGACATACATGACAGGATATCAGGATCGCCCTCCGGTCAGCCCTCCATTTGCGCTGGCAGATTATATAGCAGGGTTGAACGCAGTCATCGGCACTATGTTTGCTTTGTATCACCGTGATGTTTTGAAAGGTATGCCTCAGGAAATTGATATTAGTCTTTATGAGGGGATTTTTCGCATGGAAGAGGCCATGGTGGCGCAGTACGATCAGTTTGGAACCGTGCGTGAAAGAAGTCCGATGCCCAATGGTGCCTCCTGCCCTATCGGGACATTTGAAACAAAGGATCATAGATACGTAATTCTGGTGTGCAGCACCGATCCTGTTTTTTGGCATCTGTGCGATGCGATGGGCCGTTCCGACTGGCTGCCTAAGTACGAAAAGGCCCAGGAGCGCCTGGCCGATCCAAAGCCGATTATGGACGCAGTGACAGAGTGGATTGGCGGACTAACCTATGAGGAGATTAAAAAACGTTGTGATGAGTGCGGCGTTCCTATTTCCGCAATCTACAGTATGAAGGATATTTTCGAGGATCCTCAGTACAATACGCGTAACGATATTCTCACGGTTCCCTGTGAGGAGTTCGGCAGCATTAAGATGCCGGGGGTATTTCCAATCCTAAGCGAAACGCCGGGGCAGGTAAAGTGGGCCGGTCCCAAGCTGGGCTCTTACAATCAGGAAATCTATGGTGGTCTGCTGGGGAAGAGTGAGGCGGAACTGGCTGAGTTAGCAGAAAGCGGAGCTATCTGATGTAGGACAGAAAGGAAGTTTCGATATGGTAGATATTCTAATCCGGGGAGGACGTTTCATAGACCCATTTAGTGGAATTGACGAAATACGGGATATTGCAGTTAAAAACGGCAGGATTGTTGCGGCCGATCATGAGATGGCAGCGCAGACGATTGACGCCGCAGGATGTCTTGTGACCCCGGGACTTATAGATGGCCATGCCCATGTAGCGGCGGGAGTGACCGGGCTGGGGGCATCCCCGGAAAGCTGTTATTTTCCGATGGGCGTGACCGGAGTTATTGATGCAGGCTCAACCGGTATTGATAACTACCGTGTGTTTCGAGCAAAAATCAGCAGTATGCCAATACACGTCAAAGCGCTTTTAAATGTCTGTCCGGGCGGGCTTGTTACAAAATCTTATCACGAAAACATTGATCCGGTAAATTACAGGCCTGAGGAGCTCATTCATACCATGCGCAGATATCCGGAACATCTGATTGGCCTAAAGGTGCGCCAAAGCGCTGAAATTGCCGGTGACCTTGGACTCAAGCCCATGAAGGCCATGCTTGAAATTGCGGAAGAGCTGGGCTGCCCTGTGACGGTACATACTACTAACCCGGCGGGGGAACCGGAAGAAATTATAAAGCTGCTGCGCCCAGGCGATGTCTATGCCCACGTATTCCAGGGAAAGGGGCGGACGATTCTGAATGAGGAAGAAAAGGTTCTTCCCATCCTGTACGAGGCTCAAAAGAGAGGCGTTATCTTAGATGCGGCCAACGGAGCGAACCATTTTTCCTACCGCGTAGCAAAGGCCGCTATCAGCCAGGGCATTCTGCCTGATGTGATTAGCACGGACCTTACGGTAAATACGGTCTTTAAGGGAAGACGTGTATTCTCACTGCCTTTTGTCATGAGCAAGTATCTTGCGCTGGGGATGAGCCTTTTCCAGGTGATTAGATGCACGACTCAGATTCCGGCCAAAATAATGGGGATGGAGCGGGAACTCGGAAGCCTGAACATCGGGACTGCAGCGGATATCAGTATTTTCCGCTGCCTGGATCGTGAGGTGACCTTCGAAGATTTTAACGGAAACATAATGACGGGCGGACAGATTTTAAAGACGGAGATGACAATTCTGGATGGAGAAGTAGTTTTTCGCCAAATAGATTTTTGATTCGGTATTAGTTTTCAATTGGGGGACAAATAAGATGAAAGAAAATAAGAAATTTAAGTTTCCACATATTCACGAATATCTGGTCGTGATTACGATGCTTTTGCTCGCCTGTTTTTTGACCTATCTCATTCCCGCCGGTGAATACACCCGTGAGATGGTTGGCGGAAAGGAAACCGTAATTGCGGACGGTTTTCACTTTATTGAGCAGAGCCCGGTCTCGCCGTTTAAAATGCTCAATATGATATATCAGGGATTTGTAAAACAGGCAAATCTGATTTTCACAATGTTTTTTATTGCGGGCGGCGTTCAGATGCTTATTGACACCAATTCCGTTCACGCATTAATGAGGATTCTGGCTACCAAATTTGCAAAAGCGCCGCGCAAAACGGTTATCGTTATGATGATTGCCTTTGGTGTCATGAGCGTTCCGATTCAGATGAACTATTTTATTCCATTTTCGGGTGTTGTACTTTCTCTGTGCCTGCTCATGGGTTATGACGCTCTCACAGCGGCAGCGGTAATTATTACGGCGTCTTCCTTCGGAAGTACCTGCGGTATGCTGAATATCAGCACTACTGCGATTGGAAATACCCTGGCCGGCCTGCCTCTCTACCATGGCATGGGGTTCCGCTGGATTGGTTTTGGCTGCATGCTAGTGATTACTACGGTCTGCATTCTGCGCTATGCGGAACGGGTGAGGGAGGACGGGACAAAGAGTATTGTATACGGGATTCCGAATATTGCAGACGTGGGTTCCGTCGAGGATATGCCGGAATTCACAACGAAAGACGGTTTGGTTTTGGCCTCTCTGGCGGCCGGAGTGGCGGCCCTGATTTATGGCTGCGCAAAATTGGACTGGAGCTATGAGGAAACAGCAGTCTGCTTTCTTGTTACAGGAATTGTCTCACAAATTTTCGGGCGGAAGAATCTGAACAATATGTGTATCAGTTTTGTCGCCGGCTGCAAAGTGATTATTGGCGCCTGTATCATGATAGGCCTGGCCAGGTCTATTGCCATTGCAATGGATGCCGGAAATATTCTGGATACCGTGGTGTATTACTGTGCACAGATTTTGAATTCTATGCCCCGTCTTCTGCAGGGTCCGGGCATGTTTGTCGCACACACAATTATTAATTTCTTTGTGACTTCCGGTTCAGGACAAGCCAATATTACCATGCCTATCTTCCTGCCTGTGGCCGATCTGATAGGAATGTCTAAGGAAACGGCGATTTTAGCTTTGAACTATGGAGACGGATTAAGCAATTACATTTATCCCCATTCCTCATCCTTGATGGCTTTCCTGGCTGCCTGCGGTGTGAGCTACGGAAGTTGGATGAAATGGATGGGAAAAACGTTCGTCGTCTGGGCTGCTTTTGCCTGCCTATTTATGATGCTGGCCGTTGTAGTGGGATATTGTTAATCAATGTATAATATAGTGATGGCAGCTTAAGGAGTGGCTGCTGGTGGAAAGGACATAGTTATGGGAATGAAAATTATAAAAAAGATCCGTATCTGCGAGGTTGGCCCCCGTGACGGGCTGCAAAATGAGAAGAAAATCATTTCTGATGAAGATAAGATTGACCTGATCAACACCATGTCTGAAGCCGGTTTTCCTGTCATTGAGGTGGGGAGTTTCGTCAGCCCCAAGGCAGTGCCGCAGATGGCCAATACAGATGAAGTGTTCCGGCAAATAGAAAAGAGACCCGGTGTGGAGTACCGTGCTTTGATTGCCAATGTCCGCGGTGTGGAGCGTGCGGCTGCCTGCGGCTGTGAAAAGGTGAAGCTGAATGTCTCCGCCAGTGTAGCGCATAATCTGGCTAATCTGAACCGGACTCCGGCACAGAGCGTGGCCGGTTTTTCAGAGTGTGTTGAGAAGGCCAACGCCGCGGATATCGGCATTTCCGGTTCCATTTCCATGGCGTTTGGTTCACCCTGGGATAAGGAGATTCCGCTTCAGGATGTTAAAGATATAGTGGATGCTTATTTATTGGTAGGGATTGATGAAATCAGCCTGTCGGATGCATCCGGTATGGCGTATCCTGTTCAGGTTTACAATCTGTGTACCGAGATGCGCCGCTGTTATCCTCAGGTAAACTGGTGGCTCCATTTTCACAACACGCGCGGTTTGGGAATTGCAAATATCCTGGCGGGAATGCAGGCCGGTTTTACACAGTTTGACACGAGCTTTGCCGGCGTGGGCGGCTGTCCGTTTGTGCCGGGTGCCGCAGGCAATGTGGCGACGGAGGACGTACTGCACATGTGTGAGGAATCTGGGGTGGAGACCGGTATCAACCTGGATCAGGCCATGGCGGTCAGCCGGAAGGTAGTGGAGCTGGTGGGACATCCCACAGACAGTTACTTGCTGCGTGCCGGAAAAACCAAGGATTTAATCCGCGAGCTGCCGACGGGGCAGATTAAGAATCAGACTCTGGGAAAATAAGAACAAAATCCCTTATATACGATAAGAAACTTATATTGTGAAATACACAGGAAACGAGGTTTAATCTTATGACTGCATTTATTGGATTCGCTATGTTGTTTATCATCATGTTTCTTCTGATGCGGAACAAAATGATGCCTATTGTTATTTTTGTTACGATTCCGGTTGTGGCAGCTTTGGCGCTGGGCAATAATTTTGCTGAAATTGGAGAGATGGTGAATGGAGGATTAGGATCCGTATGGAAAACTGCCGTTTTGTTCATATTTTCCACGTCCTATTTTGGAATTATGAACGATGCGGGAATGTTTGACCCTATTGTAGACGGACTGGTTAAATATGCCAAGGGTAATGTAATCCTAATTACTGTCGCTTCGGCTATTGTCGCCGTCTTAGGCCATCTGGACGGAGCCACAGCCACCACCGTTCTGGTTACGATTCCGGCGATGCTGCCTTTATACAAAAGGATGAAGCTTTCCCCCTATACCCTGCTTTTAATCGTCGGCTGCTCTATGGGCGTGATGAATCTGGTACCCTGGGGCGGACCCATTGTCCGTGTTGCCAGTGTGATGGAGATGGATGTCACAGAATTGTGGCATATGCTGCTTCCGTTCCAGGGCGCCTGCCTGGTGGCCGTTATCGCGATAGCCGTAATCTGCGGTGTAATTGAAAAGAAAAAGGGAGCGGGCCAATTCAGCGCTGAAGAAATTCAGGAGATGTCTGAGACAAAGACGGATGACGCGGCAGCAGCCCTTAAACGGCCTAAGCTGTTCCTGTTCAATATCATGCTCACCCTGATTCTTATTATCTGTCTTTGCTTATCGGTTATGCCGACCCATGTATGCTTTATGATTGCCTTTGGTATCGGTATTACGGTGAATTATCCCGGCCTCAAGGAACAGCAGGCACGTTTTAAAGCCCATGCCAGTGAATCCCTGAACATGTCGGCTACCCTGCTGGCAGCCGCCGTATTTATCGGGGTGATGCAGAACTCCGGTATGCTGGACGCCATGGTTGAAGTTCTGCTGGCTGTCATTCCCCATGCTATGGGCCGTTATATGAACCTGATCGCCGGTTTCGTCAGTGTACCTGTGGGAGCAGTATTGGGAGCGGATACCTTCTACTATGGTGTGTTCCCTCTTCTGGGAGAAGCAGGAGCCGCATTCGGCGTGCCTCAGCTGGATGTAGGCGTTGCCATGCTGGTCGGCAAAAATGTGGGTATGATTGTCAGCCCTCTGCAACCTACCACGTATCTGGCCTGCGGCCTTGCCGGTGTGGAAGTGGCGGCACACCTGAAGAAGAATTTCGGCAAAGCCTGGCTCATCAGTATTGTACTTTGTGTGATTGCTTTACTTATGGGTGTGATGCATATTTATTAGTATGTGAGTGGCGGGAGCGTTTGGATTTAAATCTTGACGCTCCCTCACATCTGTGTTACGATGAACAAAATATTCCAAGCCGCAAGATTCGTTCTGCCGGCGAGGATAACGGCAACCGTATAAGATTAATAATTCAGATGTTGCGCTGACACAAAGAGGATTCTGAGGTGAAAGAGGAGCAGACAGCGGTATTTTTGCACCCTTTTTCAGGGTGTTTTTTAATTTATAGGAAATTGCGTCCTATGAATCAAAAAAGCTCCGCAAGGATGCACATGCTGCGCAAAGGTAAATAGCTGCTGAAGCAGCCGCGCGGCCGCGCCCGGCGTGAAAACCCGGCGCTCCGCAACCTTTTTAGGCAGGAGAGGAGAATAATGGATTCAAGAGTTGCCCTGATTGGGATAATGGTAGAAAAAGAGAGCTCGGTGGAGGCGCTTAATAAACTGCTCCACCAATACAGCAATTATATTGTGGGCCGTATGGGAATTCCCTATCACAAGAGGGAAATCAATATTATCAGTGTGGTGATTGACGCTCCGGCCGACGTAATCAGCGCCCTGTCGGGTAAGCTTGGAATGCTGCCGGGAGTGACTTCCAAAGCTGTTTATTCCAAGGTCACCCGGAACAGGGAGGAAGAGGAGAAAACGGATGGGAACGGCTGAGCTGAAAGCGCTGATCGACAGGCTCCGGGAGTCGGGGAGTCTGAACCGGGAGGAATGGATCAGTCTGATTGACGGAAGGACACCGGAACTGGCAGAGTATCTGTTTGAAAATGCCAGAGCCGTGAGAGAGCGGGAATACGGGAAGGACGTCTACATCCGGGGATTGATTGAATGCAGCAATTACTGCAGAAATGACTGCTACTATTGCGGAATCAGAAGGGGAAACAGGAATGCGCAGCGCTACCGTCTGAGCGGGGAAGAAATTCTGTCCTGCTGTGAAAGCGGCTATCGCCTCGGGTTCCGGACGTTCGTACTGCAGGCGGGAGAGGATCCTGTGATGACCGATGATTGGGTGGAGACGGTAGTTGGCCGGATCAAAGAGAAATTCCCCGGCTGTGCGGTGACCCTCTCACTGGGAGAAAAAAGCACGTCCGCCTACCAGAGATTTTTCGATGCGGGAGCCGACCGCTACCTGCTCAGGCATGAGACGGCTGACTCCGGCCACTATGGGACGCTCCATCCGGGGGAACTTTCACTGGAACACAGAATCCGGTGCTTGAGAGAGCTGAAACGGATCGGCTACCAGACCGGCTGCGGTTTTATGGTAGGCTCCCCGGGGCAGACGGCGGAATTTCTGGCAAAGGATATGGAGTTTATAAAGGAATTAGAGCCGCAGATGGTGGGAATCGGGCCTTTTATCCCACAGCATGATACGCCGTTTAAAGACGAAAAGGCAGGCTCATTTGAGATGACGTTATGGCTCTTAGGACTGATCCGCCTGATGATGCCGCGGGTGCTGTTACCGGCCACAACGGCTCTCGGGACAATCCATCCCCAGGGCAGGGAGATGGGAATTCTGGCCGGTGCCAATGTGGTGATGCCGAATCTCTCACCGCTTGACGTCCGGAATAAATATCTGCTCTATGACAATAAAATCTGTACGGGAGACGAAGCCGCCGAGAGCCTGAATTCTCTGAAAAAGAGCATGGAGGCGATTGGATACAGGGTTACGGTCGACCGTGGAGACTATAAATCAAACTAAAGAGGAAGAGAATGGTCCAGCGTGTCCTGTCCCTGCAGTAAAATGATACTGCGGACGGGCTGTCCGGTTCCGTCCCCTGACTCCAAAGAAAGGAAAAATGTATGTACAATCCATCATCAAAGAAAGCGGAAGAGTTTATCAGCCATGAGGAAATCATGGAGACTCTGGCCTATGCCGAGGCCAACAAGGATAATGAGGAGCTGGTAGACCGGATTATTGCGAAAGCGAGACTCAGAAAAGGCCTTGACCACAGGGAGGCATCGGTCCTTCTTGCCTGTCAGATACCGGAGAAGGTAGAGGCGGTATATGAGCTGGCAAGACAGATTAAACAGGATTTCTACGGAAACAGAATCGTTATGTTTGCACCTCTTTATCTGTCCAATTACTGTATCAACGGCTGTGTTTATTGTCCGTATCACCTGAAGAACAAGCACATTGCCAGGAAAAAACTGACCCAGGATGAGATACGCAGGGAAGTGATTGCACTTCAGGATATGGGTCATAAGAGGCTGGCGCTGGAAACGGGTGAGGATCCGGTCAATAACCCGATTGAATATGTCCTGGAGAGCATCAGGACGATTTACGGAATCAAGCATAAAAACGGTGAGATACGCAGGGTGAACGTCAATATCGCCGCCACTACGGTGGAGAACTACAGGAAGCTCAAGGATGCCGGAATCGGGACTTATATCCTGTTTCAGGAGACCTATCACAGGGAGAGTTATGAGAAACTTCATCCGACAGGCCCAAAACACGATTACTGTTATCACACTGAGGCCATGGACAGGGCAATGGAGGGCGGAATTGACGATGTGGGCATTGGAGTGCTTTTTGGGCTGGAACTTTACCGGTATGAATTTGCAGGGCTTCTGATGCACGCAGAACATCTGGAGGCGGCTCAGGGAGTCGGTCCTCATACAATCAGCGTGCCGAGAATCAAGAGGGCCGATGATATTGATCCTGCCCAGTTTGACAATGGAATTGACGACGATACATTTGAAAAAATTGTGGCCTGTATCAGGGTGGCTGTTCCCTACACCGGAATGATTATTTCCACCAGGGAGAGCAAAAGCTGCAGGGAGAGAGTGCTGAAACTCGGCGTTTCTCAGATCAGCGGCGGTTCCAGGACGAGTGTCGGAGGGTACGCCGAGGAGGAACCGGAGGATGAAAATTCCGCCCAGTTTGACGTCAGTGATAACCGGACTCTGGATCAGGTGGTTCACTGGCTGATGGATCAGGGATTCATTCCCAGCTTCTGTACCGCCTGTTACCGCGAGGGCAGAACCGGGGATCGGTTTATGAGCCTCTGCAAGAGCGGGCAGATACAGAATTGCTGCCATCCCAACGCCCTGATGACGCTTAAGGAGTACCTGGAAGATTATGCGGCTCCGGATACGCGGGAAATAGGGGAGAAACTGATTCTTGAAGAGATAAAAAATATACCTAAGGAAAAGGTGCGTGAAATCGTCCTGAAAAATCTGGATGAAATCGAACACGGTAAAAGAGATTTCCGCTTTTAGCGTCACAAGTCGGGAGGTGTGCGGATGAGTTTAAGTCAGACTCCCTCGGGAGAAAGAGTACATATAGGTTTTTTCGGAAAGAGGAATGCAGGCAAGTCGAGCCTGGTCAATGCGGTAACGGGGCAGGATTTGGCTATTGTCTCGGAAGTGAAGGGGACAACGACGGATCCCGTTTACAAATCCATGGAGCTTCTGCCCCTCGGGCCGGTTATGATAATCGACACCCCGGGAATCGACGACGAGGGTGAGCTGGGTGAAAAGAGGATTGGAAAAAGCCGTCAGATACTGAATAAGACGGACATCGCGGTTCTGGTGGTTGACGCCGCAGCCGGTAAGGGAGAGCAGGAAGAAGAACTGATTCATATTTTCCGCAAAAAAAATATCCCTTACCTGATTGCATACAACAAGACGGATTTGACCGGGGAACCGGAAACGGGAGCTGCGAAGGGAGAGCCGGGCAGAAGATCGGACAGAGACGAAAATCGGGAACAGTGGACAGAGGCGGCCAGAGAACAGGAGAGAGAGGCTGGCGCAGAGCGGCATGAGATATGGGTCAGCGCGGCCACGGGATACCATATTCACGAGCTCAAAGAGCGGATTGCCGGTCTTGTAACCCCGGAAGGGGATGGACGGAGACTGGTGGCGGATTTGATTAAACCGTCGGATCTTGTCGTACTCGTAATTCCGGTTGATAAGGCGGCTCCGAAAGGGCGGCTGATCCTTCCCCAGCAGCAGGTAATCCGAGATATTCTGGATACCGGGGCATCGGCGGTGATGTGCAGGGAGAATGAGCTGGAAACGGTATTGTCCTCCCTGAGCAGGCAGCCTAGACTCGTCATCACGGACAGCCAGGTTTTTGCGGCGGTGGACAAAATGGTTCCGGATCATATTTTAATGACCTCATTTTCGATTCTGTTTGCCAGATATAAGGGAGATCTGCGACAGGCATGCCAGGGGGCGAGGGCGCTTAAAACCGTGGAGGACGGCGATCGGATCCTGATATCCGAGGGCTGCACCCATCACCGCCAGTGCGGCGATATCGGAACACAGAAGCTGCCCGCCTGGATCCGGGAATATACGGGACGGGAACCGGAGTTTGTGTTTACATCCGGGACCGAGTTCCCGGAGGACTTGTCCGGCTATCATATGGTGATCCACTGCGGCGGCTGCATGTTAAATGAGAGAGAAATGAAGTACCGTCTCAGAATGGCGGTCGATCAGAACGTCCCTATGACAAATTACGGGATTGCAATCGCATGTATGACCAAAATACTGGACAGGAGCATCAGGCCGTTTACGGCATTGTTTTCATAGGATGCAGAAATGCGTAATACGGGAGAGAGTCTGGCAAGCCGGGCTCTCTTTTAATTTCTCCGAAAAAGTTCCTCCGGGTAACAGTTCAGACAGAATGAACTGTTACCCGGAGGAACTACTAATGTTAACCATATATAAAAATATAGTTGACAATCTTGCGGAGCCTGTTTATAATAGGCAATATCGAAAGGCGGGATTGCAATGAGCGAAAGATTAGCAGTTGAAATAATAAACGGAAGACGTCTGACACGGACAGACGATTTATCTTTCTTTCTGGAGGAAGACCTCGACGAACTTTGCGGCGGAGCGGATAAGATACGCCGTGAACTGCGGGGAGACAAAGCAGATTTATGTTCGATAATCAACGGCCGGAGCGGCCGCTGCGGCGAGGATTGCAAGTTTTGTGCCCAGTCGGCCTGTCATTATGCCAGAATTGACGAGTATCCGTTCCTGGAACCGGACGAGATTCTGGAGGACTGTAAACGGCATGAGAGACAGAAGGTAGGCAGATATTCGGTGGTGACATCGGGCAGGGCTTTGAGCGGCAAAGAGATGGATAAGGCGCTGGAAGCATACAGAAACATGAAGGAAAACTGCAGGATTGAGCTGTGCGCATCACACGGACTGCTTTCCCAGGAGGATTTCATGAGACTGAAGGAGGCAGGGGTATCCCGTTACCATGCGAATATTGAGACATCGCGGCGTAATTTCCCCAATATCTGTACCACACATACATATGATGACAAGCTGGAAGTGATTAGAAGGGCCAAGAACGCGGGGTTAACGGTCTGTTCGGGGGGAATCATAGGTATGGGGGAAACATGGGAAGACAGGATGGATATGGCATTCAGCTTGTATGAGATGGAGATAAGTTCGATTCCCATTAATATCCTTCAGCCGATTAAAGGCACGCCGTTTGAGTCCCTTCCGCCCCTGGGCGAGGAAGAGATACTGCGGACCATCGCCATGTTCCGCTACATTAACCCGGATGCGGAAGTCAGGCTGGCAGCAGGCAGAAACGGGATGGAACATTCGGGCGAGAAGGCATTCAAAGCCGGAGCCAATGCCGCAATTACAGGTGATATGCTGACCACTTCGGGCAATAAGATTGCCGAGGATATTAAGATGCTGACGGCAATGGGATTTGCGGCCGTGTAGGCTGGAAAATGTACCGGATTAACAATGAATTTCAGGAAAGAGGACAGATAATCATGGAGAAAACAGCAAATCAGGGAGTGACGAGGAAAAACGTTCTCTCAACAAAGCAGATGGCATTAATTGGAGTAATGACGGCAGTTACCTGTATTTTGGGACCGATTGCGATTCCGCTGCCTATCAGCCCGGTGCCGATTTCATTTACCAATCTAGCTATTTATTTGACCGTATATGTGCTGGGGATGAAAGCAGGAACAATAAGCTATCTTGTTTATCTGCTGGTCGGGTTTGCCGGACTCCCGGTGTTTTCGGGCTTTACGGGCGGCGTAGGAAAACTGGCCGGTCCTACAGGCGGTTATCTGGTTGGTTTTATCTTTATGGCAGTCATTGCAGGCTGGGCTATCGATCATTTCCAGGGAAAATACATGTTCCATGTACTGGGGATGGTTGTCGGAACAATGGTATGTTATGTATTTGGAACCATATGGCTGGCAGGGCAGCTTGGAATCAGTTTCACAGCCGGTCTCGGTGTGGGCGTGGTTCCTTATCTTCCCGGTGATGCAGCTAAGATAATTCTGGCCGTTCTGATCGGGCCGAAACTGAGGAAAGAAATCAGGAGAATCGGAAGATAAAAATTTGAAATGAAAAGATGCCGGAGATTTTGATGTTGTGCCAATACATCGAAGCTCCGGCATTTTTTTATGGAGAAGCCGATTAACGCCTGCCGCCACCCGCTTGGCCGTATCCCTGCTTACGGTTAAGATTTGCCTTGTAGATGGGAGAAGTCTGTGCTAATATATAAATATACTTAATAGTAAAGTATCTAATGGTAAAGTGTTTAATAGTAAAGCGTCTAAAAAGCAAAGGATGGAGATATATGGATAGTCGCTATAAATTGTACCAGGAAATGGTTTCTGTTTTGGATGAAGCGTTCGGGCTAATGGTGGAATATGATTCCATTCCGCATAATTACGGGAGTGCCACGTTATACCAGGCGGAATCGAAACTGATTCATCTGGCGGGCAGCATGCCGGGAATTACGGCTTCCGAGTTGGCGGCGAGGCTGAAAAAGACCACCAGCGCATGTTCCCAGATAGTTAAGAAGCTGCGCCAGAAAGGTTGGATCGAACAGACGAGGAATGAGAAGAATAACCGGGAATACAACCTGTTTCTGACGGATGAAGGCAGGAAAATTTTTCAGGACCATGAACAGTTCGAATCCCGCTGTTATCTGCGGATGTATCAGGAGTTAGAGGAGTTTGATGAGAACGATTTCCGGATCTATATGGCAATCCAGAAAAAGATGAACAAAAGTTTTGTCCTGGATGTGGAAGAGAGCCGCATGCAGCTGGGGCAGAAAGACTCCGTATGACTTATTTTCTGCTCCCGGCCCGGTAATCGGCAGGAACCGGCGCTTCTTACGGCGGACCATAGTTGATTGTAAATTACCTCCTGTTGTGGTATTATATAAGTAAGAATTACAGTGCTGTATCAACTGCAGATATATGGGAGGAGGCCTGTATTATGGAAAAAAAGATTATCACAATCAGCCGTGAATACGGAAGCGGAGGCCGCGAGGTTGGACTGACGGTGGCTAAGAAACTTGGGATGGAGTTCTACGATAAAGAACTGATCGAGGCCGCGGCAAAGGAGATCGGTTTTCCTGTTGATATGATTGCCGACAGGGAACAGAGACTGACCAACAGCCTGCTTTACAATTTTGCCATGGGAACGCTGTATGGGATTTCCTATCCGAAAGAACCTAAGATTACGGAGCTTCCGCTGACGGAGCAGATTTACCAGGCACAGAAGAAGGCCATTGAGGAAGCGGCCAAGAGAGGCCCCTGTATTTTTATAGGCCGCTGCGCCGATTATATTCTGAAGAGCCGTCCGGACGTGCTGCGTGTATTCATCTATGCGGACCGGGATATCAGAAAGAGGCGGGCCATTGAAGAGTACGGAGAGATTGAAGAATATATTGATGAGTTTATGTACCAGACTGATAAGAGAAGGCGTATCCACTATGAGAACTATACGAATCAGAAGTGGGGAAGCCGCGAGAATTACGATCTGATGCTGAACAGCGGGGACCTGGGCCTCGAGAAATGTGTAGAGTTGTTGTGTGAAGCCGTTAAATAACAGCGGCGGTATGTTTTAAGGCGCTCCAAAGGGAGCGGCGGCAGGGTCCGGACGTTGAGTCCGGGCCCTTTTTCTAGTACGCCCGGCGGCGCACGTCTCTAACCGGTGAAAGTCCGGAATCCGCCCGGTGGTGGGAAGGATATAGCCGAAGGCAAGGGTGTCCACCGTGAGGTGAAATCTGAAGGAAGCCGGATGTGGGAAACATACTAACCCATGGGCAAATCTCTGGTCTGACGGACAGAAACCACATCAGGCCATGCGTGAGGGTAAGGCTGCTAGACAAGTCGAAGCCCAATAACCACACGGAATCACGTATGGTAAATGTGGCAGATAGATGGAGAGAAAGAGACGTGTGGTACCCGGGGAGGTCTGTGCGGAATGTCCTGAAAGGGATAACCATTATCGAAAGGAAGGGACGCTGAAATTGAAAGTGAACCAAGAGAAAAGCCGTGTAGTGAGCGTGTTTGCAATCCGAAATTTTAAATTCCTTGGCTTTACATTGGGAAAGAACGGAAAAGGCATCTATGTCCGGGTTCATGGAAAGTCATGGAAGAAAATGAAGTCAAAACTGAAAGAACTTAGTTCCCGAAGGACTGTCCAGAGCATACGGCTTGTATTAGCAAAGATAAAAGAGTATATGCGAGGATGGCTGAATTATTATGGGGTTGCGGATATGAGGAACCGAATAGAGGAACTTAATAAGTGGCTATACCACAGAATCCGAATGTGTATATGGAAACAGTCCTATGAATTAATAAACGCTCCGCAAGGATGCACATGCCGCGCAGAGGTAAATAGTTGTTGAAGCAACCGCGCGGCAGCGCAAGAATCCCGCTCACGGGATTCCTTATTCTTCTGCAGGAAAGCTCTGGGGGGATAAAAAGCATGCCCAATGGGGGATGTGTACCAGCGGGCAGGTGTAATATGCATTTCTCACACTTTTTATTCTTGTCCATATACTAATATTAAAACAACCTGAAAGGGACCTCAACCATGTATGACTCATGTGACAACTACCGGGAAGCCGCTGTTTATCCTGTTCGCCGGGAACAGCATGTTCACGAAGTGGTTGGCAGCACATTTATCGCCGAGTCCTGTGAAGAAGCTCATAACCATCGGTTTGCGGCCGTTTCCGGGGAAGCTATTCCATGTGGCAGAAGCCATGTTCACGAAGTGACTTTCCGGACGGATGCATACGACGGACATTTTCATAAATTTACAGGAACTTCCTCCCCGGCTATTCCGGTAGGAGACGGAAGACATGTTCATTTTGCTAAAGCATGCACTACTACAGCAGATGGACATACTCATGAATTCAGGGTTGCATCATTAATTGATAACCCGATTGCACCTTGTTAATATACCGGCCGGGACAACTGTTCCCGGCCTTTTGAAATTACAGGGAAGGATAATGTCCTTACAGATTGAAGTTTACCATGGCGGGGACTATAATGGAAACAGATTGACAGGAAAGCGAGAGGAGGAGTTCATATGTACGATCTTTGTATTTACAATTCCAGGATTATGGATCCGGAGAGTGGATACGACGCCGTGGGGGCGGTGGCGGTTTCAGGGGGAAAGATTGTTTCTGTAACAAGAGAGCCGGTGGAGGCAGCCGTGATGATAAATGCCGGTGGAATGGTGACCGCTCCGGGATTTATTGATATACATACCCATGAGGATGATATTTCCGATTACCAGGAGCTCATGCTGCCGAGACAAATTTCAGAATGTGCGGTAAAAACAGGGGTTACCACTATTATTACGGGAAACTGCGGCAGTTCTTCTGCTTCTGCGTCAAAATATTATGAGGCGGTCAGACAGAATGAATATCCGTGCAACTGCTATATGATGGCGGGAAATGTGACGCTCAGGAGGCAGGCGGGGCTGGGAAGCTATGACCGGGCCGGCCGGGAGCAGATTGAACAGATGTGTGCACTTTTTCAGAAAATGATGGATGAAGGGGCTGTCGGCCTGTCTTTTGGCCTGGAGTACGATCCGGGCGCCTGTTGGGAAGAGGAGGAGGCATTATGCAGGGTTGCGGCTGCTAATGACAGGATCGTTTCCGTCCATATGCGTTACGGCTATCCGGAGAAGGTGGAGGAAACGCTGGAGGAAGTGATTGCCCTGTCGGAGAAGACGGGAGCGAAGTTTGAGATCTCACACTTTGCCGCTAATGTTTACGGAGAAGGAAAGGTGGCCTGGGCGGACAGAAGGCTCAGGGCGTCAGGAGCCGATATTACCTGCGACATGTATCCGTACAACGTATGGTCTACCGTCCTTCAGTCGGCGGTATTTGACGAGGGTGCATTTGATAATTTTAATTTCTCCGTGGAAGATTTGGAAATCCTGACCGGTGAATACGCGGGTCAGTACTGCAATAAGGAGCTGTTTAAACGTCTGAGAAAAGAGCCGGAGAGTATCATGACGGCATGTCACAATGCGATGCCGATGGAGGATGTGGAAGCGGCGTATCAACTGCCCTATGTAATGGTGGGCAGTGACGGCAATATGCAGGCAACGGTGGATGGACACATTCTGGGTCATCCCAGAGGGGCGGGAAGCCCGGCCAGATTTCTGGGGCATTTTGTCCGTGAACGGAAATTGATGGATCTGATGACTGGAATCAGTAAATTGACGCTGCTTCCGGCCAGGCGTATGGGACTTGATTCTAAGGGGCGGCTGGCTGCCGGCTGTGATGCGGATCTCGTTGTCTTTAACCCTGAAACCATTGCTGACAGGGCAAAGTTCGGGGTGGATGTCTGCGGTCTGGCTCCGGCGGGGATTCTTTTTACGGTTAACGGCGGAAAAATTGTATACCAGGGTGGCCGATAAACGGAACAGGCCGTGTTATTGTGTAAACGATTGCTCGGGTAAGCGATTGATTGAGTAAACGAAAACCGGTAAGCTTCGCCTACCGGTTTTCGCTGCTAATGTTCCAGGCATGGTATAAAGGGCCGTTTCCGTTTCCAAGGTCAAGCCCGGCGCCCAGAGCACCGGACAGGTAGTGTTTTGCGCGGGCGACACTCTGTTCCAGGGACATGTCCTCTGCGAGGCCGCAGGCGATAGCAGAAGAGAGCGTACAGCCGGTACCGTGGCTGTTTGGGTTTGCAATACGGGGAGCGGAAAACCAGTGGATCGTTTCGCCGATACATAAAAGATCGCAGGCCCCCGAGGATAAATGTCCGCCCTTGAGCAGGATGGGCACGCGATAGTACCCGGAAAGCCGGAGGGCGGCCTTTTGCATGTCTTCCCTGCTTTGGATTGTGATGCCGCCCAAAAGTACCTCGGCCTCCGGAATGTTGGGCGTAACTAATGATGCCAGGGGGATCAGGTTTTCCGACAATGCGGCTAATGCCTCCTCGCCCAAAAGTCTTTTCCCGCTGGTGGAGACCATGACAGGATCCAGGATAATATAGGCAGGTGAATAATGTTTAATTCTGTCTTCCACGGTCAGTATGGCGTCTTTTGTGCCCAGCATTCCGATTTTTACAGCCTGGGGCGTGAGATCGGAGAATACACTGTCCAACTGGGCGGCCAAAAGCTCAGGGGAGACCGGCCGGATCATCTGGACGCCGAGTGTATTCTGGGCGGTAACGGCGGTAATGGCGCTGGAGGCGTAAAGACCCAGCGCCGTGATGGTTTTAATATCTGCCTGGATACCGGCTCCGCCGCCGGAGTCTGAACCTGCAATGGTAAGTACGGAAGGAACGCGCATCATGGATTAACCACCTTTATAAGTTTGTCTTTCAGCGTGCGGACGGCCAGAGAGATATCGTTTTGGCCGAAGATACCCGATACAACAGCGGCTCCGGCGATTCCGGTACCTGTAAGCTTTGTGACGTTTGACGCAGTGATGCCGCCAATTGCTGCGACAGGAATGGAGACGTTTTTACAGATAGCCGAGAGAGTATCAAATGTCATCGGAAGAGCCTCTTTTTTCGTTTGACTGCCGAAAACGGCGCCGGATCCGAGATAGTCGGCTCCCTGTGCTTCGGCCAGTTTTGCCTGTTCCACGGTTTTGGCAGTGACGCCCAGAATCATATTGGAGCCAATTGCCAAACGCGCTTCGGCGGCATTTATATCATCCTGACCGACATGGACGCCGTCGGCCTGACAGCGGAGCGCTATTTCCACGTTGTCGTTAATGATCAGGGGAACGCCGTAGTATCTTGTGAGTCTGCGCATCAACAGAGCCTCCTCCAGAAAACGGCGCTCATCCAGGTCTTTCTCTCTGAGCTGAAGCATCGTGACACCGGAGGCCAGAGCCTCACGGACCATCTGCTCCAGTGTCTTTTCACCGGTAAATGACCGGTCTGTCACTGCATACAGCAGACAATCGGATCGATTGAATTTCAATTTTCATCCCTCTTTTCAATGTTTCTTCATCAAGCAGGCTGACATAGTCGGTAAAATACCGGAGAAAACTCCCGGTCCCCTCACCGCGTTCCTCTACTTTCCGGTAAGCAAGCTCCCCGCAGAGACCTGCCGCCGAGACTGCGAGGGCCGTGGCGGAATGTATTGCGGTTTCGGTGGATTCTGTGGCAGGACCAGCAGAAAGTATCGCGGTTGAGACATAGGCGGCAATGATTCCGTCCAGCATGCAGCCGCTGCCGGTGATGCGCGACATCATAGGACAGCCGTTTTGGATCAGCATGGTTTTATCTTTGAAAGTTACAAGATCAGTTTCCCCCGTCATGACGACAACGGCTCCTGTTAATTCCGATAAACCGCGCGCAGCGCCGGTCAGGGGGGAAAGGTTTGTTTGTGTTATCTGATCCTGCTTTGAAGCGTCAACGCCTCGTGGGGAATCCTGAACCTGAGGGGACGGGATTTTACACTCCGCAGCAGTCCCGCGCGTCAATTCCAGGTATAACCGTTTGATTTCAGAGGCATTTCCGCGTATTACCGCAGGAGTCACCTGGCTCAGTACGTTCAGGATAGAGGAGGTCCTGTACGGGGAAGAGCCGATCCCTACCGGATCCAGGATGAGGGGAAGGCCAAGCTCTCCGGCTTTTGTGCCTGCCCTGCTCATGGCAGCTGCGGATGATTCTTTCAGAGTTCCGAAATTCAGCAGCAGGCAGTCACTGCGGGAGGTCACATCGGCAGCCTCATCCGGGTGATCAGCCATAACGGGTGCGGCTCCGGCGGCCAATATGATGTTGGCTACTTCACAGGCGGTTACATAGTTCGTAATGCAGTGAATCAGAGGTGACCGGTCCCGGATGAGCTGCGGAAGACGCAGAATTTCATCCGGGAATAGAGAGTTTGCCTCCGGAAATGGAGATATTGTTGAGAATGGCTCATTAATCATAATTTTCTGTCCCTCTTCTCTTTTGAGGCTGGAATCAGTTCTGTATCATTCTGTGAAGGTGGGAAAATAACGGTGAGCGGCGCAGGATTTCCAAAAGGACCACGGCCATGGCGGTTCCGCATACGGTACTGGTTAAAAAAGGCACCACGTAGAAGAAAAGAGCAATCTCTTTTCCCATCAGAAAAACGGCTATCGGATAGCAGAGAAGGGCGCCGATGATTCCGGTTCCAACTACTTCACCGAGGTAGGCAAGGACAAAACGGCCTGTTTTCTGGAAAAGAAATGCACCCAGGAAAGCGCCGACCATACTGCCCGGAAAAGCCATCAGACTTCCGGTCCCTATCAGATTCCTTATCAGGGAGGTGCAGAATGCCATGCAGACGCCATACAAAGGACCGAGGAAAACGCTGGCAATGACGTTGATAAAATGCTGAACCGGGAAACATCTGGATGCTCCGATGGGAACGGAGAAGCCGGACAGCGCCACGGTCAGGGCCACCAGCATTCCGCCAAGAACCGTCTTTTTCAGGCTCAGTGTGTTTGCCGCTCTGTCCGGTGTATAGTTAGACGGGGAGGCGGTTTCTTTATTTCCGAATAATGTGGTAGTTTGATTTTTCATTAGATTCTCTTTACTCCTTACTTTTTAAGATTCTGCTCACAACGCAGCAACATCCGGTTTTAAATGCAGGTTATGTATCGGGAAATATAGGTTAATGCACGGTTATGAGCAAAGAAACGTTATATACAATAAAATGTTGTGGTCAATGAAGCATGAAGGGGGATTTTTAATTATTCGTCAAAAATGCTGACGATTTCCCCATCCAGGATGCGGTTCATATTCTTAACGGCGCAGAAATTACCGCACATGGAGCAGGTATCCTCTTTTTCCGGCTTGCCTGCGGCACGGTAGCGTTTGGCTTTTTCCGGGTCAATGGAGAGATGGAACATTCTCTCCCAGTCGAGCCGTTTTCTGGCCTCGCTCATCTCGTGATCCCAGTCGGCGGCGCCCTTAATTCCCTTGGCGATATCGGCGGCATGGGCGGCGATTCGGGAGGCGATGATTCCTTCTTTTACATCGTCGAGATCGGGAAGTCTCAGATGCTCCGCAGGGGTGACATAGCAGAGGAAGGAAGCTCCGGACGCTGCGGCAATGGCGCCTCCGATGGCGGCGGTAATGTGATCATAACCCGGCGCAATATCCGTTACAAGCGGGCCGAGGACATAGAAGGGGGCTCCCTGGCAGATGGTCTGCTGAATTTTCATGTTGGCGGCAATCTGATCCAAAGGCATGTGGCCGGGGCCTTCGATGATAATCTGGACATTCTTTTCCCAGGCTTTTCTGGTCAGCTCTCCCAGGGTAATCAGTTCTTCTATCTGCGAGATATCGGAGGCGTCGGCAATACAGCCGGGACGGCAGGCGTCTCCCAGACTCAGTGTCACATCATATTCCTGGCAGATATCCAGGATTTCGTCAAAGTGCTCATAAAATGGATTTTCAAGTCCGGTCATCTCCATCCAGGCGAAGATAATGGAACCGCCCCTGGACACGATGTTGGTCAGGCGCTTTGCCTCTTTGAACCGGTTTGCCGTGTTTTTATTAATTCCGATATGGATGGTCATGAAATCCACACCGTCTTTGGCATGCATTTTCACGATATCAATCCATTCTTCGGATGTAATTTCCTTTAACGGCTTGTGATAATAGACGACGGCGTCGTAAATGGGAACCGTTCCGATAATGGCCGGGCACTCGGAAGTCAGCTTGCGGCGGAACTTTCCGGTATCACCGAAGGAACTCAGATCCATGATGGACTCGGCGCCCATGGCTACGGCATCGTTTACCTTGGCAAGCTCCATATCCAGATCATTGCAGTCCCGGGAAGTGCCCAGGTTTACGTTGATTTTGGTTCTCAGCATGGAGCCGATTCCGTTCGGTTCCAGACAAGTGTGGAGCTTGTTGGCCGGAATGGCTGCCTTCCCCTCGGCAACCAGGCGCATCAGTTCCTGGGGATCAAAATGCTCTTTTTCGGCTACATTTTTCATTTCTCTGGTCAGGATGCCCTTTCTTGCGGCATCCATCTGGGTGGTGTAATTCATGCTCATGTCCTCCTTGTTTTTTGTTTTGGAGGGATCGCGGCTATTTTTACTGCAAGAACAAAGAATTCCGCATGCGGGATTCTTGCGCTGCCGCGCGGTTGCTTCAGCAACTATTCACCTCTGCGCGGCGTGCGCATCCTTGCGAAGCATTTTTTGATTCATAGGACGTAGTTTCCTATGAATCAAAAAAGCCTGGGACCAACAGATCCCAGACTTGATTTTTTAATATCCGTCATGTATGATCCCTACGTTGGCATTACCCAAATCAGGTTATATAGGTCGAAGTTCGATTACTTCCTCTCAGCCCGCTTACGAGCTCCCTGTTGATGGTGAGTGTATCACTGTAATTTACTTTTGTCAATAATTCTATTAGAAAGTCTTTATTCTTTTTATTCTTTCTTTATCCCCAGGCCAAACTTTAGCCATATATTTCCTGTATAGTAGTAATCAAACAGGAAAACCCCCTTTTACATAGACTTTTTCATACTCATGCCGGCAGGAGCAATCCTGGCCGGCTCCCCCTTTTTGTATCATAGAAAAGTGGTCCTATGATATAAAAATCCCTCCTGGGTCCGTTTTACTGTTCTTCACACTTTTGCCAGAAAGTCTTAATTGATTTTATTTTTTCTTTATCCACTGGTCAAACTTTCGTCACACATTTCCTGTATAGTAATAGTCAGACAGGGAAACACCCTTTTACATAGACTTTTTCATACTCATGCCGGTGGGAATAGACCCACCGGCTCCTTTCCATTTTACCCTTCTTATTTCAAAAACATAAAACACGTTGCAGACATTTATTCAAATTAACATAGCTTGTACATATTGTATACAGGATGCCGCAAAAAAAGGAGACAGCCAAATTTTTTATGTTTCGCTGTCTCCCTGTGGATATTTTATAATATTGTAATTAGTTTATTGATAATAACCATAGGAAAAATACTCTGTTACGGTTTCTAATAATTTTGTGCCTTTATAGGCCTTTGCAGTTACCTTTAACTGATAGCTGTAGTTTTTGGCAATCCCATAAGATTTTTGCATCAAAAGTGTTGTGCCGTCGGGGTCTGACTCTGTCCAAGATTTTATGGTTTTCCAGGAGCTCTTGTACTGCTGCAGTTCGCAGGTCACCTTGATATTATCGGCCTCCGCAGGGCTGCAATCGGCAAAAACAGTGCATTCCGCCACATTATCGGACGGAATTTCTATGCCGCCGCTCAACATCGCCCAGTGGGACCACCTTGGCTGAGGGGTGTTCGCAAATGCAGCCATGGCAAAGCAGGTTACCATAGAGACAGCCACAACTAAAGTTACAATGATTTTTCGAATCTTGTTTTTCATACACAGATTCCTCCTTTTTGTTTTCTCTTAGTTATACGAATAGGAGATTATAAATATAACAAGATAGGAGAATATGGATACCTGTGTTTTAAAATTTACTTTATACTCTCCATAATTTTGCAGGCTTGATCCAAAGAGAGTGTACCATGGATATAAAATTGATGATGATCTTTATTCATTAAAACTTTTAATTCATCATTTTTTTCAATCACATAAGACTCGTTTCCATTTATTAAAACTTTGCTCACTCCGGCTTCTTCTGTATCAATTGCGATGGCCGAAGGGTTATCATAGTAGTAGAAGATGTAAGACTGAGTTCCTGTGCTGTTCACATACTTTATAAAAAATGTTCCCTTCTCCTCGCTGACCTCAGCCGAACTATAGCCATCAGGAATATATCCCGGTTCATAAGCCTGGTAGTCCTTTGTCAAGTTGGTATTATTCTCCCCCTGAAAGTTAAATTTAGTTGATTTTTCTTTAACCTCCATGAAAAAACGTACCAACGGTAACCGGAATGCCTCTACACTGGTTACGGCAAAAACACTGATCGTTAATGCGAAACACAGGCAGACTATGGCCCGCAGCCGTTTCTTTGGAAATTGTTTGGGGAATAAATTGCGTTTTTCCGCTCTTTTTTGAATTTCATCGACCCTGCGGTTATGCTCGTCTGAGAATGTATGGATACTTTCCGCGTCGAGGTTGTATGCATTCATTTCTTCGTCGGATTCAAGCTGCTCCTCCAGAGCTAATTCTAACAAATAATCACTTTTCTTTTTCATTAAATCATCATTCATGATTTTTACACCCCTTTAACTTTTCGGCCAGTACTTTTTTCGCTCTGGAAAGCCGAGTGTTGACGTTATATTCAGTTATGTTCAGGATTTGCGCTGTTTCTTTGGAAGTTAAGTGGTGAAGAATTCTCAGACGCAGTATTTCCTTATACTTGTCGTCCAGTTCGTTTATCAGTTGAATTACTGTTTTATAATCTTCTGTCTCAATATACAGATCCTCTGCACTTCTGCCGGCTTCTGTTTTTTCAACCGTTTCAAAGGGAATTGGTGTATGGTTGGCTTTTCGGATGTGATCAATTGCGGTATTTTTTGTTATTGTTATCAGTAAATTTTTACAACGCGGCGTTTCAATTTCATTTTCGTCAATTCTGTATAAAATGTCAATAAGCTTGATTAATGAAAGTTGAACAATATCCTCTGCATCGTGTTGATTTTTGGCAACATTAAAAGCAACCTGATACATCATATTTTTGTACCGCTCATAAATATGACGAAATTTGGAGAGCTCTGCTTCCCCGTCGATCATGCTTAATAGAATCATACTCATTAGCCCTCTTTTGTACGTGATAAATTATTATTTGCATATTACGGCAGATACACCCGGCTTCAGGCTCTGATGAAATCAGTACAGCTCACATTCATCAGAACCGTCAAAACCGGGTGTTGCAGTATAGGCGGGGTCACAATACTGTCTGATATATTGTGCGGCGCGATGCTCGGCATACTTTTCATTAAGCACCGTGCCGTTTTCATCCATTTCAATGTTGTTTGCAAAAATTGCATATGCACACTCCAGGAGAGACGGTTCTTCCCTGAAAACACTTATATAGTCAATCCCCTCTAACAGCGGATAACCCACGGTTCCATTTGCAATCCAATATGAAAATTGCCTCAAAGAACCACTGAATGAATGGCTTAGTTTCATAAAGATTTCCTCCTTTTTACTTATCATTTATCATATCATCCACTAAGTCAAGATGGAGGTGACAAATCACATTGTTTTTTGCCGCCATTGTTAAACCGGGGCATAGCGGAAGTCATAGAAAACCCGAGGATTGAAGTGCGGAAAGGCATTTTTCGCCGTTTCTGTATATCGTGCAGCGTGTTACCGGACACGGAGTGTACAGTAACGCTGCGGCCGCTGCCCGCCGGCTGTGGCTTAATCTATTTCTGGACTAACAGATTTCTTTATGTTATAATGTTGAGAATAGGTGGGTGTTTTTTCACGGGAGACAGAGAATGAGAGAAAATACAAAAATAAAAGGCCAGCTGCGGTTCTATCTGCAATGGCCATTGATATTGTCGGTCTTTTTGATGGCAGCGAATCTGGTTGTTGGAGCGATAAGTCCCAAGGCCGGTTTTGCCATGTCCGGATTTACGTTACTTTATGTTGTGGTTGCCCTGTGGCTGTTCCTGTACAGGAGAAAGCGGCTCATGGGCGGGCTGGTGGAATTCTCGGCAGAATATGCAGGAATTCAGAAACAGCTGCTTTCCGAGATGGCGATGCCATATGCAATAGCCGATGCGGAAGGCCATCTGATTTGGATGAACAAGGCTTTTGCGGATGTTGTCCAGGAGGATAAGGGCTGCCGGAAGAGCCTGGCGGCGCTGTTCCCGGAGATTACAAAGGAGATGCTGGATGAGATAGAAGGAAATTCCAGTATCCACTCTTCATTTGACGGGAAGTTTTACCGTGTTGATATCAGACAGATTTACGTGGATGAGAACGAAGGGTTGAGGCTCGACCTGAATCAGGAAATCCCCGAGGAGATGCTGCTTGCGGTTTACCTGTTTGATGAGACGGAGGTGCTCTCTTATAAGAGGGAAATTGATAACCAGAAGCTCGTGGCGGGACTGATTTATCTGGACAACTACGAGGAGGCGCTGGAAAGTGTGGAGGAAGTAAGACGTTCCCTGCTGTCCGCGCTGATCGATCGCAAGATCAATAAGTACATCTCCAATATGGATGGTATCGTCAAGAAGCTGGAGAAGGATAAATATCTGTTTGTCATCAAACAGCAGTATACGGAAGAGATTCAGGAGAACCGTTTTAACCTTCTGGAAGATGTCAAAACGGTTAATATCGGCAACGAGATGGCTGTTACGCTCAGTATCGGTATGGGTATGAACGGAAGCAGCTATATTACAAACTATGAGTATGCCAGAACTGCCATTGATATGGCGCTGGGGCGCGGCGGCGATCAGGCCGTGGTCAAGGATGGGGCCAGAATCCGTTATTACGGCGGCAAGTCCCAGCAGCTTGAGAAGACGACCCGTGTTAAGGCGCGTGTCAAAGCTCACGCTATGCGCGAACTCATGGATACAAAAGACAAATTGCTGATTATGGGCCACAAAATCGGCGATATTGATTCTTTCGGCGCAGCCATCGGAATCTACAGGATTGCCACCTCTTTTAACAAGAAGGCAAGGATTGTGGTCAACAGCGTCAATTCTTCCGTTAAACCGATGATGGCGAGATTTCAGAACAATCCTGATTATCCCGATGATCTGCTGATGACAGGGGAAGAGGCCTCGGATTGGGCGGATGCCAATACAATGCTGGTAGTTGTCGACGTCAACAGGCCCAGTATTGCGGAAGCGCCTGAACTGCTGAAACAGATTAAGACGATTGTAGTGCTGGATCACCACAGACAGAGCAGCGAGATTATCGACAATGCGGTGCTGTCCTATGTGGAGCCGTATGCATCCTCCACCTGTGAGATGGTTGCGGAAGTGCTCCAGTACATTGGCGACGGCATCAAGATCAAACCGGCCGAGGCGGATGCCATGTATGCCGGAATTGTAATCGATACGAATAATTTTATGAACCAGGCCGGAGTCAGAACCTTTGAGGCGGCAGCGTTCCTGCGCAGGAACGGCGCCGATGTGGTCAGGGTCAGAAAGCTGTTCCGCGATAAGCTGGAGGATTATAAGGCGAGAGCCGAGGCCATCCAGAAAGCGGAGATATTTAAAGATTATTTTGCCATCTCAGAATGCCCGGCCGAAGGCATTGAGAGCCCGACGGTAGTCGGCGCCCAGGCGGCCAATGAGATGCTCGATATCGTAGGGATTAAAGCTTCCTTTGTCCTTACGGAACTGGGAGATACCATTTATTTCAGCGCCCGTTCCATCGACGAGATCAATGTCCAGATCATGATGGAGAAACTGGGAGGCGGCGGTCACAGAACCATAGCAGGCGCCCAGTTGAAAGACGCAACGATAGAGGAAGCAAAGGACAAATTAAAAGAGATTATCACAGTAATGCTGGAGAAAGGGGATATATAGAAATGGAAGTTGTATTATTGGAAGATGTAAAAGCATTAGGAAAAAAGGGACAGATCGTAAAGGTGAACGACGGCTATGCCAGAAACTTTATCCTGCCCAAAAAACTGGGAATTGAAGCAACTTCAAAGAACCTCAACGATTTAAAGCTGCAGAAGGCCAACGCCGACAAGATTGCTGCAGAGCAGCTTCAGGCGGCAAAAGATCTGGCTGCAGAACTTGGAAGTAAATCGATTACACTTTCTATCAAGGCAGGAGAGGGCGGAAAAGCGTTCGGCTCCGTTTCATCCAAGGAGATTGCAAAGGCAATCCAGGATCAGCTGGGAATGGAAATAGATAAAAAGAAACTGGTTCTTCCGGAACCGCTTAAAACATTTGGAACCCACGAAGTGCCTGTTAAACTCCACAAAGATGTAACCGGCAAGCTGGCTGTTAAGGTAGTGGAAAGCTAAGAATACCGCCCACAGAAAGAATCGGAGGTTTACAGATGGATGAAGCGCTGATAAAAAGGGTGCTCCCCCACAGCGTAGAAGCAGAACAGTCGGTCATCGGCTCAATGCTGATGGACAGAGAGGCAATTATTTCGGCGTCTGAGATTGTGACAGGCGCCGATTTTTACCAGCATCAGTATGGCGTGATGTTTGAATCCATGGTGGAATTGTTCAACGAGGGTAAGCCGGTCGATCTGGTAACGCTCCAGAACCGCCTGAAGGAGAAGGATGTGCCGCCGGAGGTAAGCAGCCTGGAATTTGTCCGGGATATTGTTACGACCGTGCCGACGTCCGCCAATGTTAAAACATATGCCAATATCGTGAGAGAGAAAGCTGTTTTAAGGCGGCTGATCAAGGTTAATGAGGAGATAGAAGGACTCTGCTATGCGGGGAAGGACAAGCTGGAATACATCCTGGCCCACACGGAGAAATCGGTCTTTGATCTGCTTCAGAGCAGGGGTTCGGGTGATTTTGTGCCGATCCGGCAGGTTGCCCTGAATGTATTGGAAAAGATTGAGACGGCATCCAAAAACCAGGGAACCGTTACTGGTGTGCCGACCGGATTTATCGATCTGGACTACCGGACATCCGGCTTCCAGCCATCGGATTTTATTCTGATTGCGGCCCGTCCGTCCATGGGTAAAACGGCGTTTGTACTGAATGTCGTGGATCATGTGGCCGTCAAAAAAGGGCTGCCCTGTATGGTATTCAGCCTGGAGATGTCCAAGGAACAGCTGGTAAACCGTATGCTCTCGATGGAATCCAACGTGGATTCCCAGAAGCTGCGTACCGGTACACTGACCGACTCGGACTGGGATGCCGTGGTGGAAGGAATCGGAGTCATTGGAAATTCTAAACTGATTATTGACGATACGCCGGGAATTTCGATTATGGAACTGCGGTCGAAATGCCGTAAGATGAAGCTGGAATACGGGCTCAGTGTCGTTATTATCGACTACCTTCAGTTGATGTCGGGTAACGGCAAGGGCGGAGAAAACAGGCAGCAGGAGATCTCGGAGATTTCCCGATCCCTGAAAGCGCTCGCCAGGGAGCTGAATGCCCCGGTTATTGCACTGTCCCAGTTGTCACGTGCCTGTGAGACGAGGCCCGACCACAGACCGATGCTTTCTGACCTTCGAGAGTCGGGAGCCATCGAGCAGGATGCGGACGTTGTTATGTTCCTGTATCGTGACGATTATTATAATAAAGACACGGATATGCCGAATATTGCGGAAGTAATTATCGCGAAACAGCGAAACGGCCCAATCGGCACCATTCAGTTGATGTGGAGACCTGAGCTGACGAAGTTTGCCAATCTGGCGAAGTAGGTTAAGAGAAGCATGTAAGAGAGACAAATAAAGAAGTTCACTATATATTAAAAACGGACTGTGCCTGTTCATCCCCTATGGGAAGAAGCACAGTCCGTTTGTTCTATCTAAAGTCTTATTTTGAAAAGAACGCATCAAATAAGCTGTCCTGTTCCGGGTTGTGGACTACATAACCGACTGCTATCTTGTTGTCCGTCAGTTCGATCAGTTTCTGTGCCTTTTCCGGGCCGAATGCGCCGCAAAGTTCCACCGCTCCAAAGCCCTCCGCTGCAAGTTCCTTCATTTTTGTGCAGGCCTCGTCGAAGCTGCGGACCGTGTAAATGTAGCTTGTCATATTTCCCTTTTCAAAACATGCCTGGTGTTCCTCCGGGCTATAGGCATCGCTCATCAGAATAAAAGCAAATTTTTTCTTCATATTTCTGTCTCCTTTTCCAAATTTTCTTAGAATTTAAATAAGTTTAAACCGATTTCTTCGTCAAAGGCCCTGTCCACGCTGCCGTCTATCACGGTAATCACCATCTCGCAGGTTGCGCTTACGACCGCCCTGTTTAAATGGCCTCCGAAGACTTCTCCTTTTTCATTTCCCGCGCTCATATGGAGGTGGGAATAAAATCCGCCGTTCATGGTATTTATCGTCCCGTTCAGGGATACGATCTCATAATCACCCTTAAAATCATTGGAATAATATTTTTTCTCCCCGGTCTTAAACACTCCCGTTGTAAAATCATTGATCGCGCCCAGGGCGGTGACACCGGCCAGTTTAATGTTCTCTTTTATGGCTATTTCTTTTACTTGCTCGAGGATTTCTTCCCCTTTGTCAATCCTTGCTATGATTGTGTTCTGAAATCTGCGGTAGTCCATATGAGCTTCCTCCCTTTCACTATTATCTCCGCTTATTGTAGCAAATCATTCCGTCATGATCCAGCCCTGTTTTACACATTGTCTGCACCGGATTTTACCGCTGGTTCCGGAATCGTCGGAAACAGCTTTTTTGTCTGCACTTTATACATAGATTTCTGCGTTTTACGCACCGTTTTGGGCAGTTTGTACAAGAACCGTTGACGATGATGTTAAGGAACTGTAAAATTAGCTCATAATTATTAAATAATTATAAAAAGTCAGTGAACATTTAAGAAAGAGGGTACGGGATATGAGGAAAAAAATGAAATCAGTGATTGCATGTATTACTTGTCTGGCAATGGCGGCGTCGCTTGCGGGCTGCTCGGGCAGCACGGGAACATCCGATGCGGGAAGTTCCGCCGCGCCGGTGCCGACAGTGGCCACGCAGGGTGCTGAAGGGGACAGCGGCCAGGCATCTACTGTGGACATTGACAGGGCAAAAGAATTTGTTACTATCGCGACCGGTCCTACCAGCGGTATTTACTATCCGATTGGAGGAGCTTTTGCAACCGTTCTGGGCAACGCGGGATATAAGACATCGGCACAGGCAACGGGCGCCTCCGTTGAAAACATCAACCTGATTTCCGCCGGGGAGGCCGAACTGGCTATTGCGATGCAGGATTCCGTTATGCAGGCATATGAAGGTTTTGGAGCTTTTGATACGCCCAATTCCGACCTCCGCGCAGTAATGCGTCTCTGGCCGAACTATGTCCAGCTTGTAACAACGGCGGGAACCGGGATTAAGAGTGTGGAAGATTTGAAGGGCAAACGTGTCGGCGTGGGTGCACCGAACTCCGGTGTGGAGCTGAATGCACGCATGATTTATGAGGCATATGGAATGACTTATGAAGACAGCGACGTGGACTATTTATCTTACGGCGAGGCCATTGACCAGATGAAAAACGGCCAGTGTGACGCTGCATTCGTAACCTCGGGACTTCCGAACTCCACAGTCAGCGAGCTGGCATTCAGCTACGACATGGTAATCGTGCCGATCGACGGGGCGGGCAGAGACCATCTGGTTGAAAAGTATCCGTTCTTTGCGGCAAGCACCATTCCGGCCGATACTTATAACAATGAGGAAGATGTTGAGAGCGTATTTGTTTATAATATCATGATTGTCAATAAAGACCTTTCGGATGACATGGTATATGACATGATGAACTGCATTTTTGATGATATCGGAAGTATCAAAGCTTCCCATAACACAGCGGATAAGAACATCGACATAAGCTTCGGCGTCGATGACGTCAAGATCCCACTCCACGACGGCGCTGCAAAATGGTGGCAGGATCACGGATATGAAACGCCGCAGAACTAAACGCCTTCTCCTGCTGATCGCATCAGCTCTGGTTATTCTCTCTGCCGCCGTCTTCGGACCGCGGCAGAGGGAGTACCTGGTTATCAGGAACCAGGAGACGGGAGAGACTTACGTGAGAGTGCCGGTGGAGACCGGAGACAAACTCAACTTCGGCTGGGAGCATTCTTTCGAGCATATCCCATGGAATGAATATTATGAGGTAGAAAAAGACGGAAGTTTTCTTTTAAATACAATATCGGTGGCGGGTTTCGGCGCCGGAATTCCGGCGGAAATGGACTGTACTTACCGGTATGAAGACGGACTGGTTTATATGGACGATATAGGGAGTGAATTTCCCCGGTTCAACTGGATTAATTCACAGACGGCATTAAAAGAGATAGGGTTGAACGGCCGGCTTCTGATCAGGGGGGAGGATATGCCTCACCATGAGAAGATGGTGCTCTGTATCGAATAGGGAAAGGAGGATATGAAATGAGCGATGAAGAGAAAAAACAGGATCCTGCTTCTGGGACGGACGACGATGCGTTCAGGGATGCGGCTTTGGAAAGTCGGGAACCGGCAAATGACGATGGAAAACCGGAAGCTGAACTGACGGATGCAAAAAAGCAGGAACTCCTTGAAAAGTTTGATAAAGAGAGCAAGACGCGCACCTTTGTATCACCGATGGTTGCGAGGGTATATAAGATTTTTGCGATTGCGGTGACTCTGTACCACCTTGTATTTGCATCCGGTTTCTGGATGCCTGAGACGCTGAAACACCGTTCTCTCCATGTGTCAATGATTCTCATACTGGCATTTGCCATGTATCCGGCAACAAAAAAAGCCAGCCGCAAGGTGATTGCATGGTACGACTATATCCTGATGACGCTTTCGGCGGCAGTGCCACTTTATATGTGGCTCGATTATTTTAATATTATTAACCGGGCGGGCAAGCCGAATTCCATGGACGTCATAATTGGAACCCTGCTTACGCTCCTGGTGCTGGAGGCTACAAGACGCGTATGCGGCTTGGCGCTTCCGATTCTCGGCATAATCTTTATTGCATACAGCCTGATGGGCACGAAACAGGGACTGATTCCAATCGATATTCCGGGAATCTTTCTCCACAGAGGTTACACCTGGCAGAAGCTGATGAGCCATTTCTTCGCCAATACGGAGGGTATCTACGGCTCCTCGGTCAACGTGGCCTCGACCTACATATTCCTGTTTATTGCATTCGGCGAGATTATGAACAAATGCGGCATGGGCAAATTCTTCAATGATATTGCAAATGCCCTTGCAGGCGGAAGTAAAGGCGGCCCCGCCAAAGTGGCGGTTGTGGCATCCGGTCTTCTGGGCATGATCAACGGCGCTGCGGTGGCCGTAGTCGTGACAACCGGTTCTTTTACGATACCGCTTATGAAGAAAACGGGATACGACAACGAGTTTTCGGGCGCCATTGTTGCGACCGGTTCCGTAGGCGGCCAGTTAATGCCTCCTGTAATGGGGGCCGCGGCATTCATCATGGCGGAGACACTGGGAATTAAATACAGTACTCTGCTTGTATCCGCAATCATTCCCGCCGTCATTTACTATATTGGAATCCTGCTCCAGATCCAGATGCGCGCCGAGAAAATGGGAATGCAGGGGACGCCGAAGGATCAGCTCCCCAAGATAGGCGAGGTCATGAAGGAATACGGCCATCTGGCAATTCCGTTGATTTTCCTGGTTTACATGCTGTTCTTCAGCGGCAAGACGGTAATTATGGCTGCATTCTATACCATTATCTTCACAATTGTTGTCGCAGAGCTGCGTCCGAACACGAGGATGAGCCTGGATGACATTATCGACGCCATGGTAGCAAGCGCCAAGTCGACTGTATCGGTTGCCATTGCCTGTGCCTGCGTCGGAATTATCGTAGGCGTGAGCAGTATCACCGGTTTTGCCCTCAACATGGCGAGCACCATCATCCAGATTGGCGGCCAGAACCTGATGTTCACCCTGATGTTTACAATGGTAACGTGTATGATTCTCGGCATGGGGCTTCCGAGCATTCCTTCCTACATCATTACATCCACGATTGCGGCTCCGGCCCTTGTCACACTGGGAATTCCGCCTATCGCGGCCCATATGTTCTGTTTCTACTTTGCAATGTTTGCAAACCTGACACCGCCGGTTGCCCTGGCTGCATTTGCCGCGGCAGGCATAGCGGGAGGCAGCCCGATGAAGACGGGATGGGCGTCGGTGAAGCTGGCCCTGGCCGGATTTATCCTGCCTTATATGTTTGTATATAATACAGAACTTCTGCTTCTCGACACACCGATTGCCAGAGGAATCCAGGTAGCCATCACGGCGGCCATCGGCGTATTCCTGATCAGCGTGGCGGTGGAAGGGTTCCTGTTCCAGAAGGTAAACGTTGCGCTTCGGATTCTCTGTTTTGTCGGCGCCTACCTCCTGATCGACAGCGGACTCATCACCGACATTATCGGTATTGCCATCTGCGCGGCAATCGTCATTTTACAGAAGACATTGGCGAAAAAAAATGTTACAATGGTGACGTAGCTTTCTAAAGGTTACTAAAACCGGCATGATGGGGTGCTGCGGGACTGCACAGGATTCCGCGGCGCCCCTTTTTCATATCAAAGGGAAGCGCTCCTATGATATAAAAAGCGCTCCGGGCAGGATGCTTTCCTGCTTCTGAGAGGCCGGAATTGGGGGTTCACTATGGTATATGATGTTATTATGAGTGTCTGTATGAATATTTCTCTGCTGATTGTCCTGGCTATGATACTGACCAAAATCCAGTTTGTCCAGGAGCTTCTGCTCAATGAGGATGATGAGAATGGAAACGGGGGCGGGAATGTCAGGAGGAAAGTCAGAAACCAGCTTGCTCTGGGAGGGATTTTCGGCGTTTTCTGTATTATTTCCGACTATATCGGGATACAGGTAGAGGGAGCTCTTCCCAATGCCCGAGTCATAGGCGTGCTTTCCGCCGGCTTTCTGGGAGGTCCCGTTTCGGGAATGACCACAGCCGTTATTGCCTCGATCCACCGGTATCAGATTTTTCCGGAACGGATCAGTACCCTGGCCTGTATTCTGGCGGCAATTCTGCATGGCATCATCGGTTCCTGGATTGGATATGCGAGGAGAGAGAACCGGCAGTATTCCAACAGGTTTCTTTTGATGAGCACATTTGTTGCGGAAGCAATCCATATGATTCTGATCCTCATATTGACAAGACCGTTTATCGAGGCGCTGGAGATTGTAAAAATCGTCCTGGTGCCCATGGTAATCATAAATTCCTTTGGAATGGTTATTTTTTTCAGCATTTTTAAGACGATTTTTAACAACGAGGATCTGAAGGTGGCGGCCAACGTGGCGCTGGCCCTGAGGACGGCGGAGCGATGCGCTCCTTACCTGGCGGATGCGGAGACGAACCGCAGCAGCATGCAGAAGATTATTGAAATCGTCATGTCCGAATATAAATGCGTTGGGGTGGCGGCGATAAAGGGATATGAATTTCTGGGCAGAAGCAGTGCATTTGACGATATTGAACTTAATAAGACTTCTTACCCCAGGCTTTTGACGGCCACCGCAACCTACAGGACCACCAGAATCAGCAAAGTGCCTCTGCCCGAGGATGCGTTTTATCCGCTGTATGAAAAGAATGTGATTCTTTCGGCTCCAATTGTCCGCGGGGAGGACGACGTGCTCTCTTTTGTCATGGTGGTTAGAAAAAATGCGTATTCTTACAGAGCCGATATTGAATTTGTAACAGGTATTGCAAATTACTTTGCAACCCAGTTTAAACTGGTGGATATGGAGAAACAGAAGGAACATCTGAGAAAAGCGGAAATAAAGGCGCTCCAGTCCCAGATTAACCCTCATTTTCTCTTTAATGCTTTAAATACAATTTCATGCTTTTGCCGGGAAAAGCCGGAGAAGGCCAGGGAACTTCTGATGGCCTTAAGCTCCTATTTCCGGAACATGCTGGAGGATATCGACAGCAGGGTGACACTGGAGACGGAGCTGGATCATGTAAAAGCCTATCTGATGCTGGAGGAGGCCAGATTCGAGGAACATCTGAAGATAAAAATCGAGGCTGAGCCGAGAGACTGCACCTGCCGCGTGCCGAACCTGATACTGCAGCCAATCGTGGAAAATGCAGTACGTCACGGCGCAATGAAAAGGGATAAGGGCCAGGTGACAATCCGCATCCAGAAGGAAGAAAAGTCAACAATGATCGATGTGATAGATAATGGTCCCGGAATGGACAAAGAGATCGTGGACCGGCTTTATGAGAGCAGCACGGAACTGCCGCACCAGAATGAGAGCCATGGAATCGGAATGCTGAACGTCCAGAGGCGGCTGACCGGGATTTATGGAAAAAGCGCCGGGCTTCAGGTTATTTCCGGCGGTTCGGGGACCATTGTGCGCATGATCATTCCAAACCAGAAGGAGAAGACGGATGAGGATAGCGGTAGTAGATGATGAACGCCCTGCAAGAAGCGAACTGGTGTACCTGATCAGACAGTGCAGCCCCGAGGCGGAAATCACAGAGGCCGAGAGCAGTGACAGGCTGATGCAGCTTCTTGATACGGAGGAATTTGATGTCTGCTTTGTGGATATTGATCTGGGAGGGGCCAATGGAACGACGCTGGCGTCTATGATAAAAAGCAAGCTGCCGGAGGCTCAGATTATATTTGCCACCGCATACAGGGAATATGCGGTGAAGGCATTTGAGCTGGGGGCTACGGATTACCTTCTGAAACCTTTTGACCTGGACCGGGTGAGGAAGACGATGGGCAGGCTGGAGGAGAGAAGAGTCGAGGCGGCAGGGGCAAGGGAGATGGCCATCAACAAGATCATGGTGAATGCCGGAGCCAGCTTCCAAGTGCTCGATGTGGCGGATATCGTTTTTATCGAGACGGAAAAGCGCTCCTGCAAGATCCACACGGCCAAAAAGGCATACCTCCAGAATGAATCCCTGAATTATTATGAAACCAGGCTGAGAAACTGCCGGTTTTTCAGGATACATAAAAGTTATCTGGTGAATCTCGACTATGTGCTTGAGATGATTCCAACCTACAACAGTGGGTACAGCCTTAAGATGAGATATTATGAGAAGGAGTTACTGCCGATTGGGAGAACGCAGGTGAAGGAGTTCAGGCAGCTGTTTTCAAGATAAAAAGATTTGAGTCCCGAACCGCCGCCACTCGGCGGCGGTTTGAGGCTCAATTTGTCTTAATACAGATTCGGTATACCTTGCTTGGCCGCCCTTTTGTATTCGTCTGGCGGGTATAGATAACTTCGGCAAGGTTGTATTTTACCAGGATTGCAATAATACGGTTTACGCTGCGCATCGTGATGCGCAGAACGCGGGACAGCTCCTGTGTCGTAACCTCCTCTGTACCGGTTACGGCTAAGGCGGAGCAAAGTTTCTGTACGGTCAGGGTCGAGAGCCCCGTACGGTCGGCGAGTTCGCGCATATAAGGCGTGACGGCGCTCTGGATCGACAGGCCGGCGCCCTCTCCGCCCAGGAGGCCGAGGAGCCCCTGGCTCTCAGAGAAAAGGTAGCTGACACGGTTCCCGGTAATGTGGGATTCCTTTGCTGCGACGATGGCATTGGCCTCCGCCTGACTCAAATCTTCGGCAAGGCCGTAGCCAACCGCCAGCTCAAATCCTCCGTTTTCCCTGATGTAATCCCGAAGATGGCAGCAGGTGAAGCCGTCGGTTACCTTTTCGGCGGTTTTCCGGTTGGTGGAGATTCGGAAACCGTAGCGGGTATCCCGGATGATGAAATCGCATAGGTACTTTTTATTGAAGGCGGTCAGCAATTTTTCCAGCAGATCATACCGGTTCTGGAACTGCTCCCAGGAGGCGGGATCCTCCCTGGACGCAGCCGGCAAAAACAAATCGATGGAAGCCGCCAGATTGTCAGTCAGGGTGCTGAGCAGAATTTCGTGGGTCAACTGGCGAAAACCGGCCAGGATATCTTCCCTGCTGAATGAAATATAGTAACACTCAACGCCTGCCTCCAAAATCTCCGGCATAATCGGGCTCATACGTGACAGGGAGTACTTGATCTTCTTAGAATTCCACAAATCAATGTGCTTTTGCAGTTTTTGTTTCGCGGCTTTCTGGACCGTCTCCGGGGACAACTCCCCGATATACCGGTTATTGCGCTGAAGCCATTCCTCGAAAGTGCCTTCCCTCAGATACTGAATCAGCGAACTCTCCTCTCCCGGACAGAGATAATCACAGAAATCAAAATATCCGTACTCGAAATTCCAATCCTGATATTTATAGATTACCTCAAAAAAAGTTTTGTAGTAATTGCCTGCGGAACAGAGAAAAAAGTGAATGGGCTTGCAGTTCGGAATACTTTTTTGAATAGAAAGCATCGGACCGGGGCCCGTGGTGATAAAGCCGTCAAACCCGGATTCCAGCCTGCGGTACAGTTCCACAATATGTTCATAATTATAATAGACAAACAGTTCTGTTTCACAGTCCAAATCAAGCGTCTGAACTTCTTTTTCTAAATATTCTTTTAGATATGCGGTAGCCAGTATCGCAATTCTCACAAAAACACCACCTTTTTCAAACACTGTAATTCTATACAGTATAGCAAAAAATAAAGGGTATTACAACAGAGGAACTTCGCAGGGAACCGTTAAACACGATAAAGGGTTGTTATTTATTACTAAATTAAGGATGTTTTAATTGTTCCTTTTTAACAAAAATAATGATTAGCATTTACTTTGCTATTTTACGTGATATAATTGAGAATAACAAAAAATGTCTTTAATATAACCTTAAATAGACAAGTCAATTAATAATGCAACTAATGTACAGGAAGGTGATGAAACAAATTCCGATGGCGGGAGGCCTGGTCGCCCTGTTACTGTCAACGTTTCTGATGTTTTAAAATGGCTTTGCAGGATATTCCGCAATAACATGAAAGGATGAGGCAATGAAAAACTTTAATTTAAGAAACTATCTGAATGAACTGGAGACTCTGGTCAATATTGACAGCGGAAGCCGGGTGCCGGGTGGAACGTCTCGCATGGCGGATTACATGGAAGAAAGGTATAGAGAACTCGGCCTTACGGTGAAACGGATTGAATCCGAAAAGGGCCTGGGCCCCTGTCTGGAAATCCGCAACCATGCAGAGCAGGAGAAAATTGACGTTCTTTTCCTCGGACATATGGATACGGTATTTCCAGCGGGGGAGCCGGAGCGGAGACCTTACTGTGAGGAGGGAGAGCAGGGCTATGGACCGGGGATTATGGATATGAAGGCAGGTCTGCTATCCACCTGGTACCTTGTAAAAAATCTGATGGAGGATGGCACAGGGCTAAATATCTGTGTGGCCCACAACAGTGATGAGGAAATTTCTTCGCTGGACTCTCAGGAATGGATAAAAAAACTGGCCGGGAAAGCGGACATTACCATCGTGATGGAGCCGGGACGAAAGAACGGGGAGTATGTGAATGAGAGAAAAGGCCTTGCGCGGTACACCGTGACGGTGGAAGGAGTCGCAGCTCATGCAGGGATTGCGCCTCAGGATGGGGCAAGCGCCATTAACGAGCTGGCCGAACTGATTCTTAAGTTACAGGCTCTCAACAATTATGAGATCGGAACCAGTGTTAATGTCGGAGTGATTTACGGAGGGACAGCATCTAACGTAGTCTGTGATCTGGCGACATGTGTGGTCGACACCCGTTTTGACACCATCAGGGAGCACGAGAAGATTGAGGAAAGCCTGAAGGAGCTGGAGAGCCGGAGGGTTAACCCGAGAACGTCCGTAACCATAGTGAGAGACGGCTTCAGACCGCCGATGAATAAGACGGAAAAGACAGAATCCCTGATGGCGATTATGGAGGAGCAGGCTGCGCTTACCGGTATGGACATGAAATGGGTCAAGACGGGCGGAGTCTCTGATGGTAACTTTGCGGCTTTTGCAGGCTCCACTGTCATAGATGGGGCCGGCCCGGCAGGAGACGGGGCTCATGGGAAGAAGGAGTCACTTCAGCTTAACACGATTGAACCGAGAATGGAGCTTTTATACAATACGCTTACCGCATTAGCGGAGAAAAGAGGGTGAGAAAATGAATTATAATGAAGAAGCTTTAAGAATGCATGAAGAGAAAAAAGGAAAGATTCAGGTGACCGGCAAGGTAGAGCTTAAGACAAGGGAAGAACTCTGCATCGCCTATACGCCGGGGGTGGCCGAGCCATGCCGGAAAATCCATGAAAATAAGGAGGATGTTTACCGTTACACAGCCAAGGGGAACCTGGTGGCGGTGGTATCCGACGGATCTGCTGTGCTGGGCCTTGGAAATATCGGCCCGGAGGCCGCCATGCCTGTCATGGAGGGAAAAAGTATTTTATTTAAACAGTTTGGTGATGTGGATGCTTTTCCAATCTGCCTGGGAACCCAGGATACGGAGGAGATTATCCAGGCGGTACGCGTGCTTGCCCCGACCTTCGGCGGAATTAACCTGGAGGATATCTGCTCACCCAAGTGTTTTGAGATTGAGAGAAGACTGGAGGAAGAGCTGGACATCCCGGTCTTCCACGACGACCAGCACGGAACGGCGATTGTAGTGACCGCAGGCATGTTAAATGCAGCGAAACTGACGGGCCGGAAGCTCGAGGATATGAAGGTAGTGCTGAACGGACCGGGAGCGGCCGGAACCGCCATCATTAAGATGCTCATGTTTGCCGGGGTTAAGAATGTGATTGCCTGCGATGAGCACGGAATCCTGCATAAGGAAAGAAGAGAGAGGCCGCAGGGCCACAAATGGGAGCTCTGCGAGGTTACAAACCCGGAAGGGAAACAGGGTACGCTTGCTGATGCCGTAGTGGGGGCAGACGCTTTTGTCGGAGTTTCCATCGCAAATGTACTGACGCCGGAGATGGTAAAAACAATGGCTCCCGACCCGATTGTGTTCGCAATGGCCAACCCCACACCGGAGATTACCTACGAAGACGCCGTCTCTGCCGGGGTGAAGGTAATGGGAACCGGGCGCAGCGACTATCCGAACCAGATTAACAATGTGCTTGCTTTCCCCGGGATTTTTCGCGGAGCGCTGGACGCGCGTGCCAGAGATATCAACTATGAGATGAAGTTTGCTGCGGCCAGGGCGATCGCCGGCCTGATTGGCGATAAGGACCTGTGCGCCTGCAATATCATCCCGTCCGCATTTGACAGCCGGGTGGCGGAATCTGTCGCAAAGGCCGTGAAGGAGGCGGCGGTGAGGACGGGGGTAGCCAGGTTATAAGCAGGGACAACCGGAATTAGAGGTAGCGGCGGACGGTTTTCATGTATTGTTTGTAGGAGGCGCCGAAGGTTTCAAGACACCAGCGTTCCTCGGACAGGATGATCCAGTGAGCGGAAATCTGAAAGAGAACGATGATTTCGAACAGGCTCAGGGACCGGGTAAATAAAATGGAGGGTACAAAACTGCGCCCTCCATTTTTATAAGCTTGTTTCGTTTTACCGGGTGCTGTAGTACCCGTCGATCCTTGCCCCTTCCGGCAGATCGTATTTACCTTCCGGCGCTCCGAGCGTCCAGCCGGTTTCGGAGAGGTGGTGGTTCTCCATGGTACCGGCAAAGTGGAGCATCGTGATGCCCGCGTTGAGGCGCGTATCGTCCGGTGTGGTCAGTTCATCGGGGAGGGTGACGAGGAGTATCATGTCCCCATCCAGGATGAAGCGGTATGACTGCAGATTTAAATAGGAAGGAGCGCAGCAGGCGGAGATGAATGCCTGATACAGGCTATTGTTAAGCGGAAGAGAGGAAATCTCTGCGCTTTCGCCCCAGTTTTTCGTATAAACGGCGTGGTCGACGGAAAGTTTCGGCGCGACGAAGCCGGTACGTTTTTTAATTGAAACGTCGGAAATGCTCTTGATATCCAGTCTGGAGGAGGGGAGCATGATAGTGGCGTTGCCGAATGCGATCAGTGCACACGGTTCCATATCTTCTGGGAGGGACAGACGCTTTTTAACCTCGGCGCTGTCTCCGATTGTTATCCAGCAGGATTCCAGTTCCAGTTCGGTCAGCTTTATAACAAGATCCTCGCCGATGTATCCGGCGTTTTCCAGATAGTAATCCTCTTTTGGTGAAGATACCAGGATGTAATGGGGAGCCTCGATCATAAAGTTGTGGTATCCGGCGCATCCTGACAGGATGGAATGGGTCTCAGGCCCAAGAAGTTCGATGGACACCCGAATGTCCTGTACCAGTTTTCTGCACTCCAGGAAATAGTCCTGAAGTTCCTTTAACTGTTTTTCCAAAGCCGGTTTTTTCTTAAAACTCCTCGTTGATTCACGTTTAATAGCAAGATTGTAATAATCCATCCTCAAGCCACCTTTCATATAATTTTCCTCTAAGCTTATTCTATTACACAGATAACGGCATAATGTGCTTATACTGAAATTCTACCATCGCACCGGGTTAATTGTCAAATAAAAAGAAAAAATTTCCAGTAATAGACAGAAATTTCCTGCATGAATAAGAAAAAACAGGTATTAAAATTTTTACATGATACTCATATTCCTTATGAAGCCGGCATATAGTAATAGTAAGCTACGAAATATTGTGGACTAAAGGAGAGGATTTATTATGGCTGAGATACATTATCTGATTTCAGATGCGTCGAAAAAAGTGGATGTAGAAGCACATGTGCTGCGGTACTGGGAGGAAGAACTGGAGCTTCCTATTCCCAGAAACGAGATGGGACATCGATATTACACGGATTTTCACATCCGTCTTTTTAAACAGGTTAAAGTGCTGAAGGAAAAGGGATATCAGTTAAAAGCGATTAAGACTGCATTGGCAAAATCTCTTCAGGACGGTAAGGTGATTATCCCGAGTGAGGTCCTGGAAGAGGATGTGATTGCCGCATTGAAAGAAACAGGTATAGGAGAACAGGACATGAAAGAGCAGAAAGGGAATGAAAAAAAGGCCGGAGGAGAGCAGACGGACGGCAGGGTAAAGGATGGACAAGCCTGTGAAAACGGCGAACCGGCCGGACTTACCGCTCTCGACAAGGACAGCGTGGAGGCTCTGCTGGCCGGAGAGAAGATGGAACAGTTCCAGAAGGTGATGAACCATATTATTGGACGGGCTATGGAAGAGAACAGCGAGAAGCTGAGCCAGGACATCAGTTATCTGGTACATGACAAGCTGATGAAGGAGATGGAGTATCTGATGCGCGTGTCGGATGAAAGGGAAGAAGAGCGGTTTAAACAGCTCGATGAAGTAATCCGCGCTTATCAGAGGGATAACCAGGGCAGGGCGGAAGCTGCCGCTTCTGTTACGGGATTTCCGTTTTTTCGCTTTAAAAAGAAAAAATTCGGCCGCAACGGGAACAAGCTTTAAGCAGTTTCCATCACGGCTGAAAATAGGAAAGTCCGGCGGAATTCCGTGAATCAAATCCCAGGCAGGGAATTCCGCTGTTATACTTTCCGGCAGGCGTTTATAAAAGCGGAGAAGAGGCGGTCGGCATGTTCATACTTCCCGGCGAGCTGCTCCGGATGCCACTGGACGCCTACCAGGAAAGGATGATCCGGCTGTTCGACTGCTTCGATAATGCCGTCGGAGGCGCGCCCGCAGACATTCAGGCAGGGGGCGGCATTCCGGATAGCCTGGTGGTGAAGGCTGTTCACTTCCAGGGAAAGGGACTGCGTTATCTGCGCCAGGCGGGAGCCGCTCTCCAGTGATACGCGGTGAGCCGGATGCGACGCACCGAAAGGCTGTCTGTGTGCGATGGGAAAACGTTCCGGAATCTGAGAAAAAATATCCTGATAGATATCTCCCCCCAGGGCGATGTTGAGAAGCTGGGCTCCACGGCAAATGCCAAGGACCGGTTTTTTCTTTTCGTAAACCTGGGAGAGCAGAAGCAGCTCTGAGGAATCGCGAAGCGGCGAGAAATCCCCGCATCCGGTCAGAGTTTCTTCGCCAAAGAGAAACGGATGGACATCCGGCCCGCCGCTGAACAGGAAACCGTCCAGTGTGTCGGCAAGCTGTCCGGCCTCCTCCTCATCTAACGTCAGAGGGAGGACGAGGGGAATCGCGCCGTTTTTCCGTATGGCGTCGATATAGAAATGCCCCATTCTTAAATCATCTGTTTTTAAATCGTGGGAAGCTGTCAGGCCAATCACCGGTTTATTCATATTGCACCTCTCTTTACGGTCTCTGAAAAATCACTGTTTTATATAACATAAAAAGACTGTCATCTCTGACAGCCTCTTATGTATCTTAAGCATTCCGCTTAATTATGCCTGCTCAATTGCGCCTGTAGGACATGAACCAGCACAGCTACCGCAGTCGATGCATGCATCGGCATCGATTTCGTACTTGCTGTCTCCCTGTGAGATAGCGCCTACTGGACAGTCTCCAGCACAAGCACCGCAGCTAACGCATGTATCTGTAATTACATATGCCATGATTAAGTACCTCCTTTAGAATTTAACTTTTGCATTTATTCTATACTATTACTGGGAATTATTCAAGAAGAAATTACTGTATTTTATGTTTAAAAATAGGAGCAATGCGCAAAATAAGGAATACAGGTAATTTTATTTCTTGCCAAGCCTGTGGAAAAGTATTATAGTATGGATAGATATAACTGTTAAAAGATTCAGAACAGTTATGATATAATGTGCGCAACGCGGACATTATGCGCATATCGGTTTCTGCGTGCACCGTAGAAATCGGGCGCTGAATTCCGTCGGAGACTCATAATCACGACGTGAATATGATATTTTACAAAAGGAGGTTAAGAAACATGCAGGTTAGTAAAGATATGTTAATCGGCCAGCTTCTCATGGTAGACGAAGGCATTGCCCCGATTCTTATGAGAGCAGGTATGCATTGTCTGGGATGCCCTTCCGCACAGGGAGAATCTCTTGAGGAAGCTTGCTATGTCCATGGAATCCAAGTGGATACGGTAGTTTCTGCAATTAACGAGTACCTTGCTGCGAAATAAGAACAGCAGGATTTGAATAAAAAAGACTTTCGTCAAAGGCCAGTCCTCTGTACGGAAGTCTTTTTTATTATTTCTTTTACTGTAAAAGAGTTCTTCATGGTGACCTACAGGTTCGAAAGCGTCTGCAGGGCACGGTCTTTTACGATGATTTCATAGTGTTCCTGATAGTAGGCTTCAACAGCAGGGTCTGCTTTCAGAGTGCTGCCGTACTCTGACAGGAGGTTACAGATTCGTTTGAAGGAGTCATTGTCTTCCTCCTGCTCTCTGATGACCAGATAATAGCGGTTGTTCTTCGTATTCTTGTAGAGCGTATTGGCTCCGTCAAACACTTGTCCTGCTATTCTGGCGGCATGACAAACCTGATCCAGGTTGTCAAAAGTAAAGAAACGGACAGAGGGCTGGCCGTCGGAGGAGGTTTGCTCCACATTCTTTAATCCTGCGGCAGCGGAAAGCGGGGAAGGCGCTGCATCACCGGCAGTCTTGGAGGTAAAGAGACCAAGAATTCCGTCAGCTCCTTCTAACAGTTCGCTGGCCAGCGAGGACAGGGATTCTTCTTCCTCGGCCATTGGAGAAAATTTGGAAAAACGGGTGTCCAGTTCTTCCGGATCTTCTATCTTTGTAATGATAAGCATTATACTCTCATTGGACAGCGGAATCGCTTCCACCATCAACGGAATGTCTTCTGCTTCGAAACCTACTTCGTTGGAAGCCTTCTGAATCATCTCACGGAAAAGCTTCTTTGCTTTTTCGCTGCCATAGGCTAATTCACCCAGATTCAGGTCGCGTACACTTAAGTCAAAACTGGAAAGTGTACAACGAATCTGGTTTTCATTGATACGTTCGATTTTCATAGGCTCACTTCCTTGTCTTTTCAGGTTAAAAGTACCAAGCTTACATATTCAATATACTATATAATATAAGCAATTGGCAATTCATATATGAAAAAAATTTATTAAAATTTATGGAAGCATGGCTTAAAACGGCAAAAAGACCGCAAATCGCGGTATTTAAGCCAAAAGGTTTCTGGCGATCTCCATTGTTGTCTTGTCCGCGATCTCCGCAATCTGTTCCCGTGGTTCTTTCATCCCCGTATCAATCCACCGTTTTAATACGCCGGTCAGGCCGTAAGTGATGAATTCCAGAAAGTAAGCCAGCATGACTTCGCTGATATTTGGATACTGTTTCGTGATGACAACGGTTCCATTATCGGAAATCAGCTGATGGAAACGGTTTACAAAATCATTGGAGGCCGTATTTTCGAAAAGTATTTTGCAGATTTTTGTGTTCTGTTCAATGTAGTGGATGATGGGAAGCAGCACCGGAAGGAGCGAGCCCTTCCTGGGACCCTTCAGATATGCGTCGATCATCTCCTGAAAATCGCTCAGAACGTCGGACTCCATCTTCTGAAGGAGGTCATAGGTGTCCGAATAGTGCAGATAAAATGTCCCTCTGTTGAGGTCGGCCCTGTCGGTGATGTCCTTTACCGAAATATTCTTAAAATCTTTCTCCGTCATCAGTTCCACCAGACTGTCCTTCAGCATTTTCTGGGTCCGGCGGATTCTTCGATCCTGTTTTTGTCCGTCCATATATCGTATCTCCTTTGAAAGTATGTGTATAAAATAAGAGTTACTGTTCTCTCCGTACGCAGTAACAACCAGGTGAACAATTATGGAAAATATAGCCATTAATGTACACGTAACCGGGTCCGTGGCCACTATTGAATCAGGCGGGGACTTTTGATTATTGAAACTTATTGACATTTGAATTATAATACACATGTGTTCAAAAGTCAATAACAATACAATAAACGAAAATAAAACAATAATGGAGAACGCATATGAAAAACGACAACGGTTTTTTTGACAGGATCATCCAGATTATTGTATACAAAGGAAAAATAATAGAAAAAGTGTTCTTCATTTTCACATTGATCTGTGCGCTCTGCTTTCCGCTTGTCGGAGTGAATTACGACCTGAGCAAATACCTGCCGGAGTCGGCTCCTACAAAACAGGCGTTGGACGTGATGGAGGACGAGTTCGGATATCCAGGCATGGCCAGAGTAATGGTGAAGGACGTGTCACTGCAGGAGGCAAAACATATCCGCGATCAGATTTCGGAGCTGGACGGCGTGGATATGGTAATCGGCCCCGATGTGACGACGAATGTCTATATGGGGGCCTCCTTCCTGACCCAGAGCATGACGGATCTGATGTCGATTGACGCCCTGTCCATGGATGATTATTACCGGGATGGGAACGCCGTAATGGACATTGTTTTTACCGAAGGGGACGGCGATCCGCAAACGAAGGCGGCAATCCGCAGAATATACGGGATTGTTGGAAAAGACCGAGGCTGCTTTGCCGGCAGTGCGGTTTCATCCAAAGAGCGTGAGGAATCCATCACCAGGGAGATTGCCATCGCAATTGCCATGTCCCTCGTGATTATCTGGCTGATTCTCACATTGACCACGACTTCCTGGGTGGAGCCGGTTCTGTTTATCTTTGTCATGATTGTTGCCATTATTTTAAATATGGGGTCCAATCTTATCTTCGGCAGTATATCATTTTTCACGTTTTCCACTGCGGCGATTCTTCAGCTGGCCGTGTCGATGGACTACTCCATTTTCCTGCTTCACACTTTTACCGGATATAAAAACAAGGGGATGGAAATCCACGGGGCCATGGAGGAGGCGGTCAGGGAGGCGTGCAGTTCGATACTCGCCAGCGGCGCCACCACGATTGTCGGGTTCCTTGTCCTTGTCAGCATGCAGTTTACAATCGGCCGGGATGTCGGCCTGGTGCTTACAAAGGGCATTATATGCAGCCTGCTTACCGTGCTGCTCCTGATGCCGACCCTGATACTGAAGTTTGACGCAAAGATTGTGAAAACGGCTCACCGGCCGTTCCTGCCGCCCTTTGACCGGTTTGCAAAGCTGATGCACAAAATCCGCCATCCGGTCTTTCTGATGGCCGCCGTTCTGGCTGTACCCTGTTATTTCGGGCAGGCGATGAATGTGTTTTATTACGGTGACGATGCGATCGGGGTCGGGCCAGGGACGAGGGTTTATGAGGATACACATGAGATTAACGGTATTTTCGGCAAATCCAATGTCATGATCGGAATTGTGCCCAACGGTTCCGTGGTGACGGAGAGGGAACTGACGGAGGCGCTTGAGGATCTGGATTTTGTAAACTATGCGCTGTCCATGTCGGGAACCATGCCGTCCGGCCTGCCGGAACGTTTTCTGCCACAGTCCCTGAAGGAGGAACTGCGGACGGAGCGGTACGCCAGAATTATGATTTCCATGGATACGGCGCAGGAGAGCGACTATGCATTCGAATGCAGCCGGAAACTCCAGGAGACGGTAAAAGAGTTTTACCCGGAGGACGCCTATGTGATAGGAATGACGCCGACCACAATCGATATCAAGGAAATCCTGACGGCCGATTACAACAGGGTATCGATTCTTTCCCTGGCCGGCGTGGCCCTGGTGGTTTTTGTTACCTTCCAGACGCCGCTGATTCCGATTCTCGTTATTATTCCGATCGAGGTGGCCATTTATCTGAATATGACGATTCCCTATGTGCTGGGGGACAGCGTGATCTATATCGGCTACATTGTAGTCAGCTGTCTGCAGCTGGGGGCCACGATTGATTACTCGATTCTCATGACGAATAATTATCTGGCATTCCGCAAAGAGATGGGGAACCGGGAGGCCGCGGTTGCCGCCATAACAAAGAGTACTCTTTCCATTGTCACGTCGGGAGGGATTCTGACCGTGGTCGGCTACCTTCTGTACTTCACCTCTTCCATCCAGGCTATCTCGCAGGTGGGCAGGCTCGTGGGCCGCGGGGCAATGCTCAGCATGGTTCTCGTGCTGTCCCTGCTTCCTGCCCTGCTGAGCGCCTTTGATAAGCCGATCAGGCGGCAGCAGATGAAAGCGGCCGGACGCAGGGAGCGGAGGATGAAAAGGAGGATGGAAAAGAAAGCGGCTGGAACCGAAGTGGCTGAAACAAAGCCGTGCGAAGTAAAACCGTGTGAAGTAAAACCGGAACGAGAAGGAGGGGAAAGCCATGAAGAGAAATAAACGCATTATGTCGGCGGTGCTGGCGGCCGTTCTGGGGCTTGGGACGGTGCTGACGGCCGGGGCCGCCGCAGACGAACCCGTCTGCGACGAGACTCTTTATGTCACCCTGAACCAGTACGGGGAAATCAGGGAGAGCAGCGTCGTCAAGGGATATACGGTTAACGGCTGCAGCAGGATTGAGGATTACGGTACATATGACGGGATTACCAATATGACGGATCACTCCGAGCCATCGGTTGATGGCGGGAAAGTGACTTTTGAACTTGAGAAACCAGCGGATCGTTTCTATTTTGAGGGTGTCACCCAGGTGAAAGAGGAAGAGCTGCCATGGACGATCCGGGTGGGATACCGCCTGAACGGTCAGGAGAAAAAGGCAGAGGAACTGGCCGGGGCGGCAGGACTGATCGAAATTAATGTAGATTTACTTCCCAATAAAAGGATTTCTGACTATTACCGGAACAATATGACTCTGATGGCCACAACCGTGGTGGACATGGATAAAAACCTGAGCCTGGAAGCGGAGGGGACACAGATACAGGCGATGGGGAATCTGAATGCGGTTTTGTTTTTTGCCCTGCCGGGGGAGGAACAGCACTATTCCATCCGGATCGGAACCAATGATTTTAAATTCAGCGGTCTGGTATTTACGATGGTTCCCCTTACGGTTGCACAGCTTGACAAGGTTGAGGATATCAGGGATGCCAAAGAGACGCTGGAAGATTCGGCCGATTCCATCAGTGAGAGCCTGGATGTCATATTTAATACACTGGACGGAATGCAGACGAGCATGACGGATGCAGCGGACGGAATCAGGGGGCTGAATGAGACGAGGGAGATTTTTGCCGGTTCGAAGGCCCAGGTCTACGATGCGGCGGATGTGGCAATCGGCAATATGGACGCCCTGGCCCAGAAGTTTGCCCCATTTTCCACTCATATGAAGGAGGCCCGGGATCTTCTGAACGATTTAAACCTGGATATCAGCGATCTGGTGGAATCCCTGGATGAACTGTCTCCTCTGCTGTCGGAACTCAGACACGACGTGGCGGGCCTGAGAAATGATATGGATGATTTGAGGGAAGCCATCAACCACCCCGCGGTGGATATGGCGGCGGAGAGCATCGGACGCCAGATGGAGAAGACAAAATCGGATTTGGAGAACCTGAAAGTGTCCCAGCGTGAGCTGAGCGGCGCAGTCGCAGGGCTTGCGGACGCAATCCCGAGCCTGATTGCATCTGCCGGGGCGGTGAAAACAAAAGCTTCCGCGCTGGTGGACCGGGAGGAACTGGAAGAACTGGCCGAAGAGCTGGAAGATGCAGGAATCTTCGACGAGGATGAGGCGGCTTCCTATTTGTTCAACAACATGGATTACACGATTGATGAGATAGATACGCTTGTGGCATACCTGATGCCGGAAAATGACCGTGCGGCAACGGCTTCCGAGGCCAGCAGGGCCGGCCAGGCGGGGTTGAAGGATGCATTGGACGCCATTGTGGAGGGGGTGGACGGCACAATCGGAAACACCAGCCTGACGGACGACGTGGAGGCTCTGATTACACAGTCTGAGACGATATTGCAGGTTCTGGCTGCACAGAGGGGAAATATTTCCGGTGCGCTTAAAAATCTACGGGATATCGCGGGCACGGCAGCGGACATCTGTGACGCAGCGGACGATGTTATCAGCTCCGTGGACACTATTAACAGGACGGTCAACGAACACCACGATGAAATCCTGTCCACGCTGAACGACATGGGGGAACTGACAGACAGCGCCTACAACAGCTTGATATCCCTGACGGTGTTCAGCACGGCTTTGGAAAACCAGTTAAAGAGCATAAGCGACCCGCTGAACAGCAGTACCAAACAGACGCTGACCGGTCTGGCGGGCATCCTGGACGATGCAGGAGAAGGCCTGGGCCAGACAAACGTCTTAAGGAGCGCTAAAAACACAATCAAGGACATGATAGACGACAAGTGGGATGAGTACACCACCGAAGACACCACAATCCTGAACGTGGATCCGGATGCCGCGCCGGTCTCCTTTACCTCCACAAGAAACCCGTCCCCGCGCACAATCCAGATCGTGCTGCGGACTGAGGAAATCAAAGAGGAAAAGGTAAAAAGCGGGAACAGTGTGGACGAAGAATTTCACTCGGACGGGAGTATTTTCCACCGGATTGCGAATATTTTCAGGAGGATATGGGAGCTGATAGAGGGATTATTTCGTTGAAAGGCAGGGATGCCTGGGGGATGGCGGACGGGGGAGGTATTTGATGAGTCTTCAGTCCCGGGGAAAGGGGGCGGGGGGAGCGACGGGACTGAAGACAGCGTAGGGATCGGCCCCGTCCTCATGTTTTATAAAAAATTTTTAAAAAGAGGTTGTAAATCCCTCTCTAATGTATTAGAATGAAGCTCTGAGAAGTGATATTTCCGAAGGGAGGTGTAAGAGCAGAAAGCACCATTTTATTTGGAAAATATCAGATATGTCGGGTGATTGGCGGAGGAAGAAGCGGTACCGTTTTTCTGGCGGAGCATCTTGGTCTTGGAGAATTCCGGGCCATCAAGAGAGTGCCGAAGGGAGACGGAGGTTTTTTCAGGGAGACAGCCGCGCTGAAGGAGCTGAAGCATCCGGGAATCCCGATTATATATGACTTGGAAGAGGATTCAAATTATTACTATCTCATCGAAGAATATCTTGAAGGTGAGTCCTTATATGCCCTTGTGAACCGACAGGGCAGTCTGACAGGGACAAAGATCGTTTCATATGGAACGGAGCTTTGTCAAATCATGGAGTATCTGCATTCGTTTAAACCCAATCCAATTTTGTATTTAGATCTACAGCCCCATAATATTTTAATCTGCAAAGGAACACTGAAGCTGATCGATTTTGATCAGGCCGTTTCAGCTGCCCAGGCCGCGATGCCCGAAAGACGTTACGGGACGCCCGGTTTTGCCGCTCCGGAACAATATACGGACGGGCCGGTGGATGTAAAGACCGATATCTATGCCATTGGCGCCCTCCTTTTCTATATGTGGAAGGGAAGACTCCCAGACGTTTACGCAGGCGCTGCATCCAGGGACATACCGTCTGAGGATGAGGGCGTGAGAACGGGAGGCAAAGCGGCGGTAACAGGATGGGAAGAGAGGCTGGAGGCCATAACAGGGCGGTGTATGAACCGGGACAGCGAAGGGCGTTATGGGGATGTCGGCCAGGTGCTCACGGATCTTATGGAATTAAAACAGGGTGTTTTCAAAGAAAAGCAAATGTCACTTCTCAGAATTGCTGTAGCATGCAGCAGTCACGGCATGGGGGCAACCCATGTATCTTTAAGCGTATCGTCGTATCTGACAAAAAAAGGAATCTCAAATCTGTACCAGGAGAATAATGACTCCGGGGCCGTGTCGTCGATGGCAGGGTATCTGGAGCAAAGCCCGGACCAGTATGGAATTTTTCATATGGGAAACTGGGAGCTGAAACCGAGGTATGGAAGCCGCGTCAGGCTGGAACAGCCGGATTATGACGCCGTAGTTGTGGACTTTGGAACTGAACTCCAGTCGGTTTTAAAGGAGGAGTGCGATCTTCTCATTCTCGTATGCGGCGGAAAGTGGTGGGAACTTGGGAGATCCATAACGGCGATCCATTATCTGGCGCAGAACTCAAATCTGCGTGTCATTTTTAATCATATTTCTTCCGGAACGGACATCGTACTGCCGGAAGATATCGCAAGACTCACATATTACAGAATGCCCTGCTTTACGGCACCCGAGGATACAAACTTCGGACGTTTTTTTGAAGCGGTGGCCGACGGCACAAAAGGCGGGCAAAGAATAAGAAACCTGGCGCAGGAACGCACAGGAAAGAGAGAGAGGAAAAGTGCGGTACGGAAAAGGATAACAGGATTTTTCCACATCCCCGCAGAGGCGGACGGAATAAAAGACAGATAGGGACAGAGCGCCGCAGGACGGAGCTTATTGGGGTTGCCGGAAGCGGCCGCTGCGTCGGGGTGACCCATTTTTCCATTCTTCTCGCTAATTATCTGACAGGAGTTTCGGCCGGGAAAGCAGCGGTTTTAGAGTGGAACGACAGCGGCGATCTGGGGAGAATACAGAAAATTTATTCGACAAGAACTGTCACAAATAGACAGAATCAGACGTTTATTACCTATGGAGTCTCTTATTATAATAAAGCCGGCAGAAAAGAACTGCTGGAATGTCAACGGCAGGGGTTCAACACGGTGATTCTGGATTTTGGAGTATACGGTGACGGAATCGAAGAAGATTTTTCGAGATGTGACCGAAAGTTTCTGCTCGGTGCTTTCAGCGAATGGAAGCTGGAGGCATTTACGGAGCAGATTTCCCGGACAAGACGTGACTGTGGCTGGGAATATTTTTCGGCTTTTGGAAATGAAGAGACTGCAGATATGATCATGCGGTGTCTGAAAGTCCGCGTCAACCGTATTCCCTGGCAGCCGGATGCGTTTACCATTACCGGAGAAGTTATGGCTTTTTTGGGGAGATTCCTGAAATACCAGTGGGATGGGAACTGATATATCACAATATACTTTCCTGAGGTCTCTGACAGGATGAAGTGTAAGGCCCGCAAAGCGCGCCTTACACCGCCCAGGATCCCGTCCCCGGAGATTCGAGGGGTAGCGATGAACGAAAGAGAAAAAAGGCAGCTTGAGAAAGAAAGGCGGGAAAAAGAACAGCAGCGCATATTTGTGGAAGGTTTGAAGAAGTACAGGGAGAGGGGAATCCCGATCCTGATAGACGGCAAAGAGTGTCCGCCCGAAGAGTACGATAAAATATTTGAACTGAAAGAAGATGGCTCTTTTTATATGGGAGACTATATTGGAGCCGATACCGGACGGCTGATGGAAATTCGCTTTGACAGGGTTTATTATAAATAAAACAGGAGGAATACGGAAGAAACTGAATTGCCCGATCATAAAGAAATGTAAGAAAAAATTCAACAATCCCCGGAAAAGGTGTGATATACTAACTGTATTAATGATAGTAATATAAAGACATGATTGGATACCGGAGGAAGAGATGAAGAGAAGAAGATCGCCGCTTAAAGCCCTGTTTCTGGTGCTTTTGCTTCTGGTGGTATGTGCAGCCGGAGTTTATGGCTATAAACGATATATGCCTACCAATGAGAGGGCCGATTTAAGCCGGTTGTATAATGGGAAGGAAGGTGAAGTTTCTGTTTTCCTGAATTATGGGAAGCAGGAAATCAAAGGGATTTACGAGGACGGACAGACTTATCTGCCCATAGACTGGGTAAATGCCAATTTGAACGAGCGCTTTTACTGGGATGACAGGGAGAAGCTGCTGGTCTATGCCCTTCCGGAAGAGGTGGTCACAGCGAATGCGGAGACGGACGGTACGGGAGGAAAGAAGATCCTTCTGGAGAGGAACGGCAATGTCTACCTGGCGCTGGGACTTATCCTGAACTATACAGACATCCGGGTGAATGCCTATGACAGCGGAGATCAGAAACGCATTTATGTTGAGAATACCTGGTCGCCTGTTCCGATTGCCACCGTCAGACGGAATGGAAAGCTCCGGATCAAGGGCGGAGTAAAGAGCCCGATTATCACGGAGGTAGTAAAGGACGAGAGTGTCGTGGTTCTGGAAACCATGGATAAGTGGGCTAAAGTCATGACGCAGGACGGCCATATCGGATATATGGAGAACAGAAAGCTCGAGAATCTTCATGAAGAGACTCCGGTCAGCACATTTGTGGCGCCGGAATACACGAATATATCACTGGACGAGAAAATCAGCATGGTCTGGCATCAGGTGACAATTGATGCCGCCAATAATGCAATGGAGGAGCTGATTGCTTCCACTAAGGGCGTGAACGTAATCGCCCCGACCTGGTTTACACTGAGCGATAATGAAGGGAATTATGAATCTCTGGCCAGCAAAAGCTATGTGGAAAAGGCTCATGCGATGGGACTTCAGGTCTGGGCCGTAGTGGACAATTTCAGCCGTGAGATAAGCAAAAACGTACAGTCCGAGGAGCTGCTGTCTAAAACTTCCGTCAGGAAGAAGCTGATCAGCAGTCTGATGGACGAAGCCGACACCTATGGTTTTGACGGAATCAACCTGGATTTTGAGAGTCTGAAAGAGGCGGCCGGAGTCCACTATATTCAGTTTATCAGGGAACTGTCCGTATCCTGCAGGAAGAAAGGGCTGGTATTGTCCGTGGACAATTATGTACCGGCTCCGTATAACCGTTTTTACAACCGCAGAGAGCAGGGAATTGTGGCCGATTATGTGATTATTATGGGCTACGATGAGCATTATGCGGGCGGAGACGCCGGTTCTGTCGCTTCCCTCGGCTATGTCGAGTCGGGAATCAAAAACACCCTGGATCTGGTGCCAAAGGAGAAGGTAATTAACGGAGTTCCTTTCTACACACGTCTCTGGACGGAGAAGGACGGGAAACTTTCATCAAAGGCCATGGGAATGGGTTCCGCTAAGAAGTGGGCCGAGGACAATGAAATGAAGTTCACCTGGGACGATACGGTGGGACAGAATTACGGCGAGGTAAAGACAGAGGACGGAATGAATTACCTCTGGATGGAGGACGCCAAATCACTGGGACTTAAGATGGATCTGGTTAAAAAGTATGATCTGGCCGGTGTTTCAGGATGGAAACTGGGACTGGAAACACAGGATGTCTGGGACGTGATGAAGTGGGAATAGGTTGCGGTCCACATGCAGACTGTAACGGGAGCAGACCCTCTGGAATAAAAGCAGTAAGCGTCCGGAAATGCCCGGACAGTGTGGATATAAAAGAATAAAAACGATATTTTCAGAAGAACATGAGCCCTGCCGCACAGTAGTTTACGGCAGGGCTTTGTTACTGTTCTCCGGTAGTATTTTCGCACAGCGTGTTACTGGACCCGGAGTGAACAGTAACAGGGCTTTTTGTATAGGAATTGAAAAAAGACCGGCAATATTATATACTATCAGCAAGAGATGCTTCTGTTGGGGGAGAGGCGTCGGACCGATGTGTGTGAATAGAGGCGGGGATGGGTATGGAAAAGAAAGTGGGAATTCAGTATAATTCGAAGTTATTTATCCAGGGCTGCGTCCTGGCTCTTCTGGGGGTGGTGGGACCCGCGATTATCATGGAGGAGCAGCTTGGCATATACGAATCACTCCGTGCTGGAATGATGAACGACAGGGCCAGTTACCTGATAATCGCGGCTCTTAAACTCGTTATGATGAATGTAATCCGTGCGGTTCCCCACTATCTGGGGGCATTCCTGATTAATGAATCGGTGCATGTGTACTTGTACGGGAAAAAGCGTTTTGCATTTAATGTTGTCTTTACGCTGTCTTTGATCGTGCTGATTTACGATGTAATTTACAGGATATACGGTATCCGGTATGATCTTGGCATACCGGCTCTTATTCTGATTGGTTTTGTGCTTCTGCTGTCCTATATGAATCTGTTTTCCGTCAGTATGCTTAATAAGCTGCTGATTGTAGCCTCTCTGCTGATGAGCATCCAGTGGCTGGATGTAATACCGCATTTATCCGATTATGGGTTCGGCCGCGGCGAAATTTCCATGGATGTGAAGATCGCAGCCGGAATTATGGAGGAGAAGAATCTGCTCACCGTTTTCGCGTTAAGCATGTTCCTCTCTTTTCTGTATACATCGCTGATTCAGGTGCAGCTGCTCTATAAGGAACATAAGCTGAAAATCTCCAATGAGAAGACGAGACAGGTGGAAAAAGAGCTGTACCATACCCAGATAGAGGCTTTGAAGATGAGAAACTCAAGCGAGGTCCAGAGCCTTGTCCACGATTTAAAAACACCTCTCACCATTGTCCAGGGGCTGGTCAGTCTTGCTGAGATGATGGAGAAAGATGGACTGATACAGGAGTATTTCAAGAAGATTTCCTCCTCCCTGACTTCGATGAGCATGATGATTTCGGAAATTCTGTACGAAAACAGGCACTCACCGATGAAGGTGGAGGAACTGATGAAAATGGTTTTAGCCCAGGTATCCATTCAGGTGCCGAGGGAAATGCTGGAGTATGAGATAGGCTGTCCGGAAACCGTGATAACGGGGAATAAAATCCGCCTGTCCAGAGCGGTAATCAATCTGATTACCAATGCTTACAACGCGGTGAACAAGGAAACGGGAAAGATCCGTCTCACCGTGGAGGAACAGGAGGAGTTTGTCTGCATCACAGTGGCCGATAACGGGACAGGCATCGAGCCGTGGAAGATGGATCATATCTGGGAACTCGGATATTCGGAAAAACAGTCCACCGGACTGGGACTTCCCTTTGTCAGACAGGTAATCGAGAACCATAAGGGCGAAGTGCGGGTTGAAAGTGAAAAGGGACGCTACACGAAAGTGGTGATTTGTTTACGGAAGGGGGAGCAGCCAAATGGAGAGTATGAAAACAATTCTGGCAATTGACGATAACAGGGACATCCTCTATACTTTGGAACAGATTTTTAATTTTCAGGGATGGAGGCCTCTGCTGGCCGCCGGATATGAGGAGGCGGAGAAATACATAAAGAAAGAAAAGATAGATCTGATCCTGGTGGATTACCATATGCCGGGGGTAGATGGGATATCCGCAGTGAAGGAAATACGGAAAAAACTGCCCAAGGTTCCGATTATCGTTCTGACAATCGAGGAGGAAGAGCATATCGTGTCCAGGTTTATGAATGCCGGAGCAAATGACTATTCCCTGAAGCCGGTTAAGGCGGTGGATCTGATTTCCAGAATCAAGGTTCATCTCCAGTATCACGAGAAAAGCCAGTATTATGAGAGTTACGACAAGGGAATCAGCAAGATGACGCTTCAGAAGATTGAAAATCAGATGAAGGGGATCACGGAGTTTCTGGATATCGATATGCTGGAGGACATTACGCAGATTAAGAAGAAGACCCTGTACCGCTATTTGCAATATCTGGTAAAAGAAGGCAGGGTGGAACAGCAGTATTCCTATGGTGACATGGGCCGCCCGAGGACGTTGTACAGATGGATTTAATGGGTTATCCCCCGTAGCGGAAGCTACAGGGGGATTTTTCTGTGGGGATAATGTTTTGCCGCCCAGACAAGCAGAAGCAGGCCGACGGCCGCGAGAGCGGATGCCAGGGGCAGGTTATACCGCCATGTTTCATAAACGCCGCCTTCTCCTGCGGCCGGAACCGGTGAGGGGTCAAAGGGAAGACCGTAGGATGGCAGCAGGCCCTTCATATTCAGAAGGTGAATAACCGGGACTCCTCTATTCAGGAAAAGAGGAATCAGACCGTGACCTTTTACCTCAGTTCTGCCGGGGCTTATGATACCGTTTGCTGCGGTAACCATCTCGGTTCCGCCTCCAAAGGACATGAGATTGCCCCCGGCGTTGATAAAGCAGGCAGGTTCCCCCCCGTCCTCATAGATGGACAGCCGGGCGTTTATATTTTCCTCCAGATCTTCGTAATACAGGAACCGGTAACCATAGCCGGACAGACGGGCCGTAATGGAATCCTTTACGTCCTGCGGCATCTCCCTGCCGATGTCGTCCTGTCCTCCCAGGGAAAAACAGGAGGAATGGTTTGACAGGTACTGATGCTCCAGCAGAAAATGTTCCATGTCCAGATAGGTAAAATCGGGCAGGTTCGCCCCGTAGGTGGACGCGCCCACCGAATTCATGACGGAGCCTTTGAGCCCCATGGCGTCCAGCGCACAGAGAACGGCGATGTTTAAGCAGGGAAAGGATGAGGACAGGTTTACCGCAACGGTATCGCCCTGTTTCACGCCGCACTGCGTCAGCATATCCACCACCATGGCGGCGGTATTGGGATTTGTCGTCGAGCGCTTGGATTCCAGGCTGCCGAGAGTGGTCGTGATTTCCGTGTAAGATTCCCCGATCATACCGGTGGCGTTCGGGTCGTCGATGGGTGAAATCTTATATCCGCGGTTCTGCTTTTCTTCCTTCAGGGCAGACAGCGCACGTTCCATCCGGGTTGAAGCGTCCAGCATCATGGCCGCGTTCTCTTTTTTGGTCAGTGTTTTCGTCTGTTCCAGGAGGAGAAGGGAACAGAGAAGAAAGAAGAATACGATCAGGAAACGCCAGTATTGTTTCAGTTTCATTAAACTACCTCGCATGTTTGGGATGCCTGTAAAGGCTATCTAACGATTATGTAGATCAGGCGCGTCAGCAGCGTCACGATGCCAAGCCCTGTCAGCGTCTTTGGAACGCCCTGCTTCTCCATGTCACGGCCCAGGATACCGGGAATGAGGCTGCCAATTGAAAAGGCGGCTCCGGCGCCCAGGAAACCAAACAAAAACTTGAGCAGAACTCCGGTCATAACATAGACGGCATAGCGCCTCCGACCGTACAGAATCATATATTTGGACATGAAGTGGACGATGACCATGCACAGAAGGGAGAGGATTACCGTTCCGAGCAGCCGTTTCCAGTCATAGGCATACATGGCAAAATAGGCGGGAACAATGATTCCGCCGGGAGACAGGTCGGTCAGTTCCGTGAACAGCAGACTTAAAAAGATTCCCAAAAGAAGGATATCATTCATTGCGGCTACCTCGCTCTTCTAAAGATTGTTCTTCCAGTGATTTTATCATCTCGTATCCGGGCCCTTTAATATTGCCGATCCCGATGAGCAGGGATCCGGCCGGTAAATCAAGGCAGTCTTTGTAATTGGGAGTCACCCTGAGATCGGTCAGCCCGGCTTTGGAGAAAAGGCGCTTTGGAAGAAAGGCACCTTTTCCGGTCAGGAATACAGGAGAATTTTTATAGTGCGGAAAAAAATACCGGGCAAACAGGAGGGCGCGGTCGGGTCTGTCTTCTCTGTGGTTATAGAGAAAATAGATACCGGAATATCCATTTCCCGCGTCCTCCACATTATTTCTGGTGGATTGTGGATCATTGGCGGAAAAAAGGTTGAGAAAGTGGAAAACCTCCCCGTTCCTGTTTGCTATCGGGTAAATCCGCTTCGTCCCGAAGTCTTCTTTCACATTGGAAAGGCTCTTTGCAAATTCTTCTTCTGTCACTCCGAGAGAGGCGGAAACTTCCCTGGCAATCGAGATATTCTCCTCCGCCACGCAACCGGAAGGACAGAAGACAAGCCGGCAGTCACGTTCTTTACACTTTTCCTCAAACATGGCGGCGGCATTCCGATCGGCCGTATAGAGCGTCCCGTGTTCCGGAATCGTCGAGGACAGTGAAGCAGCTATCTCTTCCAGAGAATCCCCCATTTCAAAAATATGATCATAACGGACATTGGTAATCACCGTAATATTACTTCTCACGATCTGTTCCTGAGCAATCTTCTGAAGCTCCGGGTTAACGGCCATACATTCCAGGACAAGGACCTCCGCCCCTTCCCTGCGGGCCAGGCGGATAATACGGAGCTGTTCATGAATATTGGCAGGCCCCAGCCGCCTGACGGGAGTCTCCCGCCCATCCGCATGAATCATCATCGCATCAGTGCCGGTCGTCTTCGTAAAAACCTTATACCGGCTCCTCAACGCAGCGTCAATATACCGGCAGGTAGAAGTTTTCCCCCGAATTCCATTCACATGAATCACAGCCTTAAAAGAAGCCAGACAAGCGCGGTTAATCCTGTTTTCAATCACAAAATACAAAATCATCACCGTAAAAAATCCAACAAAAACCCCCATCATCACACCCCCTGCCACATTACATCCCCTATTCCTTCCATCATATCAGCAAAATCCCCAAAAATCAAAAAGAACCGCCCAAACCGGCAGAGAGAAATATGAGAAAAAAAGAAAGAGAGGTACGCCCCCACAAGCCCCCCCGCGTCCTCCCAATCAACTAAAAGTAAATCTTGAACAAATTTCTCCCCCGTTTGCGAGAAAAATGGGAAAAAATAGACAAAACAGTTTCGCATGGTTATCATAACCTTATCAACTTTTTAATGGGAACAGGAAAAGGAGGAAATTTATGAGAAAGTCTAAAAAACTTATTGCCCTCTCAATGGCAGCCCTGATGGCGGTCATGACAGGATGCTCCGGCGGCCAGACAGCTTCGACCCAGGCCGAAAGCGCAGCAGAGACAAAACCGGCGGAATCAGCGGCCGAGACGACAGGAACCGAAGAAGGTGAAGCAGCTTCTGCCGGAAACCGTGTGACTGATGGAGAGGGATGGTACCTCTGGGATGAAAACGGTAATCTGACCCTGGAAGGCAGAGGGGCGGAAGGAAAGACAGCCGTTGTTTCATCCGGTAAATATGAGGCATCCAAAGCAGGGCTTGAAGTTCTGAAAGCAGGCGGAAACGCGGTTGACGCAGCAGTAGCCGTATCTTTCGCACTGGGCGTTACGGAGCCTAACTCTTCCGGTATCGGCGGAGGCGGATTCATGACAATCCACAGCGCCGACGGAGAAGATGTTTTCGTAAATTTCCGTGAAAAAGCACCGGCGGCGGCAACACCGGATATGTGGCAGGTGGATGCCGAAGGAAATGTAATCGGCAACCAGAAGTCCATCGGCGGAAAGTCAGTCGGCATTCCTGGAAATGTAAAAGGAATGGAATATGCATTTGAGAAATACGGTTCCGGCAACGTGACATGGGCAGATGTGATTGCGCCGTCCATTAAACTGGCCGAGGAAGGTTACATCGTAACACCGACACTTTACAATGATATGTTCGGTTCCTACGACGCCATGGTAAATTATCCTGAGTTCGGTAATGTTTACCTGAACGAGGACGGATTAAACTATCAGGTTGGAGATACATTCAAAAACCCGAATCTGGCAAAGACACTGAAAGCCATCTCCGAAGGCGGCGCAGAGGCATTCTACACAGGCGCAATCGCACAGAAGATGGTTGACACGGTTAATAAGTACGGCGGTCTGTTCACAATGCAGGATCTGGCCGACTATGAGGTTAAGGTTATGGAACCTGTAACCGGTACATACCGCGGATATAAGATTATTTCCTCCCCGCTTCCGTCTTCAGGCGGCACACATGTAATCGAAGCCCTGAATATCATGGAAAACTTTGATATTGCATCCATGGGATTTGATTCCCCTGAGAAGCTTCATGTTATGACCGAGGCATTTAAAATGTGCTTCCACGACCGTGAAGAATTCATGGGTGACCCTGACTACGTAGATGTTCCTGTCAACGGAATTCTTTCTAAAAAACGTGCAAAAGAACTGGCTGCACAGATTGACCCGGCCGTTGCAAGCAAATATGAGCAGATCAGCCCATGGCAGTATGAGCATGAGGATACCACACACTTCTCAGTGGCAGACGCGCAGGGAAACATGGTTTCCGTAACACAGACTGTAAACGGCCTCTTCGGAGCAAAGATTATTCCGGACGGATACGGCTTTGTATTAAACAACGAGATGGATGATTTCTCCGCAAATCCTGAATCGCCAAATGCAATTGCAGGCGGAAAGGTGCCGTTAAGCTCCATGAGCCCGACCATTGTCCTGAAAGAAGACGGCTCACCGTTCATGGTACTGGGCTCCCCGGGTGCAACAAAGATTATCACAACGGTAGCGCAGATTATCAGTAACGTAGTTGACTTTGACATGACAATGCAGGAGGCAATCGACGCTCCACGTCTCTACAACAATGCCACAAGCGCAATTCAGTATGAGACGCGTCTGAATGCAGACTCCATCAAGAAGCTGGAGGAACTTGGCAATACGGTAGAGCCGAACGAAGAATTCAACCGTACCTTCGGTTCTGTAAACGCTGTTATGTACGGTGAGGACGGAACACTGTTAGGCGGCGCCGACCCAAGGCGTGACGGTAAAGCACTCGGTTATTAATAATTGGAAAACGGAAAATAAAGGTTAAAAACACAGAGAATAAGGAGATATGAAAATGAAGAAGAGATTAGCAATCGCAGCATTATGCCTTTCTATGGCGGCAGGTTCCCTTACGGCCTGCGGCGGCGGAAGCAGCACGGCGGCAACTCAGGCTCCGGCAGCACAGGAGACCCCTGCGGCAGGTGGTGAAGCGGCAGCATCCGGAGACGTAAAAGAGATCACGGAAGCCATCGCAGAAGGCCCAATCGTCCTCACAAGCGTAGGACAGAGCGCCGATGTAAATGTAGTCCAGACTCTGATGAAAAAGTGTGAGATCGAGACCGACTTAAACTCAACTGTTACAGCAGATGATTTAGGAAGCTACAAGACACTGGTGCTGGCTATCGGAGGAAGTTCCAAGGGACTCGGCGCGGCAGGCGTTGATGAGAACCAGGAGTTAGACCGTGTGAAAGGCGTTATTGCAAAAGCCAAAGAGCAGGGGATGACAATCATTTCCCTTCACATCGGTGGCAGCGCAAGACGCGGTACCTTATCGGACAAATTCATTCCGGACGCCCTGGCGGCATCAGATGCGGCTATCATTGTATCTGAAGGCGACAGCGACGGCCTGATGAAGGGAATCGTTACAGAAAATGGAATTCCAGCTGCTTTCATTGATAACCAGGTTGGAGCAGTAGAGCCTCTCAAGACAATTTTCGGTAAATAATGTAAAGTCTGTCAAACGGGGCCGCAGTAAAGCGGCCCCTTAATTTTACAAGGGGACAGAAAGGAGTAAAAAGTGACTCACGAATTTATAATTTTCGTTGCAATGATCGGCATCTTCATGGTTGGCTGCTTCCTGGCAAAACTTCCTGTAGGTGTGTCTATGATGCTTTCAGCTATCGGCGGCTGTCTGGTAGCCGGGGAGGGACTTCCGATCCGGCATCTCGTAGAAGGTACCTTCTCTTATATTGACACAATTCTTGTTATCGCAACTGCCATGGTATTTATGAAGGTGGTTGAAAAATCGGGCACTCTGGATGCACTGAGCGCTGTGATTATTAAAAAGTTCCACAAACATCCGGCGATTCTGCTGATCCTTATCATGGCGGTTATCATGTTCCCGGGTATGATTACCGGTTCTTCCACAGCGGCCGTTCTGTCCGCAGGAAGTATCATGGCTCCGGTTCTTCTGATTATGGGACTCGATACGGTAACAGCAGCGGCTCTCATCGCAATGGGCGGACTGCTGGGCATGATTGCACCTCCTGTTAACCTTCCGGCCATGATCATCGGCGGCGGAATTGACGTTCCCTTCGTAGGATTCGGCATTCCCCTTCTGCTCCTGACCATTCCGGTGGCTATCTTCTCAGCGTTATTCCTGGGACTGAAACAGGCAAAGAACATGGATTACGAAAAAATGGAGCCCCATCTGAACAAAGAGGTGGCTGAGAAATACGGATTCCGTGTTTATATCCCGCTGTTCGTGTTGGTTATTCTGATGATGCTCACAAAGATTTTCAAAGTGATTCCGGATATCGGCATGCCTCTGATGTTCTTAGTCAGCGCAGCGGTCGGCCTGTTCACGGGACGCAAGGTTAACCCGGTGGAAACCATTCAGGAGGCGCTTCACAGCTCCCTTCCCGTTATGGGTATCCTGATGGGTGTAGGTATGTTTATCCAGGTAATGACACTGACAGGTGTGCGCGGATTTATCGTTATGACCTGCCTTGGACTTCCTGAGAATCTGCGTCTGCTGGCAGCCGGCGTATCCATCCCGTTATTCGGCGCCGTTTCATCCTTTGGCGCTTCCTCCGTACTCGGCGTGCCGTTTGCTCTGGCATTCCTGAATATGGATACCGTATTTACAATTGCAGCTCTGTCCTTCATCGCAGCCCTGGGCGACATGATGCCGCCGACCGCTCTGGCAGGTCTTTTTGCGGCCAAGATTACGGGCGTGGAAAACTACGTGAAGGTTCTGAAGAGATGTATGGTTCCGATGGCAGTAATGCTTGTCTACGGAATGGCATTCATCTACTTCTCAAAATCGCTTGCAGCGTTGTTCTAAAAGGGGGATACAGATATGATTACATTGATTTACAGAGCCATAGCGCTTTTATTCCTTGTATTTACAGCTATTGATATGTACAAAGAAGATGCTCCGTCAATGAAGGTGAACGCTTGTATGGTAATGGTACCTCTTTTACTGCGCGTCCTGATGATTAAATAAGGAGGACTGAAAATGGAATTTTTTAAGACACATAAAAATCTCGTTACGGCAGTCTGCGCTGTGGCAAGTATTGCCGTTGCAGTGGTTGCGGGAAAAGATTTTTACGATTTCAGACATTACCAGGAAGTGATTATCCCGGGTGAGGGAGTGACATCCACTTTCCAGTTAAGTGATTATAATGCAAATTTAAAAGGCACCTTCGGCGACACGACGGTTTACGTGATGCAGGGTGAAAAAGAGGGCGGTTCTTTCCTTGTACTCGGCGGAACCCACCCGAATGAGCCGTCCGGCCATATGGCGGCCGTTACAATTGTTGAGAGCGGTAAAGTGGAAGCCGGAACCGTTTATGTAATTCCGAGAACCGACAACAGCGCATTTACCCACAATGACCCGCAGGAGGGCTCGCCGCATTTCTTCCACATTGAGACGGAGAGCGGAAGACGCCAGTTTGTATACGGCTCCCGTGCCTCCAACCCGATTGACCAGTGGCCTGATCCGGATGTATACACTCATTCATCGGGGCAGACTCTGTCCGGAAGTGAGATGCGTAACATCAACCGCGCCTATCCTGGTGTAGAGGATGGCACCCTGACGGAGCAGATTGCGTATGCAATTACTAACATGATTAATACCCTTAATATTGATATGGAGATGGACCTTCATGAAGCATCCCCTGAGTATCCTACAATCAATGCAACCGTAGCCCATGAGAGAGCGATGGATATGGCGTCCATGGGTATCCTGGAACTGCAGATGGCGGGGATTAATATGTCCCTTGAGCCATCACCTGTTTCGCTCCATGGTTTAACTCACCGTGAGCTGGGCGATCATACGGGCACCCTTGCTCTGTTGATGGAGACAGGAAACCCGGCACAGGGCCGTTTACACGGTAAGATTGATGAAAACCTGATCTTGACAGGTAAGGATAACTGCTACATGAAGGCCTCCAAACTCGGCTACCTTTACATCCCCTACGACGAGAACGGCGTTCCTCTGGAACTGCGTGTCGGTAGACATCTGCAGGGCTGTACGGAATATATGAAAGCCTTTACCGAGGTGTACGGAAGTGAAAAGGGCGAGATTATTATGACAGGACTGCCGACTTATGAGGAGCTGACAACAGGCGGACATAAGCTGGGCGAGTATCTGAATTAATGGCGGCAGGATTTCGAGTGGTGATAAGGCAATGAAATAGAATTTAAGATTGAGAGCGTTCTTCGGATAATCTATCCGACAGGACGCTCTTTTTTTGAGTAATAAATAATAAAAAGGAAAAACAATTTAAAATTTTAAAGAAAATAATATCTTAAAAATTAAATTTTATTGATAACATACATAAAACTACAATAAAATCTGAGAGAAAAATGAGAAAAAGTAGACACTGCAGGACCGGCGGGATATTATGGGGTTATATATCACCCGTTGTTTTTATGGTACAGGAGAAGGAGGAAAAAGTATGAGAAGAAGGCTGACAGCATTATCTCTGGCTGCAGTAATGGCGGCGGTATCGCTGGCCGGCTGTTCGGCGCCAAAACCGCAGGAGACGGCGGTGCCGTCCAGTGAAGCCCAAGCCAGTGAGGTCAAAACCAGTGAAGCTGCTGAGACGGAAAGTCAGGCAGAAGTACAGGGCGGAGTGGAAACGGGCCGGGTTACGGATGGAAACGGCTGGTACCTTTGGGACGAAGAAGGCCAGGTGAATATGGAGGGCAGAGACGCGACGGGCGAAAATGCCATGATTGCCTCGGCAAAGGTGGAAGCGTCCCAGGCCGGTGTGGATATCCTGAAAGCCGGCGGCAATGCTGTGGACGCGGCGGTTGCAGTCGGTTTTGCCCTGGGTGTAGTGGAATGCAATTACTCGGGCCTGGGAGCCGGAGGATTTATGACTATTCACAGCGAGGACGGCGAGGTTGTTTTCCTGGATTTTCGTGAGAGAGCGCCTCAGGCCGCAACGCCGGAGATGTGGCCAAAAGACAGTGAGGGCAATGTCATCGGCAACCAGAAGGCTATCGGCGGAAAGTCAGTCGGGGTACCGGGAGAGGTAGCAGGTCTCAGCTACGCATTTGAAAAATACGGATCCGGGAATGTCACCTGGGAAGAGGTCATGCAGCCCGCAATTAAGTTGGCCGAGGAAGGTTTTTATGTAGCGCCCAACCTGGCGGAAGTGTGGAAGGATTACTATGGGTGGATGTTAGATTATCCTGAGTTCGGTGATATCTATTTAAAAGAAGATGGAATGACCTATGAGGTGGGTGAACTGTTCAAAACACCGGCCCTGGCTAAAACATTGAAAAAGATTGCGGCGGAAGGCAAAGATGCATTTTATAAAGGACCTATGGCTCAGGCTATGGTGGACAGAATAAATAAATACGGCGGAGTCTTTACGGTAGAGGATTTTGAGAATTACACCGTTAAAGAAATGGAACCGGTCAGAGGCACATACCGTGGATATCAGATTATTTCATCTCCACTGCCATCTTCCGGAGGCACTCATGTCGTAGAAGCTTTAAATGTCCTGGAAAACTTTGATATTGCCTCAATGGAACATAATTCTGCCGAGAATCTTCATTATCTTGCGGAGGCATTTAAGATCGCTTTCAACGACAGGGCATTATATATGGGAGATCCCGAGTATGTGGATGTACCAATCGGCGGCCTGACAAACAAAGAGTATGCGAAAAAGCAGGCGGAGCAGATTCGGCCGGACAAGGCCACTGTTTATGAAGAAGTAAACCCATGGACCTATGAGCACAAGGATACAACCCATTTTTCAGTAGCGGACAAGGCCGGGAATATGGTCGCGGTTACACAGACACACAATTACCCGTCCGGAGTGGCAATGAATGAATACGGATTTATTTTTAACAATGAGATGGACGATTTCTCGGCAGATCCGGATTCACCAAATGCTATAGCACCGGGAAAAACTCCGTTATCCTCCATGAGTCCTACGGTAGTATTGAAGGAAGACGGGACGCCGTTCATGGTTCTCGGGACGCCGGGAGCGACCAGAATTATCACAACAGTGACACAGATTATCAGCAATGTAATTGACCATGGCATGACAATTCAGGAGGCTATCAATGCCCCAAGAATATTTAACACAGCGACCGGTGCCGTTGCTTATGAAGGCAGGATTGATGATACTGTAATTAAAGAACTCATAGAAATGGGATACGAGGTGGACAAGAAAGAGGATATAGATAAGTATTTTGGAAACGCCAATGCAGTATATTATGGCGAGGACGGAAAACTGTACGGGGGATCGGACTTCCGGCGTGACAGCAAGTCGTTTGGCTATTAGGAGGAAACAGAGTGTGAACGGGTGAGAATGAACTATTTATAAATAAAAAAGAGGCGCTGGAAACAAAATCCGGCGTCTCTTTTTAAAATACAAGCGCTCATTTTCGGGCACATATTGCCCATAAACGGGCGATTTATTTGCTCAAAAATGAGCACCCGTAAGTATCCAAATTTCTGGCGAAGGGAAAAACCCCCATTTTACAACGTTTACACCACTTTTTCATCACCCTTGAAAAGTTGGCACGCAAGTTGCTTATTATATAAATGTAAAGAAAAGAACTGCGGACACCCGCAGAAAAAACGGTGATAATGGAATTCTGCTTTTCATTTCACTGGAAAATAAAATTATATAAAATGGAGGAAGGAACATGAAGTTTGGAGTACTGAAGGATATCAAAGTTGGGGAGTACCGTGTGATTGCCACACCTGCAGAGGTAAGTATGATTGCAATGGATGGACATGAGGTTTATGTGCAGAAGGGCGCAGGCGAAGGTTCCGGTTTCAGTGATGAAGCTTATGCTGCCGAGGGAGCAAAGCTGGTTGATACAAAGGAAGAGATTTATAAGGAATGTGATTTCGTTGCCAAGGTAAAAGAATTTGAACCGTGTGAATACGGCCTGCTCCGCGAGAACCAGATCGTGTTTACCTGTATCCATCCGGCAGCCCACCGCGAAGAGGTTCAGGCAATCCTGGACAGCAAATGTATCGCTTTCACCGCAGAGGATTCCCACCGCTACGGCTCACCGAACTGTGAGGCGGCAGGCAAGCAGGGAGCTTTGATGGGACTGGAATCACTTCTGGCCATCAACGGCGGTAAGGGTAAATTCGTTAACGGCCTGGGTGGAGCGCCCGGCATCAAGGCGCTGGTTCTTGGCGGCGGCATTGTTGGTAAATCCGTTGCTTCCGTTCTTCATTCCCTGGGAGCCTGGGTAACCGTAATGGATATCAATATCGGAACACTCCGTGATATCGGAAAACAGTTTAATGAGGAAGTAAACACTCAGATTTCCAACCGTTATAATATTAAGAAACTTCTTCCTGAAGTTGATGTTGTTTATAACTGTGTTAAATGGCCGAAAACGGCAAAAGAGTTCCTGATCGACCGCGAGATGGTGCGTTCCATGGAGAGAGGTTCCGTTATTGTTGACATCAGCAATGACGTGGGAGCCATTGAGACATTCCATGAGACAACCCATGCCGATCCGCGTTATATTGAAGAGGGAGTTGTACATTACTGCGTAAGCAACATCCCGGGAGCCATTTCACAGTCCACCTCCATTGCATACGCTGCTTCCGTGCTTCCACACTTCAGGAGCATTATGAACAACGGAGTAGCCGAGGCTTGTGCAAGGGACGGCTTCCTGAGAAGAAGCCTTACCGCATACAAGGGCTACCTGACACATGAGGAAACCAGCGCCATCCAGGGAAGACCGTGGATCCGTCCGGAAGACATTTTAAATATTGCAGATAAAAAACTGGATCCGGCTCCGGCGGCAACCAGTACGAAATCCGATAACTTTATTAAACTCTAAGGAACTTACAGGAGGATACGGGCATGAATCATAATCTGGACTTTTTATTTCTGACGGAGGCCGAAGCCGTGGAGGCGGGGGCCAATGATGTACATACCTGCATACAGGTAATGGATGAAGTATTTGATCTTCTGGGACAGGGAGATTATCTGATGGGTGCCCCAAATCATAACTCCCATGGAATTAAAATTTATTTCCCAAAGGAGACGCAGTTTCCGGGAATGCCGGTAAAGGGGCCGGATCGGAGATTTATGGCCCTGGTGGCTTATCTCGGCGGCCGTTTCCATGTCTGCGGCGAGAAATGGTACGGTTCCAATCTTGCCAACCGGGAAAAAGGACTTCCCCGCTCGATTCTGACCACGGTGCTTAATGACCCCGATACGGGAGCGCCCATTGCCATTATGTCCGCAAACGCCCTGAGCGCGGCGCGGACCGGGGCCATCCCGGCTGTGGGAGCTAAATACTTTGCGAAAAACCAGGCACAGGTGCTGAGCGCCATCGGTATCGGCGTGATAGGAAGAGCATGCCTGGATTCCCTGATGGACGTCCTGAAAACAATCCGGGAAATCCGCATCTGCGACATTGATATGGACGCCGCTTCCCGGTATGCAAAAGAGCTGGAAGAGAAGTACGGCGTGACGGTGAAGGTGGCCGGTTCTGTGGAGGAGGCGGTCAGAGGCAGCGATGTGATCAATGTGGCCACATCGGGCAGTGTGTCTCCCCGCATTGAAGACGAATGGGTTGGAGAGGGCGCTCTTCTGACCCTGCCGGCCAGCGCGGATATCAGTGAGTCACTGATGAAGAGTTCGCGTATTGTGGTTGACAACTGGGAGATGTACGAGGCATATGCGGAAGAACTGAAAAATGTCCCGGGCGGTTTTGCAAAGAATTTGAGCGGCATCTGCGGATTCATGATGGATCTGGTCTGGAGCGGTAAAATCCGGAAGGAGGATATCACAGGCCTGGGAGATGTGGCGGCAGGCAAGGCGGAAGGCAGGCTTAACGATAGGGAAAAAGTGATATTTATCATGGACGGGATGCCGATAGAGGACTTGGCGTGGGGCCATACCATTTACCGGAATGCACTGGAAAAGGGAATTGGAACAAAGCTGAATCTCTGGGGGGAACCCTGATACAGAAGACAGACGGCTCGGGAATGCGGGGTAATTCCTGAGCCGGTAAATACGAATACAGGAGGGTTATATGAGTGTAAATGATTTTTTACTTGATTTTGCGTTAGCGTCGCTGTTTATTATGATCGGGCAGCTGATCCGTGCAAAGGTGAAAGTAGTACAGAAATTCTTTGTTCCGGCCAGTATGATTGCCGGTTTTATCGCATTGGCGTTGGGAAGCCAAGGACTGAATATCCTGCCGTTTTCCGAAGGGATTGGTTCCTACGCAGGTGTGCTGATTATCGTAATTTTCGCAGCAGTTGGAATTAACGGATTTTCATTTTCTAAAAATGATTTCCGATCGGAAGTGGATCGAATCGGTTCCTACTTCTCCTATAAAGTGCTGGCCCAGGTTATCCAGTTCAGCCTTGCTCCGCTGTTTGCAATTCTCGTAATTTCCAAACTGTTTCCGGATATCAATTATGGCTTCGGCCTGCTTCTGGCAGCCGGTTTTTCAGGCGGGCACGGAACGGCGGCTGCAGTTGGTTCCACCTTCCAGAGACTGGGAGATCCGGATGCCATGGATATCGCCATGACCTGTGCCACGGTAGGAATTCTCTCCGGTATCTTCGGCGGCCTTTTCTTTATCAAAATGGGCACAAAGAAGGGCTGGACAAAATATATTAAGAGCTTCCAGTATATTTCCGGTGATTTGAAAACCGGTCTGATCCCAAATGAAAAACGTAAATCCATGGGTGATGAGACCGTTTCTTCCATGGTATTAGATCCTCTGGCCTGGCATCTTGCCATTCTTCTCGTGGCTTCCGGAGCGGGCATGCTTCTTAATAAATGGATCCTCAATGTGACAGGTCTTGACTTGCCGACCTATCTGGTCGCTTTCCTGATCGCCATCGCGATGTTCCTTGCATTTAAGAAGGTGGGAGTCAGCAAATACATAGATGAGAACGTGATCAGCCGAATCTCGGGAACTGCCACGGACTATCTTGTGTTTTTTGGTATTGCATCCATCAAGATTTCGGTCATTATTAAATATGCAGCTCCGCTGGCGCTTCTGCTGCTCTGCGGTATGGTCATCGTAGTGATTACCTTAATGTTCTTCGGCCCAGCTATGAACAGGGGAAGCTGGTTCGAGCGTTCCATCTTCGTATTCGGTTATTCCACAGGCGTATTTGCCATTGGATTTATTCTTCTTCGTATCGTGGATCCGGACAACCTGTCCAAGACCCTGAACGATACGGCTTTCGCCGCGCCGTTTACGACGCCGATTGAGATGTTCGCCTGGTCCGTAGGCCCGATGATGCTTCTAAATGGAAACCATTGGAAGTTCGTCGGTATCTATCTGGCGATACTGGCGGCCTGTATTATCGCCAACATTGTGTTCAAATGGTGGTGGCTGAAGCTTCCGTTAGACCGTCCTGCCGAAGGGGAAGAGAGTTAAAGGCCGGGCTGCCGGGCGCGGAGGGCTCGTGACAAAGCCTGATTTATGAAACGGAACAGAGGATCTGATATATTGTAATCCCATCCAAACTCTGATACTATTTTCTTAAGTGTTTTTTAACCGTTTTATGGAAACAGGGCGGAGAAAACAGAGCAGAGGGGGATGGAAACTATGGAATTGATGGAAAAACTGTTCCACGGAAAAGGATATATTGACGGTATTACAATTATAAACCTGGAAGGAGAGATTCTGTTCACTGCCAAGCTGAACAACAAGCTCTCCAGCCAGGAGGAAAATTATGAGTTGGTCGGAAAAAAGTTTTTGGATGTCTATGAGAATCTGGATCCAAAGACGAGTACGACCATCAAGGCCATGGAACTGGGACTGCCGGTCTATGTGGAAAACCAGCCGCTGAAGGCCGAAGGGCAGGAAGAGATCCGGATCACCTCTCTGTCCATTCCAATTAAAAGCGGAAAGAGAATCGTCGGCGCCATCGATCTGTCCATGCAGGAAAATGCAGTGGAGACAGATAATTCGGAGCGGATTGAGTTAAGCTCCGCCTTTTTTCCAATCAACGGCTCGGGAAAACTGCTCAGCCGCGATACGGCGACGTTTACAATCGGTGATATTATCGCAATGGATGAAAAGATGCAGAAGGCCAGGGAGTATATAAAAATTGTGGCAGCCTGTGATCTGCCTGTTATGATATACGGCGAGACGGGTACGGGCAAGGAGGTGTTTGCCCAGGCGATCCACAATACCAGCGCGAGAAAGGGAAAACCTTTTATCGCCCAGAACTGTGCGGCCCTTCCCGATACGCTGCTTGAAAGTATTCTTTTCGGTACGGCAAAGGGCGCTTTCACGGGCGCTACGGAAAATAAGGGACTGTTCGAACTGGCGGACGGAGGAACGTTGTTTCTCGACGAGATCAACTCCATGCCGATCCATCTTCAGTCCAAGCTGCTGCGCGTTCTGCAGGACGGGCATTTCAGAAGCCTGGGAGCGAGGGATATCAAGACGGTGGACGTAAAGATTATCGCAGCCATCAATACCGAACCGCTGAAAGCAATTGAGGAAGGCAATCTGCGACGCGATATTTACTACAGGCTCAGTATGATGTCCATCACAATTCCTCCGCTGCGGGAGCGGAAGAAGGACATTGCACACTTTGTCAATTTTTATGTAAACAAACACAATGGAACATTTAATAAAAAGGTACAGTATGTTTCAAAGGAGCTGATAGCCAGGCTGGAAGAATACGACTGGCCGGGCAATGTCCGGGAACTGGAACATATCATCGTTTACGGGATGAGTATGGTCGGTGAGGACAGCAATATGCTGAAGCTCGAGGATATAGAGGATAAATTCAACGAAATGACAAGTACTCCAAAGAAAAATAAGGAGGAGGGAAATACCCTTTGCTCCTCTTTGCGAGAGGCGGTCGATGAATACGAGAAGAGCATTATTGTCCGGACAATGAAAGTGACCGGGGGCAATATCTCGGAGGCTGCCAAAATTCTTGATATACCCAGGCAGACCCTGCAAAGAAAAATTCAACAATACGGAATTCTCCGGTAATTGCCTTCGGGACGCGTAAGCCCGGAAGGAAACCTTTAGCGAGGAAATTTTTCAGGGCCGGCGGGGAGAAAGGCATAATAACATGAGCGGAAAGATTAATAAAGGATCGGTAAGAGACGGACTGCTTCTGGTTATAGGAGCGTTTATATACAGTGCGGGCACCCAGAGTTTTATTGTGCCGGCTAACATTGCACCCGGAGGAGCGGTCGGTATCGCTTTGATGATTAACTATGTTACCGGACTGCCAGTGGGACGGATGACCCTGATGGTCAATTTACCGCTGCTCATCCTGGCATGGTTCTATTTAAGCCGCCGGTTTGCCATCCGGACGGCGGTGGCCTGCGGAATCTGTTCCGTTATCCTGGACTATGTGGTGGCGCCGATATGCCCGCTTTACATGGGGGACAGGATGATGAGCAGTCTCTACGGCGGAATCCTGGTCGGGATTGGAATGGCATTTATTTTTATGTCCGGTTCCACGACGGGCGGAAGCGATGTGGCCGGATATCTGATGCAGAAGAAATATCCCCATCTTCAAATCGGACGTGCGCTGCTGATCATAGACGGAGTGATTCTGTCGCTCTCCACGTTTGTATTCCACAATATAGATGCGGCGCTGTTTGGAATGCTCAGTCTGTATGCACAGACAAAGGTGATTGACACCATCATTTACGGAGGCGATGCGGGGAGCAATGCATCCATCATCACGAGCCGTGCCGATGAGATTGCAAAGCGCATTATACAGGAATTAGACCGGAGCGCCACAATATTGCCGGGAAAAGGGGCATACAGCGGCCAGGAGACCACGGTTGTCCTGTGTACGGTGAGAAAATCGGAGTTTTCCCGCCTCAAGAGAATTATCCAGGAAACGGATGAAAATGCTTTTGTTATGGTAACTGAGACGACGGAGGTATTCGGGCTGGGATTCAAGGACTTCTCGGATGCGGTACAGTAGAATATGATAAACAAACTATTAAAGAGTGTATTTGCTTCGGCAGATGCACTTTTTTTTCGCTTCATAGGAAATTACGTCCTATGAACCCAAAAATGCTCCGCGAGGATGCACGGGAGTAGTAATCAGGAAATTAAAAAGTACGTTATGGAAAATTAAGGATATTGTCATCGGGATGATTGGTTTGTGTGATAAAATTTAAAAACATAGGAGTTTAATTCCATATGCCATCCGGTACACTGTGCCGAAAATGGAAGTTAATTTATTTTGATTAATGGAGTAAGAGAAAGAGAGAGTTACTTATGAAAAAAACTGTAAAAATCATTCTGATTACCGTCATCGCGGTGTTCCTTCTGATTGGAGGAGTCATCCTGTTTTTTGTTTCCAACTGGACGGAGAGGACGGTAGTAAAAGACATTGCCCAATATGAAGCATATTTTGGGCCGGATGGAATCCACAGGACAGTGCACGCCGATATCAAAAAGAAAACAGGCGAGTCCTACCTGGTAATCAACGATATTTTCCCGGAAAAGCTGCCGGAATCCGCTAAAACGGAGGATTTCTATTATGAGTACTATAATTCCTGGGATCCGTGCTACCTTGGTTATCTGGTCTATACCTGTGACGATGAAGCTTACGAAGCGGAGACAGACCGCCTGAAGTCGAAAAAATACCCGGAACATGATTTGATTTACGGAGCTACCGGATTCAACTATCCCGTCCTGGCGGTCAGTGCGAGTGATTTCGGCTATATTTATGCATTGGCGGATGAAGAAGGGAAACGGCTGATTTATGTGGAACTGACATTCTGCAACGGTTTTACCGATATAGATTATGAGAAAATAATTCCCGAACGGTATCTGCCGGTTGGATTTGATGCGAAGAATGAGGGGGATTAGTTGAGATGCGAGGACGCCTCTGTAAGACGGCGGACGGGGGAGTGGGAGGGTGTGGATGAGTCTTCAGTCCTGGTTTGTAGGGTGTGGTGAGGGGGAATCCAGGAGAAAAGATTCCTACGGGGACTCGCTTCCGCTTGTGGAGCGCACAGCGGATGCTAAGCTCGTGAAAAACCTCGCCAAGCACCGGCGGGCTCCAATGTCCCCTTCGGAATCTTTTCTCCTTCCTTCCCCGGACAGGTTGTCGACGGGACTGAAGACTCAGCGAAGGTTGTTGCCCCGTCCGCCGGCTTCAGGGGCTGATTGTCTCTTTCGTCAAGTAAGGGGGGAGGTATTGTCGCGGCCACTATGTAGTCGTGAATCTTTTACCTTATGAAGGTATTTCGGGCTGAATTCAGAGAAAAATTAAAGCTAAATTCAAAGCTAAATGCTATGATTAATCTAAAAATTTAATGGCTATTCAAGGACAGGTCAGGCACTAAAACTAAGACTCATCAATTTAATACCAAACAGGTATTCTCCTGGAATTCGAGAAAATGTAGTGGCAGCGACAATACCTCCCCCCTTTGAAGGAATAAGAACAATTCAGCGGCCGCAGGCCGGGGTACGGGATGGCGACAACCATCGCGTCTTCAGTCCCGGGCCATAACCTTCCTGTGGGGAATCCGGGAGAAAAAGATTCCGGAGGGAACCTGGGAGTTCATCGGCACTTACCGAGGTTTTTCACGAGGTTAGTACCGTTATGTACTCCAAAGAGCGCAAGCGTTTCCCGCAGGAACTTTTTCTGCCCGGATTCCCCACCTGCGACACCCTGCAAGCCGGGACTGAAGACTCATAACCTCCCCCTCACCATCCCGCCCCCCGACCCTCCCGGCGGCGTTCTCATTCCTCAACACACTTACCTCTGATTCAGATACTCCATAATCCCCATATGTATGGTCCATGCGACCCGGTCCTGATAATCTTCGGAATTCAGCATCTTTGACTCGTTCCAGTTGCTCAGGAAACCGCATTCCACGATGACGATAGGACATTTCACGTGGAGGAGAAGATAGTAATTGTCGTTGGCCTTGGCAAGTCTTGTGTTCTTTTCTCCCAGAACGTAATCGAACCGTTTCTGTATTTTTTCAGCCAGTTTTTTCCCTTTATCCGAGCCTTTATAGTAGAATACCTGACCGCCCGAGATGGCCTCCTGATGGTAGCTGTTCTGGTGGATGCTGACTACGATGTCGGGATCGGTTTCCGCAATCGTTTGACAGCGCTGTTTCATATCCGCCATTTTTTTGCTGCTGTCGCTGGACTTATAAAGCCCCTTGTCATCCTCTCTGGTCAGAACAACATCCACGTCGGACTGTTCCAGATATTCCTTGACCTTGAGCGTAATTGCCAGGTTGATATCCTTTTCAAGGCTGCCGTCCACACCCACTTTCCCCGGGTCGTTCCCGCCATGTCCGGCATCCAGCACGACAACGGGCCGTTCCTTTCCGATATGTACGCTGGTCCCGGACACAGACAGGCCCGCATACCGCGTCATCATAAATATACCGGCCAGCAGCACAAATCCGGCTGCCGCCTCCACTGTAAGCCGCTTTGCTATCCGTTTTAACACATTTTCACCTGAAATCAATAACGGTTATAAAAAGTATATTCCGGGATTTGCCGTTCATGCAGGATTAACGGATGTTTAGTTAGGAGAAGGACATTGAAATCAGGCCGGTCAGTATGCTGTTACTGCTCTGCCCCCCGACTATTCCGACGGCTTCTTTTCTCAATTCCCCCTTAGAATCTCTTGCACCCTACCCGCCCATGTGCTATGATAAAAAACAAAAATATCAGTTTACATTTATATAGAAAGAAGACGCAGCAGTGAATACAAAAGTATTAAAAGTGTCAGATAAAGGAAATTTTACAGGCGAAGAGCTTGAATCCCTTAAAGAAGCGGCAGAAATATTGAAACACGGGGGACTTGTCGCGTTCCCGACGGAGACGGTGTACGGCCTGGGGGCCAATGCGCTGGATGAGAAGGCGGCCAGGAAAATATATGAGGCCAAGGGAAGACCCTCGGACAACCCTCTGATTGCCCATGTGGCGGATTTTGAGGGGATTGAGCCATTAGTCGGCCGGATACCGGAGATGGGGAGAAAGCTGGCTGAGGCATTCTGGCCGGGACCGATGACCCTTGTATTTCCCAAGAGTGCTCTTGTACCTCAGGGAACGACGGGAGGGCTTGATACGGTGGCAATACGGATGCCGTCCGATCCGGTGGCGAGAACGCTGATCCGGCTGGCCGGGGTGCCGGTGGCGGCTCCCAGCGCCAATACATCGGGGAGGCCGAGCCCGACGAGGGCGGAGCACGTTTATCAGGATATGGAAGGCCGGATTGAGATGATTATCGACGGCGGTCCTGTGGGGATCGGCGTGGAGTCCACAATTGTGGATGTGACGGAAGAGGTGCCGGTGCTTCTGAGGCCGGGTGCGGTGACCATGGAGATGCTTGAATCGGTGGTGGGGGAAGTCAGGGTCGATCCGGCGATTCTCGGTCCCGTAAGTCCGGATTTAAAGCCGAAGGCGCCCGGAATGAAATACAGGCATTATGCTCCCAATGCAGAGCTGACATTGGTTGAGGGGCCGCAGGACAGAGTGGTCTCTGAGATTAACCGCCTGGCGGCTGAAAAACTTTTCGAGGGATATAAGGTAGGGATTATCTGCACCGATGAGACGAGAGATTCATATCCTGCAGGAATGGTGAGGAGTATAGGCCAGAGGGCGAAAGAGGAGACGGTCGCCCATAATCTGTACGCCGTCCTCAGGGAATTTGATGATTTAGGGGCCCAGTATCTGTTTTCGGAAGGATTTCCGGCCGATCATCTGGGACAGGCGATTATGAACAGGCTCAACAAGGCTGCGGGATACCGGATCGTAAAGGTTTGACCGGAGACAGAACTGTAACCAATAATTAACATGAACTTTGGAGGACACGGGAGGTTATAATGGAAGAGAAGCAGGTAAAGATACGGGGAGGGCTGCATATGTCGGATAAGAGGAATGACTATATCACATGGGATGAATATTTTATGGGCGTAGCCAAGCTTTCCGCCATGAGGTCCAAGGATCCCAGCACACAGGTGGGAGCCTGCATTGTCAGCGACGATAATAAAATCCTGTCCATGGGATACAACGGCTTTCCGAAGGGATGCCCGGACGATGAATTCCCATGGGGAAAGGAACACGAGTCGGATGACCCCTACAATGCGAAATATTTTTACACCACCCACAGCGAGCTGAATGCAATCCTGAACTACAGAGGCGGCAGCTTGGAGGGCAGCAAGCTTTATGTGACGCTCTTCCCCTGCAACGAGTGTGCAAAGGCAATCATCCAGGCCGGAATCAAGACCCTGGTCTACGACAGCGACAAATACGGCAACACACCGGCGGTCCGCGCATCCAAGCGCATGCTGGATTCGGCAGGAGTCAGATATTACCAGTATAACCAAACGGGAAGAAAGATAGAGGTTTCATTATAAAATGAAATTTTTACTGGTGGCAATCAATGCAAAATATATCCATTCCAATCTGGGAATCTACAGCCTTATCAAGTATGCGCAGGACATGTTTGCGGACAGGAAAGCGCGGGGGGAAGAGTTTCCGGAAATACAGATAGAGATGGGGGAGTATACCATCAACCATCAGATGGAATGGATATTACAGGATATTTACAGACGCAGTCCAGATGTGGTGGGGTTTTCCTGCTACATCTGGAATATTCTTTATGTGAAGGAACTTGTCAGGGATTTGAAAAAGGTGCTGCCGCAGGTGCAGATCTGGCTCGGCGGCCCGGAGGTTTCCTACGATGCGGAAGCGGTCCTCAGGGAACTGCCCGAGGTGAAGGGAATTATGGCGGGCGAGGGGGAAGAGACCTTTTATCATCTGGTGGAGCAGTATATGGCGGAAGAACACCCGGCCTTTCTGTCCGCGCAGCCGGGACTGATCTTCAGGAAAAAGGACGGCGGCATTCATACCGGGACGCCTGCTCCCCTGATGGATTTGAGCCGGATTCCCTTTTCCTACGGGAGCCTTGAAGGGCTGGAACACAGGATTATTTACTATGAGAGCAGCCGGGGCTGTCCTTTTTCATGCAGTTACTGTCTTTCCTCCATTGACAAGACGGTGCGGTTCCGTGATCTGGACCTGGTGAAGAAGGAACTTTCCTTTTTTCTGGACAGGCGCGTGCCCCAGGTGAAATTTGTGGACAGGACGTTTAACTGTAAGAAAAGCCATTCCATGGAGATCTGGAAATTTATATTGGAGCATGACAACGGGGTGACGAACTTTCATTTTGAGATATCGGCGGACCTTCTGGATGAGGATGAGATGGCGCTGATGGAACGGATGAGGCCGGGATTAATCCAGCTTGAAATCGGCGTCCAGACCACGAACCCCGATACCATCCGGGAGATTCGGAGGAAGATGGATCTCGTGAAACTGGAAAACAACGTGCGCCGGGTCAACAGCTTCCGTAATATCCACCAGCATCTCGATTTGATTGCAGGACTGCCTTATGAGGACTATGAGAGTTTCAGAAAGTCATTTAACGATGTATACCGCATGGAGCCGGAGCAGCTTCAGCTGGGATTTCTGAAGGTGCTGAAGGGCTCTTATATGGAGAAGATGGCCGGGGAATACGGCCTGCTTTATAAGTCACAGCCTCCCTACGAGGTACTTTCCACCCGATGGCTCAGTTATGGTGATGTAATCAGGTTAAAAGGCGTGGAAGAGATGGTGGAGGTTCACTACAACAGCGGACAGTTCAGAACGGTTCTGAAGGAACTTGTGAAGGAATTTGACGAACCTTTTGATCTGTTCCAGGCGCTTGCGGAGTACTATGAGGAAAACCGGATGACCGGAATCAGCCACAGCCGCCTGGCCCGCTATGAGATTCTGTTCCGTTTTATCTATGAAAATGTCCCGGATATTCAGAACGGGAACAAGGCGGAACGGTACCGTGATCTTTTGATGTACGACCTCTACCTCAGGGAAAATGTGAAGAGCCGCCCCTCATTTGCAAGGGAACAGTCACCATTTAAGGAGGCTGTAAAGCAGTTTTTCATCGGCGAGGCGAAATGTCCTTTTCTTTTGAAAGGATATGAGGAGTATGATTCCAGGCAGATTAGCAAGATGGCCCATGCCGAAGGGATGGGAGACGGCAGCGTGGTTCTGTTCGACTATAAAAACAGGGATGCCCTGCTGGGGAACGCCAGAGCGTTCAGGCTGGTCATGAAAGACGGCGCCCTTATACCGTCAGAAATTTGACAAACTAAACTACACAGGAGGTAACCGATGCCGAGGGAGACAAAGGCACAGAGGGATGAGCGGGTCCGGAGGATCCTGGAACTGCTTGATCAGGAATACGGGACAGACTACCGCTGTTACTTAAACCATGAGACACCGTGGCAGCTTTTGATTGCGGTGATTATGAGCGCTCAGTGCACCGATGCCAGGGTGAATATTGTAACGGCAGATTTGTTTAAAAAATACGACACACTGGAGAAATTTGCAAACGCCGATTTAAAGGAGCTGGAAAAAGACATTCACTCCATCGGTTTTTACCATATGAAGGCGAAAAACATTATCGCCTGCTGTAAATCGCTGGTCGAAGACTTTGGCGGAGAAGTTCCGAGAACCATAGAAGAGCTCACTTCCCTCGCCGGAGTGGGGAGAAAAACCGCCAATGTAATCAGGGGAAATATTTACGATGAACCAAGCATTGTGGTGGACACCCATGTAAAGCGGATTTCCAGGAAACTGGGACTGACAAAAGAGGAGGAGCCGGAAAAGATTGAATATGATCTGATGAAAGTTCTGCCAAAAGAGCACTGGATTTTGTGGAATATTCAAATTATCACGCTGGGCAGGAGCATCTGCATTGCCAGAAGCCCCAAATGCAGCGAGTGCTTCCTGAGAGAGAACTGCCCCGGCGCTGAGACAGAAAAGGTTAAAAAGAGCCGGAAAAGCACAAAATAACAGTTCAGGAAATGTTATTTTTAAATAATGAGAGAAAGCAGGAATAAATTTGGAAGAATCTGCACACATAATAAGGGAAGAAATGAATTCCAGGGAGCAGACGGCCGGAGATCTCTGCGGCGGTCCGGATACTTACGTGGCGGTCGATCTGGAGACAACCGGTCTGGATCCGAAACACGATAAAATCATCGAGATTGGCGCCGCCCTTGTTTCGGGAGGCGAAGTCTTGAAGACGTTTTCCTCCCTCGTCAATCCGAGGAGGCAACTGGAGGAACGGATCGAGGAGCTGACCGGCATCACCATGGATATGGTGGCCGATGCGCCGGATATCGATGAAGTGATTGGCCGTATTGTGGAGTTTTGCGGAGACCTTCCACTTCTGGGGCATCATATTATCTTCGATTACAGCTTTTTGAAACGGGCCGCCGTCAATCAGGGGCTGCCTTTTGAAAAAAGCGGGATCGATACACTGACCCTCTGCAGACGGTTTATGCCGGAGGAGGAGAGGAAGAATCTGGGCAATGCCAGCCTTTATTACGGAGTAAAACAGGAGGGCGCCCACCGCGCCATGGCGGATGCCCTGACGGCCCATTTACTGTACCAGGCCGTCAAAAAAATACATTTTTCCACAATGCCGGAGGCATTTTCCTGTAAACCTTTGCTATATAAGGTAAAAAAAGAGCAGCCGGCGACAAAAAAGCAAAAAGAAGTCTTGCGGGATTTACTAAAATATCATAGAATAAACGTATCTGCGCAGATAGACTACCTCTCCCGGAACGAAGTTTCGAGGATGACGGATAAAATTATCTCACAGTATGGAAGAATAAAAAGAGGTGATAAGGAATGTTTAACTTCAGTGATAAAAGGACAAGGAAAGTAGTATCTTCCATTGTTATTATCGTTATAGTTCTCGCAATGGTAGGTGGAACTATACTCGCCGGTTTATCAATGGCAATGTAAACCGCACATTTCGACAGGACGCGGGAGTGCGTCATGAGTGTTATGCGGTGAACAGTCTGTACCGGACAAATCTTACCGCAATCGTTATTGGAATAGGGGCATATATATGAAAAAGAATTTTTGGATCGCCGGCGCAGCGGCCTGTTTGCTGGCAGCCGGGGTACTTCTGTTCCCGCCGGAAACGGCTGCCGCGGGCACGCTTCCAGCCGGCATCAGAGTGGGGAACTTTGAACTGACCGGTATGACCGGGGAAGAAGCGGATCAGAAGATTGAGGAATATGTAGAAGAAATGTCGGACCAGGAGATTACTCTGACGATCGACGGGAATGAGATTACCACGACGGCGGAAGAACTGGGATTTTCCTGGACCAATAAAGAGGAGATTGAAGAAGCGGCCGAGAAATACGCCGGCGGCAACCTGCTGGAAAGATACTTAAATCTTAAGAGCCTTGAGAAACAGCCGCTCAAGCTGGAAGTTGAGACCTCTGTGGACGCCGCAAAAGTGGCGGAATTTGTCGAAAGCAGATGCAGCGCCTTTGTAAGGGAAGCAAAGGATGCCGAGATCACGAGGGTGGACGGTGCGTTCCAGATCACGGATTCCGTGGTCGGCCTGGCTGTGGATGTGGATGCGACGAAGAAAGCGCTCGATGAGGCGCTGAAAGGCGGGCTGAACAGTCCTGTGACGGTGGCGGCGGTTGTAACCGAGACCCAGCCGGCGAGAAAGTCGGAAGATCTGGCCATGATCCAGGATGTGCTTGGAACATTCAGCACCAATTTCAGCACAGGCAATATTTCAAGATCCAAAAACCTGGCAAACGGCTCGTCAAAGATCAACGGCGTCGTACTGATGCCGGGAGAAGAATTCTCCGCCTATAATCTTTTGACGCCATTCACCATCGCCAACGGATACGCGGCTGCCGGTTCCTATGAGAACGGCCGTGTAGTTGATTCAATCGGCGGAGGCTCCTGCCAGCTCTGCACAACAATGTACAATGCGGCGCTTCAGGCCGAGATGGAGATTACGGACAGGCAGAACCATTCCATGCTCGTAGCATATGTGAAACCGTCTCAGGACGCCGCCATTGCCGGAACCATTAAGGATCTGAAGTTTAAAAACCCATACGACACGCCTGTTTATATCGAAGGCGGCGTAAGCGGCGGCACCTTGACATTTACAATCTATGGAAAAGAGACAAGACCGGCTAACCGCGAGGTGAAATACGTGTCGGAGACTCTGGGTACATCGGACCCGGGAGCGCCTACAATTAAGGTGGATCCGTCCCTGAGGCCGGGAGCAAAAGTTCTTGAGCAGTCTGCTCACAGAGGACTCCGCTCCAGATTATGGAAATATGTTTATGTCGACGGAGTGGAGACAGAAAAAGAGATCCTCCACACCGATAACTATATGGCATCAAAAGCAATTTACCGTGTAGGCCCTGAGGCGCCTGTGATCGCACCGGTTGTACCGACAACACCGGAGCAGCCGGCTGTGCCTGCCGAGACCCAGGCTCCGCCTTCCGGTCCGGCCTCCGACGGCCCTGCTTCCGAGATCGCGGCTCCGCCGGCAGCGGAACCGGCTCCGGCCCCAGCGGCAGATCCGGCTCCGGCGCCTGCAGCAGATCCGGCGCCGCCGGCCCCGGATGCGGGAGCATGATGATGAGAGCGGGAATGACGGCAGTGACCGGTGTTATGGAAGCCGGGCAGGATCTGGTAGCTGCAGGGTACATAGCGCTAAAAGGTACGTCTGTAATTGCCGCTGAAAGAGAAGAAGAACTGCTTGCACGCTTTACAAGGCAATACGTAAAGCGCTGCCAGAGCCTATATGAAATCCGGGGACTGTTTCAGCTCCCCGGTATTTCAGCTTCGGAAACAACGGAAGGTTTTGCAGCCCAGGTTTTTGAAAGCGCAGGAGCCGCGTCCTGGTGTCTGGCCGGAGAAGGCGGAATCATGACGGCGCTGTGGGATTATTTTGACGGATACGGACTGGGATTTGAGATGGAACTGCGCAGACTCCCAATCCTGCAGGAGACGGTGGAGGTCTGCGAGGTGTTCGACGTAAATCCCTACAGGCTGCAATCGGAGGGGTGTGCACTCCTCACGGCCGCAAACGGCGGCGCTCTGGTTAGCAGACTGGAGAAAAAGGGAATCCATGCGGTAGTGCTCGGGAGGACGCAGACAGGAATTAAAAGGCAGATTTATAACGGTGAAATACAGACATTCCTGGATCGGCCTAAACCCGATGAACTATATAAAGTGACTGTCCGCAGCACGGAGAAGGGCGAAAGCGCCGTGGAGGGCAGTGAAACGAAACTCAATTAACAGGAGGTAAACTATGAGAGAAAGAATTTTAGCGGTCATTGAAAAAAACAGCAGGATCAGCGTTAAAGAGCTGGCGGATTTATTAGGTGAGAATGAAGCCGCGGTCGCGGCCGAGATCGCTGAGATGGAGAGTGAGCATGTCATCTGTGGTTACCATACCCTGATTAATTGGGATAATACAGATGAAGAGAAGGTGATTGCTCTCATCGAGGTGAAGGTTACGCCTCAGCGCGAGATGGGATTTGACAAGATCGCAGAGAGAATCTACCAGTACAGCGAAGTGAAATCTGTATATCTTATGTCCGGCGGTTATGATTTTACCGTGATGCTTGAGGCGAAGACCATGAGGGCGGTAGCCCAGTTTGTAGCTGAAAAACTGTCTACAATTGACTCTGTGCTCAGCACGGCTACCCATTTTGTACTTAAAAAATATAAAGACCATGGCACCGTACTCTGCGACGGGCCCCAGGATGAAAGGATGATGATCGTACCGTGAGAAACCCCTTATCAGATACAATAGTGGATATTCCGCCTTCCGGGATCCGCAAGTTTTTTGACGTAGTAAGTGAGATGAAGGGAGCAATCTCCCTTGGTGTGGGAGAGCCTGATTTTGACACTCCCTGGCACGTCCGCGAGGAGGGGATTTACTCCCTCGAGAAAGGACGTACCTTCTATACCTCCAATGCGGGCCTGAAAGAGCTGAAGATGGAGATCTGTAATTACCTGAAGCGCCGCATGCATGTGGAGTATGATTTTAATAAAGAGGTGCTTGTAACCGTAGGCGGCAGCGAGGCCATCGATATTGCCCTGCGCGCCATGTTAAATCCGGGAGAGGAAGTTCTGATCCCCCAGCCCAGCTATGTTTCCTATGTACCATGTGCCACGCTGGCCGGCGGTAAACCGGTCGTAATCGAACTGGAGGAAAAAGATCAGTTTAAGTTAACCAAAGAAAAGCTGCTGGAGAAGATTACACCAAATACAAAGGTGCTGATCCTTCCGTTCCCGAACAACCCTACGGGCGCTATCATGGAGAGGGAAGACCTGGAGGAGATTGCCAAAGTAATCGAGGAGAAGGACATTTTTGTCATCAGTGATGAGCTGTATGCCGAGCTGACCTATAAGGGAGAGCACGTATCCATCGCCGCAATCCCGGGCATGCGGGAGAGGACCGTTCTGATCAACGGATTTTCCAAGGCTTATGCCATGACGGGATGGAGGATCGGTTATGCTGCGGCACCTGAGATCATTCTGACCCAGATGTTGAAAATTCACCAGTTTGCCATCATGTGCGCTCCGACTACCAGCCAGTATGCGGCGGTGGAGGCTCTGAAGAATGGCGATGAAGACATTGCCAGGATGAAGAAAGCCTATGACGAGAGAAGAAAATATCTGATGCGCGCCTTTAAGGATCTGGGCATGGACTGTTTCGAACCATACGGCGCATTCTATATGTTCCCATGTATTAAGCGGTTTGGAATGACTTCCGACGAGTTTGCCAACAGGCTTTTGCAGGAGGAGAAGATTGCCATCGTTCCGGGAACCGCATTCGGTGACTGCGGCGAGGGATATCTGCGTGTATCCTATGCGTATTCCCTGGAAGACCTTCAGAAGGCGATTGCGCGTATCCGGCGCTTCGTAGACAGACTGGACGGAAAGGCGGCGCAGTAACAGTGAATATTGTTTTATATGAGCCTGAGATGCCGATGAATACGGGCAATATCGGCAGGAGCTGCGTGGCGACCAATACGCGGCTCCATCTGATTGAGCCGCTTGGATTCCGTCTCAGTGATAAAGAGATCAAGAGGGCGGGGCTGGATTACTGGCCCCATCTTGATGTGACGGTTTACAGTGATTATAAGGATTTCCTGGACCGCAATCCGGGAGCGAAGATTTACATGGCTACGACGAAAGCGCCGAATGTGTATTCCGATGTGAAATATGAACCGGACTGCTATATCATGTTTGGACCGGAGAGCCGGGGAATCCCGGAGGACATTCTGGTGGAGAACCAGGAGACTTGTGTCAGGATTCCGATGTGGGGAGAAACACGTTCCCTGAACCTGTCCAATTCTGTGGCGATAATCCTTTACGAGGCGCTGAGGCAGAATGGATTTGAGCAGATGACCATGGAAGGCCACCTGAGGAATTTTGACTGGAAATAAAGAACATTTCCGCCGGATACAAAGAATATTCCCACCGGATATAAAGAACATTCCCACCGGAAACCGGGGGAAAATAAAACTATCGTTTTACCATAGTAGAACACAGGAGGCAAGGATATGATTATACAGAGTGAAAGAGTCTGGGTGGCGGGGCAGTTTGCGCCGCTGCAGCTGGAAGTTCAGTCGGGTGTGATTCAGGGGATCCTGCCATATGGGACTCAGGAAGCGGATGAGGATTACGGCACAGACCGTATTGTCCCCGGCTTCATTGACGTACACACACACGGAGCCTACGGTTTTGACACAAATGACGCCGAACCGGCAGGCCTCAGGGACTGGGTCAGGAGAGTGCCGGAGGAGGGCGTGACGGCAATTCTGCCCACCACCGTTACCCAGATGCCGGAAATTCTTACGGCCGCCTTAAAGAATGTGGCTGAGGTGATGGAAGAAGGCTATGAGGGCGCCGAAATTCTGGGAATTCACTTTGAAGGGCCTTACCTGGATATGGAATATAAAGGAGCCCAGCCTCCGGAGGCAATTGCAGTTCCCTCCGCCGAGCAGTTCCGCGAATACCAGAAGGCGGCAAAGGGGATGATACGCTATATCACCCTGGCGCCGGAACACGATGAGGGACTGGCTTTGACTAAATATTGTGCCAAGACGGGTGTTGTTGTCAGTATTGGCCATTCTTCGGCAACATATGAGGAGGCCGTACTGGCTATTGCAAACGGAGCGACATCCATGACCCATGTATATAACGGAATGACGCCGTTTAACCACAGGGCTCCGGGCCTCGCAGGCGCGGCTCTGCGTATCCGGGATATCTACGGTGAAATTATCTGTGACGGCTGTCACTCCCATCTGGCTGCACTGAATAATTACTTTACGGCCAAGGGAAGAGATTTTGCCATCATGATCACGGACTCCCTCCGCGTAAAATCATGTGAGCCGGGAGGACGCTATGACTTGGGCGGACATGCAATTGAAGTGGGAAAAGACGGCCTGGCAAGGCTGAAAGAATCCGGAACAATCGCCGGAAGCACCCTGAAGATGAACCGGGGGCTGAAACTCCTTGTGGAAGAAGCCATGGTGCCGTTTGACGCCGCGCTCAACTCCTGCACGGTCAATCCGGCCAGATGCCTTCGGGTGGACGACAGAAAGGGCAGACTGGCAACGGGGTATGATGCGGATCTGGTGGTTCTTGGCGACGGTTACGAGGTGGTTCAGACGTACTGCAGAGGCGAAAAGCAGTTGTTGGGCTGATGCGGTGTGTAAACGGACAGCGGAAACAGGAAAAGTCAGATTACAACATAGATAGACTACAAATATTAAGCATGCGGTTAAATTCAGGATTCATAAGGAGAATTTAGCCGCATGTTTTTACTATTCTCAGGAAGTCCGGTTGAGTGGTAACTCCGGTCCATGGAGGCAGCTTAGTTAAGACACCAATAGGCCTGTAATTGCCGGTTAACTTTGTGTCTCCATCTGGATATGCATTGAGAACGAGGCGTGGATATGGTAACATGTAAGTATAACTATTGGAAAATAAGTGTATTTTGATGGAAGTCAAACGAAGGAACCCGTAAGACATATTATGGTTCAGTGATAGTTTATTTCGAGGAGACAGGAGGAAAGCGGATGGAAATAACCGGACTTCAGATTGTATTCATACTTAGTGCATTGACGGAATGGATTTTCACCGAATCGACGGAGATTATGCGTGGATATCTGGCTGAGGGATGGGAAATGCCGGCCGGGCTGGCGTGTGCAAGATTTGTGGGTGTCGTTGGCATCCTGTTTGCTTATTACATCGGCGGACGCCTGATTTACCGAAAAAAGTCTGGTGGCTCCCGGGTGATTGTAGTGCGCAGAGGAGGAGTCCTGTGGGCTTTTCTTTTCTATGTCCCATATCTTGCCTATAGCTTTGCGGGAAATATGCTCTATCTGTTTAAGGGGAAGGGACGCGCAGAAGGAGTGGTGTTTTTTCTCATAAATCTGCTGGTGTTTATCTGGCTGGGCGTGAAGCTATATAAAATGCCCAGGGAGCGGAAGGAAGCAAAAGAAGAAATGGAAACGGAGACGGAATCGGATGAGACTTACTGATATCAAGGACTATTTAAATACACTGTTGGCGTCATTTTCGGCAGTTTTGGATCTGGAACTTACGATTTTGAGTTCGGATCCCCTGGAACGTGTTGCCGCAACGGGGGTCTGGTATCAATCGGATCTTGTCTGCTATGAGAATAACCGCCTCATTCCACAGTGGCAGAACAGTTACACGATGAAGGTGATTGAGACGGGGATGCCGATTGTCGCAATTGATACAAAAGAGTTTGTGTTTGCGTTTCCCAATATGAGGAAAAATGTGGACAGCCGCTTTTATTCAGTCCTGGCTTATCCCATCAACACGAGAGAGAAACTGGAGGGCGTGATTGTCATTGCTTCTTTCGACGAAGAGCAGCACCGGATAGTCGTGGAAAAAGAACAGCAGCTCATGGCTTATCTTGAGAAAATATCGGATCTGATTTCAAGCAAACTGGAGCAGGAGATGCTGATGGAGCAGATGCAGATCATGAACAATCAGCTGACCTCCGTCGTCGAGGCAATGGAGGACGGGATCCTTTTATACTCGCCGACGGCAGGGATTTCCCAAAGTAACATGTATGTGCAGAAGTATCTCCATTTTAACGATCCCGAACTGAAGGAAGCGCTGCTGTCGGAGGTGATATCGGTGGCGTCCCGGACGACCGAGGAGCGGCCGAATCTGGTTCAGGAAATACATAAAAATATAGACGGTTTCCAGTATCTGCTCCAGGTAAAGACGAAATTTATCCGCGACAGCGAGGGAAGCGTTCTCTGCATAATTAATCCGTTCTCCCAGATCCAGAACAGCATTACGCAGAATGAGAGGGAGGGGCTGGGAGTAGCGGAGAAACTTATTTTTTCCGGAAAGAAGATGCGGACGCTGGTCAATCAGGCCAAAATTGCGGCACAGCATGCGTCTAATGTTCTGATTACAGGAGAAAGCGGAACCGGAAAGGAAATGTTCGCCCGTCTGATCCATTCTGAGAGTCCCAGAAAGGCCCATCCCTTTGTGGCAATGAACTGCGCGGCGATTCCGGAATCCTTAATGGAAAGTGAATTGTTCGGATATGAGGAGGGCGCCTTTACCGGGGCGAGGAAGGGCGGAAAGATTGGGAAAATCCAGCTGGCAAACCACGGCACCTTTTTCCTGGATGAGATTGGAGACATGCCTCTGTATCTCCAGGCAAAGCTGCTCCGTGTCCTCAGTGAGAGAAAGGTGGACCGCATTGGAAGCAGTTCCAGCTCTCTGATCAATGTGGATGTGAGAATTATTGCCGCGACAAACCGGAATCTGGAAGAGATGATTGAGAGGAAGGAATTCAGGGAGGATTTATATTACCGCCTGAATGTTGTGCCGCTCCACCTTCCGCCGCTGCGGGAACGCCCGGATGATATTCCGTTTTTGATTCGGCATTTTATAGTAAAATATAATAAAATCCTTGAAAAGGAGATACGGGCGGCCTCGGCTTCGGTCATGGAAAAGATGGTAAATTACCAATGGCCCGGCAACGTCAGGGAACTGGAAAACAGTATAGAATACATGATGACGTTTGAAAAAAGCCCGGTGCTGTCCCTGGAAGTACTTCCTCAGAAAATCAGCGGTCTCAATAATGAGACTTCACAGAATTCGGAGCATCCCGAGGAAAATATGGCCTGCCTGCCGCTGAAATCGAGTATCCGTATCAGGGAACAGGAAATACTGAAAAATTATGCGGCCCGCTATGGGGGACACCCCACCAAGGAACAGGTGCGGGAGATTTGCAGATGTCTGGAAATCAGTGTGGCGTCGTATTATCGGAAAATTGGAGGCGGGAGCGAAGGAGAAACGGTGGCCGAGACGGGAACCGGGATTGAGAACACAATTGTAACAACGCAATAAAGAAGGCCGGAACATCTGACAGACGGATGTTCCGGCCTTCTTTTGCTGAAAACAGATAAAGAGACTTGATATTATCAGTTAAAATAGTCTCAAATATAAGAATCTATGTGTGCGGCAGTCTTAAAATTGAGACTATATTTGCCGGCCAATCAAGAAGATAATGAGGCGATTTGGAGTAATTGCATAATAATAGTGGATGTGACTTTTGGATTTATAGTGCATATTTTACAATAATATTCTCCCTCGACAGAGTTGGCATGTGAATTGCTTTATTCAGGGTAGTAACTAAATAAGTTATATTCTGAAAGGAGAAAGTATGATGCAGTACAAATTAAGAGACATGTCATGGAGTGAATTTGCAGAGAGAAGCAAAACGGCAAAAACAATTATTCTTCCGTCGGGTGCCTGTGAGGTTTATGGCCCACATAACCCGTTAGGGGCAGACATATTGGTTGCAAAGAAGATGTCGGAAATGCTGGCGGAGCGTATAAACGGAATTGTTGGTCCCTGCCTGGAGGTAGGACAGTCCAAGAGCCTCACTTCCTTCCCGGGAACGATCGCAATTTCAGCGGAGACTCTGAAGGCCGTATACAGCGAGATGGTGGCAGAGTTTGTACGCCTCGGTTTTAAGAGCTTTTTCATTGTGAACAATCACCTTCACAACACCCAGCCGTTAAATGAGGTTCTGGAAGACGCCAGAATCAGATATGGCATCAAGTACGCACAGGTGGGTGTATGGCAGTATCTTCCGGCCGTCTCCGATAAAACCGGAATGTGGGATACACCGGCTCCCCATGCACATGCAAGCGAGGCGCAGACCTCTGTCCTGATGTACTTATACCCGGAACTGGTGGACATGTCCAAGGCCCCGAATACTCCAATGATGTTTGATGATAAATGGCCGGCAATTATGAAGAGCGTTCCATATTGCAGCATGACCGACACGGGAACACTCGGCAACGCGCAGGTTGCCACTGCCGAAAAGGGCAGGGAGGCCGTGGAATTGATGCTGAACGAGATGGAAGACTGTGTGAAAAATTATCTTGAAAAGTAAAAAATGAATGGATAGGTCCCTGAATCGGGACTCAAAGTTTGGTCAGTTAAAATACGGTTTGGGGATTTTCCCTGAAAAAAGGAGAAATTGATATGAAAAAAATACTTTCTATCGCATTAATGGCAGCATGTGCAGTAAATCTCTGTGCATGCGGAAGCAGCAGCGCCCCTGCTCAGACAACCCAGGCGGCGGCAGTTCCACAGGCGGAAAAATCCGGTGAAAGCGCGGCAGCAGACGGAAAAAGCTATGATAAGGTTTCTTTAAAGCTCAGCTATGCAACGGGTGATACAGGGATGGACGGTCTTACCGCAATTGAATTTGAGCGTCTGGTTGAGGAGAAGAGCGGCGGACAGGTGCAGATTGACCGTTTCCCCAACTGCCAGTTAAGCGGCGGAGATATGGTGCGCCATGTAGAAATGATGATATCAGGCGGAGCATTCGAGCTTGCCATTATCAGTGAGAACTCTTTCTCCGATGTGGATCAGACCTTCCAGGTAACTTCGATCCCGTTTACTTTTGCAAACTATGATCAGGCATGGGAAAAGGCCGATTCCACCGGAGGCGAATTCAGTAAAAATCTGTTTTCCAAATATGGCGTTGTATATTTAAGCACGTTCCCCAACGGTATTATGCAGTTTGCAAATAATAAGCGCGAGCTTCATACACCGGCCGATATGGTGAATTTAAAGATGCGTACTTACGGTGATCTTCAGATGTCCCTGATGCGTTCTCTCGGCGCGGATCCGACGCAGTTAAGCTGGTCCGAACTTTACTCTGCGTTACAGACCGGCGCGGTAGACGGAAACATGAACGGTTATCAGACATTGTACTCCGGTTCCATGCACGAGGTACAGCCATACATAACCGAGGTCAATGCAACACTTGGACTTTATGATTTCCTTGCAAACCAGGCTGCATGGGAGAAACTGAGCCCGGATACACAGGCTCTCCTCCAGGAGTGCGCAACCGAAGCGGCAAAGTGGGGACGCGATTATATGAGTAAGACGGAGGCGGAGGTCAAACAGGCCATGATTGACTATGGCGTAAACATTTATGTTCCGACCGCAGAAGAGTTAGAGGCATTCAAAGAGGGCGCCGCTCCGACCATCGAAGAGTACAAAAAGATCGTTGGACCGGAAGCATGCACAGCCTGGGGAGTTGAATAAAAAATAGATGAAGGGGACTCTATGAAAAAAAATTCAATTAATTTTGAATCGGTTATTACTACGATTGTAATGCTTACCATGCTTACATTAGTTTTCTTGGGCGTCATTTCCCGATATGTGCTCCACTTTTCATTTTCTTTTACAGAAGAGCTTGTCTGCGCGATGTTTGTTCTGCTTTCCACAATGGGAGGCGCACTGGCAAGTAAAGAGAACAGCCATTATACACTGGATCTGATTACCGGGATGATGAAGCCGGGAATGAAGAGAGTATTTTTAATCATAGATACGGGGCTTACCTGCGTAGCGGCTGCCGTATTGATGTATACGGGGATTACTATGGTACAGAGCCAGATGAAGATTGGCAGCCTGTCGATTGCCCTTAAGATTCCAAACTGGGTATATGGTTCTTTTGTACCCCTTGGCCTGGCTTTTATTCTGTTCCGCAGCATTCAGTTTATGGTCAGGGTATATAAAAATACAGAGGAGGAAGAGAAATGACAGCAGTAATTATGCTGGGGGTATTCTCCCTCTGCGTTATCATCGGCGCGCCGATTGGAACGGCCATGTGCCTTTCCAGCGTTTCCGCGCTGCTTACGTCGGGAATGGGCCTTTCTATGGTACCGTTCAACTACTATGCATCAATCAGCAAATTCCTGCTCCTTGCCATTCCGTTTTTTATCTTAGCGGGAAACATCATGGAAAAAGCCGGAATTTCCACCAAGCTGATTACATTTGCCCAGTCTTTTGTCGGACATATTAACGGAGGGCTGGCTCTGGTATGCGTACTGGTAGCCTGTTTCTTCGCGGCGATTTCCGGTTCGGGTCCCGCCACGGTGGCGGCTCTCGGCGGAATCATTATTCCGGCTATGACGGCCGTCGGATACTCGAAGGGGGATGCATCGGCGCTGATGGCCACGGCCGGAGGCATTGGAATTATCATACCGCCGTCGATTTCCTTTGTTGTTTACAGCTCTATTGCGAATGTATCGGTGGGCACATTGTTCATGGCTGGTATTATTCCCGGACTTTTAATGGGATTTTCCCTGTTTGCGGCCTCCATGTGGGTGACGCGTAAAAGCAGTCTCCTGCGCGCTCCGAAAGCAAGTGCGGCGGAACGCTGGAAAGCATTTAAGGATGCGTTCTGGGGACTGATGATGCCCGTTATCATCCTGGGCGGAATTTACGGCGGAATCTTTACACCGACCGAAGCCGCCGCCGTTGCGGCAGTATATGGCCTTTTAGTCGGAGTATTTATCTACAGGACACTGCGGGTTAAAGAATTAGTGGCAATCGTTGTGGATTCAGGAAAGCAGACCGGCGCGGTTATGTGGACGGTCGGCAATGCGGCTTTAATGAGCTGGGTGCTGTCGGTTTCTGGTATTTCCAATGCACTGTCCAATTTTGTTGTCCAGATTTCAGGAGGACACACTGTGATTTTCCTGATTGTTGTAAATATTGTTATACTGATTGCAGGATGCTTTATTGACGGCAATTCGATTATGTACATTTTCGTTCCGATTTTTCTGCCGGTTGCTTTACAGCTTGGCTATAACCCGGTGGTTCTCGGTGTTGTGCTGGTTATGAACGTTGCCATCGGTATGGTTACACCGCCGGTTGGCTGTAACCTGTATGTGGCCTGCGGCGTCTCAGGAATCCAGGTTAAAGATATTGTAAAACCGGTTATCCCGTACATAGTTGCAAGTGTCATTACGCTTTTATTAGTAACCTATATTCCTCAGATTACACTTTTTCTGCCCAGGATTCTGGGACAGATCAGTTAGCCTGAAACAAACATAATTTGAAAGGTGAGACTCTATGAAAAGTAAATTTGTTTTAGCCCAGCTTGAGCAGAAAGGGCTGCCGGAAGAAAACCTGGAAAACGCCAAAAAAGCGGTTGCCACGGCGAAGGAACTCTATCAGCCGGACATGATGATCTTCCCCGAATGCTTTATGAGCCATTTTCCTATGGGTACCGAGCGCGCAGTCTGCCTCGGGACCGCACAGACCCTGGATGGCCCTTTTGTAACAGAGATGAGAAAACTCGCCAAAGACAACGGACTCTGGATTATCTTTGGCATGAACGAGAAGGTGGAGGATCCGGAGGATGACCGCAATTATAATTGCACTGTGGTTATCGACGGTGAGGGTGAGATTATATCCACTTACAGGAAAACACATCTTTACGATGCGTTCGGTTTTAAGGAGTCGGATGATAACAAGCCGGGGGACAAGTTTTTTGAGCCGATTGACACCCCGTTCGGAAAAATTGGCCTCTTCGTATGCTATGAAGTGAGATTTCCGGAAGTTGCCCGCTACCAGCGTTCAAAAGGTGCGGATATCATCATCATGCCGACCGCATGGGTGCCGGGGCCGTTAAAGAGTTCCCAGTTCCGCACGCTGATTTCCGCGAGGGCGATCGAGAACACTGTTTATATGGTGGCCTGCGATCAGGTCGGTGCGAACGGCATGGGAGAGAGTGTCGTGGTTGACCCGATGGGCGTTGTGGTTGCAAGCGCCGGCGAGGTGGAGACTCTGATTTGCGCCGAGATTGATTCGGAGCGAATTGAGCAGGTAAGGGCAAAATTACCGGCTTATAAGGACCGCCGTCCGGAGCTTTATACAATCTGATCCGGAAACGGCCGGGCTAATGAATGGAAGGTGCTTCTGATTATCGGGAAGCACCTTTTCTCAACATGACTGAATTTCCGAATTTTCCTATTATGTTATTTAAGGAAAGGTTAAAATTGGGAAAAAAGAGTGGGGGGAAAAAGAATGGGATACTTATTTGCGATTGGTTCCGCGGTATTGTACGGTACTATGCCGTTTCTTGCGAAGGAAATTTTCGCCTGCGGAGGGACGGAACTGACGGTGGTTGCATTGCGTTTTCTGTTTGCAGCACCGATAGTATTTTTGATTGTCCGTATAATGAAGATACCTTTGAAAATTACGCTGGTTGAGTTCGGAAAATTGTTTCTTTTAGCACAGGGATATGTTCTGACTAATATACTTCTGTGTTTTTCTTATAATTATATTTCATCCGGTATGGCGACAACAATCCATTTTATCTATCCGGCTTTGGTCTTTTTTATTCATGTGTCAATTTTTTCTGAGAAGTTTGACCGGATTAAGTTGATATGCGCTGTTTTGGGACTGGCTGGAGTGTTCTGTTTTTATACTCCAGAAGAAGCGGCATCCGGAGTTGGTATGGTTTTGGCATTCTGTTCCGCGTGGACGTATGCATTCTACATTATATTTGATGAGAAAAGTGGGATGGCGCTCATGAATCCATATAAGCTTTGTTTTTACATTTCTGTGATTTGTGGCCTGGAGGCTTCCTTTTTTGCCGTTCTGCGGGATGAATTTGTTATAAAGCTTCCTTTTAAAGCATGGGGATTTGTCATAATTCTGGCATTGGGAGTTACCGTTCTTGCAATTGTATTAGCACAGGAAAGTTTAAAAAGAATCGGAGCGGAAAAAATTTCATTCCTTAGCACATTCGAGCCGATGACCAGCCTTGTTCTGGGGATTGCGCTGATGGGTGAAACGCTTAACTTCCGTACTGCCATAGGCATTACCTGTGTCCTCACTTCGGCGGTGCTGATTGTGATGGGGAAGGCAAACGGAAAAAGGCGTGAACAGGCAGTCGGGGCCAAGAGTGAGCAGAGCTGATTCTAGTGGGGAGCTGTGACGTGAGCTGATGGAGCGGAGAAGTAACCGGAGCTTCATACACGTTTTACAGCCCCTTATCAGCGGGAACAATTGATGCAGAACAAATAAAGAACAGCCCGAACGGCCCCGGCCGTGTGGGCTGTTCTTTGCTGCTGAACTATAGGGCGCTGCCGGGGATGGAGAGAATAATAATCTTCACTTTTCAGAACTCCCGGTTCCGGCCGGACATGTAATTGACAACCAATGAAAAACAACGATATAATCATAGCAGAGAATATATTTTTTACGGTACGGCCATGATGCATTCTAAGAGGCGCAAAGCGGCCGTGTGATGGGGGATGAGGGGAAATGCAGCGTACAATTATAGTAGTGGATGATGAGCCGATAATCCGCCTGGATTTATGCCAGATGCTGGAATCACTGGACTTTCATGTAGTGGCGGAGGGAGAGGATGGATTTGACGCCGTTGAGCTCTGCCGTCAGAAGCATCCCGATATGGTGCTTCTGGACTTGGAAATGCCGCTTTTTGACGGGCTGACGGCTGCGGAGACGATTATTGACGGGAATCTTGCAGGCTGTGTTGTTATCTGCACGGCTTTTGCAGACGAAGAATTTATTGCGAGGGCAGGACGCGCCGGCGTCTCTGGTTATCTGGTAAAGCCGATTGAGCCGAGGATGCTGAAACCGGCGCTGGAAGTGGCCTGGGCCCAGGGACAGCGGCTTTTAAAGACACGCGCGGAGGCGGAGGATGCCTGCCGGCGTCTGGAAGAGAATAAGATGATTGAGCAGGCCAAAGGAAAGCTTTCAAAGGAAAAGAAGATTTCCGAGTCGGATGCTTACCGTGAAATGCAGAAGGCTGCCATGCAGAAACGTGTACCAATCATTACAATTGCCAAAGCCGTTCTGGAGCGGGAGACGAGACGGGACGCAGCGGTGCGGGCCAAAGAATATCTGATGAAGCAGAAAAGGCTTACCGAACCGGAGGCGTACAGGCTGCTTTCACAGGAGGCAAATAGACGGAAGGTTTCGGTCAATGAAGCAGCCAGACAACTGTTGGAACAGGGAGGAATCACATGAACAGAGACGAGGTAATAAGCCGCGCACAGCTAAGCGAATCAGGTTTTCATAAGCTGGAGCAGATCGAGGCCGTTCTGCCGTTGATGGCCGATCTGGTAGGAGCTGATCTGTTTATAGACTGCGTGCAGCCCTCCGACGGCCGGATGTTCGTCGCGGCGCAGGCAGAACCGGGCCATATGCCCTCCTCCTACCAGAAAAGCGTGGTAGGCTGTTATGCCAAACGGGAGGATGAACCGGCTGTCTACCGCGCCATGGAGACGAATTCCCCGGTGCGTGATATCAAGGCCGTCACCCAGGAAGAGCGGACCGTGCGACAGGATGTGGTGCCAGTCTCGGATGAGGACGGCAGGTTTATCGGCGTGCTGATCGGCGAACGCGATGTGAGCCGCGATATAAGGCAGGAACAGAAGTATGAAGCGCTGGCGCGCAGGGTGGAAAAACAGGATCTCATCCAGGTGTCACCGGAGGATGCGGCCCGCCGTGAAGTCCATCACCGCATTAAAAACCATCTTCAGCTGATTGCGAGTATCATGAATATCCAGGCGCGCAAAACGGAGAGCGAGGAAGTGAGACAGGCCTTCCGGGAAAATACGGCCCGGGTCCTGAGCATTGCCTCGATTAATGAGCTTCTGACTTATGGAGAGAATGGCCCGGTGCCACTGAAGCCGTTCCTGGAAAAGCTCAGGCAGAATCTGGCTCTGCTCTATGATGCGGGGGCATCCGTAAGCCTTGTTCTGGAAGGAGACGACCTGACGGTGGATCAGGAGAAGGCAACCGATATCGCCCTGGTGGTCAACGAACTCGTCTCTAATGCCTATAAGCATGCGTTTACCGGGCTTGCGGGCGGCCGGATAAGAGTGATTATGAAAAAAGGGGAGATGTATTCCTCCATCACCGTGCAGGATGACGGCACCGGATTTGATTTTAACGGGGAGGACAGCTTCGGTTTCGGCATGTCCCTCGTCAGGATGACGGTCCGCGGCAAGCTGGGCGGCAAACTCTACCTCACATCGGACAAAGAGGGAACCTCTGCCACGTTTGATTTCCGGACCTGACAGATCGTTGATTGACAAGCAAAGGCGGGAAATAGTATAATAATCGTTACAGTTTCACTTAGGATAAACTGCAAACAAATGGGAAAAAGGGAGCGATTATGTTACCTGAAATTGATACAAAGATCGAGAGAATCGAAAAAAACGAGTTATACAGTTCTAAAATATATAATCAGCTCAAGCTTTTGATTATCACCGGTCAGATTAAGCCGGGAACGGTTATCAATGAGAGAGAATATTCAAAGCTGCTGGATGTCAGTAGGACACCTCTGCGCGACGCACTCCGTTCACTGGAAAATGAGGGGTGGATTGAACAGTCCGGAAAGAACCGTAAGATTGCGGTCCTTCTGTGGAGAGACATTCTGGAGTTATTCGAGATACGTGAACCTCTGGATATTCTGTGCTTTGAACTGGCTTTTCCAAAAGTGACACCGGCACATATTGCCCATCTTCGGAAAATTATCGAGGAGATGGATCTTTTTGCCGTGCGCAATGCCAATGATTACTACACCCTGATGAAGATGGACACCAATTTCCACAACTATTTTGCCCGTATTACCGGCAACAGCCAGCTGATTAAGATACAGGACAGCATCAGTGAGAAAGTAGTCCGTTCATCCGTGCTGAGCATGAAGTACAGTATGCACGGGGGAAGGAATTTTGCCGCCGATCACATCGGGATTTTGAACAGTGTGGAAGAGGGAGATCTGGAAAAGGGGAAGGAACTGCTCCATATCCACTACGGTTCCTGGAAGAAACGCCTTCTCGTCATACCGGAGCGCTTGAACTTTGATCCGCAGGACGGGGATGCGGAAATTAAAGAAGAGTTTATTAAAAGTAACTAAAGTTTTAGGGAATATTTTGTCAAAAATGGAGAAAAAGGATATTTTCTAAAACTTTAGTGGCAAAATAAATGAGAAGGGTATATAATGTGGTCAAACGGAAATTGAAATTTCCTTCTTTTATTTGACATATTTTTGGTATACCGAACACCGAATTCCAAAAACAATCAGAAGGGAAGACAAATTCCGGGGAAAACAAGGAGAACAGTGAGAAGGCTCCGGAGACATTTTGACAAAAGAAAGGAAGAAAAGGTATGAAAAGAGGGTTAGCATTGACACTGACTGTAGCGATGCTGGGGAGTTTACTGGCAGGTTGTGGAAGCGGAAACGGAGGCGGAGGCAGCGCTCCGGCGGCAGCCCCAACTGCGGCGGAAGCGTCGGGAGAAGTGGAAACAGTTTCCACTCCGGATAAGATATTAAAGTTTACGGATCAGAATTCGGAGGATTCACCGGCCGGTATGTGGGAACAGAAATTTGCCGATCTTGTGAAGGAGTATACAAAAGGCCATATCCAGGTTGACTTGTATTTTAATAATACACTGTGCGGATACGATATCCAGCCTCTGCAGGCCGGTATCTGCGATTTCATCCAGTATGTCCCGTCATCGGCGGGTGATCTGGACAGCAGGCTGGGAGCATTTGATGCGCCTTATATTTACCGGGACGCCGATCACAGGCTCGCCGTATTTGATCCGTTCAACTCGGAACCGCTGAAGGTAATCAATGAGGCGCTGGAAGATGACGGCGTTATGCTGCTCAGCAGTTTTAACTCCGGTTACCGCCAGATTACATGTAACTTCCCGATTAAGAACCTGAGTGATATGAAGGGCGCGAAGATCCGCGTGGTTCCATCCGACCTCTATCAGCAGCTTTTCACTGCTTTCGGCGCAGCGGCAACACCGATGGCATTTTCTGAGGTGGCGACGGCGCTGATTACCAATGTAATCGACGGCCAGGAGAATCCGTATTCCGTAATCGTGACCAATGCCTTATATGAGGTTCAGAAATACTGTATGGAGACCAATCATCTGCCGACGAACCATGGCCTCTGGATGAACAGGAACACTTATGAAGGACTGACTCCGGATCAGCAGCAGGCAGTACTGCAGGCCGCTTATGACGCATCCGCTTATATGGACGAGTACATCCTGGATAAGGTGGAGGAATATAAGAAAATCTGTGAAGACAACGGAATGGAGATTATCGATGAGAATAACGGTCTCGATATGGCGGCATTCAAAGAAGCGGCCGAAAGCGTTTACGACTATTTCGGCGATGACTGGGGAGAGATGCCGGATCTGATCCGTGCAGTCAAGTAAAATCAGGTTACTATTCACGGCTCATGTTCAGCCTGATGTTACCATTTTGTTACTGCTCACAGAGAGAACAGTAACACCGTTTTGAATGAAAAGGAGAAATTAATATGTCAATACTGGGTAAAGCGTGGAATGCATTCAGAAACTTTATCAGTGGCATAAGCGGGATTTGGTGTATCATCATTATCGCGGCTCTTGATATTCAGATTTTCTGCCGTACTTTTTTAGGATATTCGACAACCTGGAGTGAGGAGGTTGCGGAACTGTGCTTTGTCGGCCTGATTTTCTGCTATCTGGCACAGTGCGAAAAAGAGGGAGCCCACCTGCAGCTGGAAATTCTTTTCCAGATTTGGCCAAAATTAAAGTTTTACATGGATGTGGCGGGGAAGACGATCTGCATTATATACTGCGCGTTTGTCATTTACAGTGAGTCCCTGCTGATTCCCACAACAATGAAACTGACGACGGCCGCATGCCATATCCCGATCCGCTATGTACATTATCTGATTGTGCTGGGGTCTGCCATGTGGATTATACAGGAATGCATCAGCCTGTTTGAAATATTTAAGGAGAGGAGGGCACAGAAAGCATGAATATGATTTTACTGCTGCTCGGCTTTGTGGGCCTGCTGGCCGTGGGGGCGCCGATTGTCGTTGCCATGGGCCTGCCCGCAATTGTCTATTATATTGTGTCGGGGACTTCACTTTCACTGGTAGCCTATTCCTTCTACCAGTCCACGATGTCATTCTCTCTGCTGGCTGTCCCTGCATTCATTCTGATGGGAAACCTGGTAAGTGAACTGGGGGAGACCACAAGGGCGTTTGATTTTGCCCGCGCCCTGTCAAAGGGAAAACGCGGCTATTCCTCCCGTATCGCAGTCGTCCTGAGCCTGATTTTTGCCGGCATGTCCGGAGCGGCTATCGCAGGTGTCTGCGGACTGGGACCAATTTTCGTAGATTCAATGGAGGAAGAGGGATACGAGAGAGACTACGGCGCGGCGCTGACGATTGCCGCCTCCACCGTGGGCCCTATCTTCCCGCCGAGTATTCCTCTGGTCCTCTATGCAACGATTGCACAGATTTCAAGCGTCAAGTCGCTGCTGGGCGGCGTGGGGCCGGGCATCCTGATGTCCCTGATGCTTCTGTTCTATGTACTTCTTGTAGATAAGAAAAAACTGGTGAACCCGCCGATGGCGAAAGCGCTGGTGAAAGAGGAACGGTCCATGGGAGAATTACTGCTGCGCGCCCTCCCGATTGCCATTGCTCCGGTTTTAATTCTGATTACCATGCTCTCCGGTATCTTCAGCCCCGGTGAGACGGGCGGCATGGCGGTTCTTTACATGCTGCTTTTGGGAATCTTCCACCGCTCACTGACCTGGCGCGGCTTCTGGAAATGCGTGAAGGAGACGTGTAAATCGGTCAGCTCGATTATGGTTATCATGACGGCAGGCGGCATTTTTACAAAAGCGCTGATGCTTGAAAATCTTCCGGCCAAGATTATTGCCCTGCTGGGACCGGTGGCCAATGTTCCGATTGCAGTCATTCTGATCGTCAACATCATCCTGTTGATTATGGGAATGTTTATGGAAAGCAACTGCGCCCTGATTCTGACGGCTCCCATCGTGCTTCAGATAACGCAGGGATTCGGGATGGATCCCGTTTACATCGGCGTGATGATGGTTATGAACCTGATGATAGGACTGAGCACCCCGCCGTTCGGGCTTTGCATCTATGCGGTCTCTCGCGTTGCCAACGTGCCCTCGGAGAAGGTTATCAAGTCGGTGATACCAATGTACATACCTCTGGGAATCGCGCTGATCCTGACGTCGCTGATTCCGGCGATTACAACTTTTGTTCCCAATACGATTATGGGACTTTTGGCCGGCGGCTGATGCGCGTTTGGGAGGATTTTGTTGCTATTCACAGCGGCTATTTTGCGAGGTGTTTTCACTCGCATTTTGAGTGAAAGTCCCGAGTTATACGGCGCGAGACGGTATTAAAATACCATAGTCCTGCCGATAACCCAAATTAAAAATAAAAACAATAAATATAGGAAAAGAAAGGATAGAAACATCATGACACAGAACGAATTATTTGAAATTGCACTTACTACGGATCCGGCCCAGATTGGACACCATGTCCAGGGAGGGTATATGACCGGAATTTACCCAATCAGCGATGAAATTAAAGCCATCGGACCGGCATTTACCATTCGTCTTCCAGGGACGGACAATGCGATGCTTTACTATGCGATGAAGCTGGCGCCGAAGGGCTCCATGATTGTCATAGACAGAATGGGTGACAAGCGGATTGCCTGCCTTGGCGAGATGGTGGCACTATCCGCCAAAACCCTGGGAATGGCGGGAATCGTTGTGGACGGCCCAAACACCGATACCAGAGCGATCCGCGCCATGGGGTTCCCGGTATTTTCCACGGGACGCGCCTGCGTGACAAACACCTTTAAGGGACTTGACGGCGAATACGGCGTGCCGGTCAACTGCGGCGGCTGCGTAGTGCGCCCGGGCGATATTGTTTACGGCGACGTGGACGGAGTTATCTGCGCCCCGGCATCCCAGTTTGAGGAGCTGGTAAAGGCGGCAAAGGCGATGGATGCCAATGAAGTGAAATGGAGAGAAAACTTTGCAGAAGGCGGATATGTTGATAAATTCGTAAACCTGGAGCGCCTTGTAAAAGAAGGGGTTAAGGGAGCTATCGGTGAACTGAGCAAGGTAAAATAATGTCAATTCCGCCCGCAGCGGGCTTCTATTTGCGGGGGTATGGATAGGTTACTATTCACGGCCCATATTCCGCGAGGCGTTTTCGTGCGCATTTTGCACGAAAATCCCGAGTTTCACGGCGCGAAACGGCATTTTTGCCGTTTCTGCGCATCGCGGAGCGTGTTACTGTTCGCAGAACCGCGCTTTTCAGCGGGGTTGTGAATAGTAACATGGACAGGAAGAATCAGAGAGGTAAAAATCTATGAAAAGTAAATTTGTTTTAGCGCAGCTTGAACAGAAGGGGCTGCCGGAAGAGAATCTGGCAAATGCAAAGAAGTCGGTCGCCGAAGCCATGGAGCTTTATAAGCCGGACATGATGATTTTCCCCGAATGTTTTATGAGCCATTTTCCGACTGGGACGGATCGGGCCGTCTGCCTTGGAACCGCCCAGACTCTGGACGGGCCGTTTGTGACAGAGATGAGAAAACTGGCCGGGGACAACGGAATCTGGATTATCTTCGGCATGAATGAAAAGGTGGAAGACCCCGGGGATGACCGTAACTATAACTGCACCGTAGTCATTGACAGCAGCGGAGAAATTGTATCCACCTACCGGAAAACCCATCTTTATGATGCATTTGGCTATAAGGAATCCGATGATAACAAGCCGGGCGACCAGTTTTTTGAGCCGATCGATACGCCCTTTGGTAAAATTGGCCTCTTCGTATGCTACGAGGTCCGTTTCCCGGAGGTGGCGCGCTATCAGCGTTCCAAAGGCGCCGACATCATTATCATGCCGACCGCATGGGTGCCGGGTCCGCTTAAGAGCTCCCAGTTCCGCACGCTGATTTCTGCAAGGGCAATCGAGAACACCGTATATATGGTGGCCTGCGATCAGGTTGGCGTAAACGGCATGGGAGAGAGTGTGGTGGTTGACCCGATGGGCGTCATAACAGCGAGTGCAGGGGAGGTTGAGACATTAATCTGCGCCGAGATTGATACGGAGCGTATTGAACAGGTGCGGGCGAAATTACCGGCTTACAAGGACCGGAGGCCGGAGCTTTACACCATCTGAGGGTAGTCAAGAAATGAGAACGCAGGCCGGAGGCTGCCACCTGGCAGAGGCGTTTTTACATCCTTACATCTCAACTGATATGTAATGACTTTTGTCAAGTGTAAATTGCGGAACTTCACCACATACTTTTATTTTTTGTTTCTGAAGACATCTGGAAAGAGCTTCGGAGTGTCAGTTCCCGGCATTGGCCACTCTGATATTCGTGGATTGGTTACCTACAGGTCAATGGTCCGCCGTGGGCTCTACCGTCTAATTGCGTGGATCACAAATATTTGTGCCTACATAGTTGAGGCGTAGATAGCCCGAACCTTGAAATGGCCGAAACCCTTTCAAGATGTCTTCAGTTGTTACTTTGGATTGTGGCTAGATGTATGTGGCGCTAGCCAGCTTACATCGGCTTGTTTACCCGCTACTGTAGCGGGCGGTTACTGTCAGGGCCCTGACGCCGCAGGCGGTGCGCAGCAGCCTTGACCGGAGCCGCACGGTGCTGTAACCGTATCAGGCTATGTGATCCGTCATCATTCCCCACATGAAACAGGCCAGTTCCCTTGCGATTGCTGTTTTTGCTACATTGCTGCGCTTGTTCTGTCCAAGCACCATTTTGTAATAGCGCCGCCTTAGGCGCTCATTGGCCTTGTCTGCGTAAGCAATCACCTGTGGTGTATTTCCACTCTGGCGGGCTTTTAATTCCCTAGACTTGTATCCGATTTGCCCACGGCTATAACTCTGCGCCGCTTCAACCAGCAACCGGCGCACGTGGGTGTTCCCTGCCTTGGTGATGCCAAGCCTCTGTCGTCCGTCCCCGCTGGAATCTTCGCCTGGTACCAGCCCCAGGTACGATGCAAACCGGTCTGCTGTCGCAAACCGCTTGAAATCGCCAACCTCCACTATGACAGACAAGGCGGTCTGGGTTTTGACGCCAAGTAAACAGGTGAGCTTTTTGACATCTTCCCGATATTCCTCCCTGGACCCAAGCTCCTCAATACGCTGCTCAAGACGCTCCAGTTTATTGCTGAGCTGATCGAAGGTCAACAGATATTCGTCGAGAATCTCCTTGTACAGGCCATCCGGGGTCAATGCCCTGAGCCATTTGATATGGGTTTGAGTCCAGTGGCTGCCGCCTCTCTCATAGCGATAATTATGGCGCAAGCAGAATGCCAGGATCTGCTGCTTTATCTTTTTAAGCGCCAGCTTGTGGTCGGTTCGCATCCGGAGATATTCCTTGATTTCTTCATCCTGCTCCGTAGGGACATGGACCGGGCTATAATTATGCTGGGCCAAGCAGCGGCCAATCAGGGCAGCGTCGCGTTTGTCTGTTTTTATTTTTTTCTTCCCACGCTTCTGTAACATGGTAGTCGGAGCGAGGATTACGCAGTTAACATGATGTTCCGTTAACTGATGATATAAAGTGAAGCCGAGACAGCCAGCCTCATAACCGCATATGAAATACGCATCCTTTCCGTAAATGGTACGCAGAAACTCGAGATATTTTAGGACTTGTTTGTAATCCGATTCGACTTTCTGGACATGGGACGCTTTGTCTTCTTCGATTGTGAAGCTGCAAAGTGAAAAACTTTCCTTATGAACATCCATTCCTACGTAAACTGTGTTATAATTCATTTGATGACCTCCATTTGTATGCGGTAATCCCTGTTACCTTTGTTCTTAACAAACTTTAGTATACAGGTAAATCCACGAATTTACAAACTGGGGGTCATTACTTATTGTCTAAATACATCTTGACATCCTGCATACCCTGGCGATATAATAAAACATATAGTTCCAGTAATCCCAAATTAAATATTTTCATCATACAACAGGGTATGGTGTGACAGCAATAAGGCTCAGAGTGAGGAACCGGCAGTTCCGCACTCTGGGTCTTTTTTGCTTTTTTAAGATTATATCGATTGAGGATGTTTGAAAGCAGTGGAATACGCTTTTGGAAAGGAGAGTGGGGAATGGAAAATACCCGGATGCTCAGCGCGGGAATTGATATTGGGACCTCGACCTCACAGGTGATTTTCAGCCGCCTGACCGTCGAAAATACAGCCGGGTATTTTTCGGTGCCTGCTGTCTCGATTATTGACAAGGAAGTCGTTTACCAGAGTCCCGTCTACAGGACCCCCCTGATTGACGAGTCGTTGATCGATGGGGATGCCCTTCGCATCATTATTGAAAAAGAATATGCGGCGGCCGGGGTAATGCCGGAACAGGTGGAAACAGGGGCTGTCATTATTACCGGAGAATCGGCGCGCAAGGAGAATGCGCGGATGGTATTGGAACGGCTGAGCGGTTTTGCAGGAGATTTTGTAGTGTCGACCGCCGGACCCGATTTGGAATCCGTGATTGCGGGCCAGGGGAGCGGGGCGGAACGGTTTTCAGAGGAAAACGGAGCCGTGGTCGTCAACCTGGATATCGGAGGGGGAACGACGAATGTGGTTCTTTTCGATGGCGGAGAGGTGCGTGCAAGGGGATGCCTCGATATCGGAGGGCGTCAGGTAACCGTGGACGAACAGGGCAGGATTGCCTACGTGAGTCCCAGCGCCGGGCGGATTGCGCAGGCCTGCCATCTGAGCCTGCGGGAAGGGGAACCGGCCTCCCGGAAAGTTTTAGAAAAGTTGTGTGACGGTATGAGCGAGGTGCTGGAACAGATGCTGGGAGCCTCGGAGGCAACGCCTCTTCTGGAGGAAGTCAGGACGCCGGGGTCTGCACTGTTTCAACTTCCGGCCGACCGGGCCGTCCGTTATGTCTGCTTTTCGGGAGGCGTTGCGGACTGTATCTACCAGCCGGGCAGGGAACCATTTGCCTACGGGGATATCGGCGTGCTGTTAGGAGATGCAATCCGCCGGGGCCGTCTGTTCCAGGCGTTCCGTGTTATTGACGCAGCCGAAACGATACGCGCTACTGTGATTGGAGCGGGAAGTTATACGACCACGATTTCCGGCAGCACAATTGCCTACACGGACGGGCTGTTTCCAATGAAAAATGTGCCGGTGCTAAAGCTGTCACGGGAAGAAGAAACACAGTGCTGGAACGGTGACGGCGAGACGCTCTATCAGAAAGCAAAGTGGTTTCTGGAGCAGAACGACGCGTCGCGCATGGCGCTGGCGCTGGAGGGCAGAAACGATCCCGATTATCAGGAGATGAAGCAGTTGGCTGAGGTGACGGCGGATGCCCTTTCACGGGCGCTGCCCGGTGACGCCCCGCTGATTCTGATCGTGCAGGCGGATATCGCCAAGGCCCTGGGGCAGATAATACGGCAGAGAATGGCCGGGAAAAGACCTGTGGTGGCGGTGGATACCGTGAAGGCCGAACAAAACAATTTTGTGGATTTTGGACGTCCCATTATGAACGGACTTGTCATCCCGGTGGTTGTAAAGACCCTGATTTTTGGCTGACGGGACGTGAGGACAGGTTACACACGGTTACGATTCACAGCCGCTGTTTTGCAAACAGTAGTTACTATTCACAGCCCCGCAAAAAAGCGCGGTTCTGCGAACAGTAACACGCTTCGCGATGCACAGAAACGGCAAAAAACGCCGTTTCGTGCCGTGTAACTCGGGATTTTCACTCAAAAAGCGAGTGAAAACACCTGGCGGAATAATGGCTGTGAATAGTAACAACCAGTAACTACAACCTTGGAGGTACATATGCAATATAAAACAATACTATCGGGGCAGACCTTCACCTTCGGTTCGGTGAAGGAAGTCCTGGCAAAGGCCGGAGAACATAAGTCCGGCGATATCCTGGCGGGCGTGGCGGCGCAGTCGGATATAGAACGGATTGCCGCGAAGGAAGCGCTCGCGGGTATGACGCTTAAGGAGCTGTATGAGAATCCGGCGGCGCCCTATGAGGAAGATGAGGTTACGAGAATCAACATCGACGGCCTCAACCAGACGATTTATCAGGGAATCAAAAATTGGACGGTCAGTGATTTGAGGGAGTGGCTGCTGTCCTATGATGCCGACGAAAGCACAATCCGCCGGATTTCCAGGGGCCTTACGGCCGAGATGGTTGCAGCCGTCTGTAAACTCATGACAAATATGGATTTGATATACGGAGCCAGTAAAATCCGCATCACGGCCTGCTGCAACACAACGGTGGGTGAGCGGGGAATCATGGGAACACGGCTTCAGCCGAACCATACGACCGATAATGTGGAAGGAATCACCGCCTCCCTGTTTGAGGGACTTTCATACGGCTGCGGCGACGTCCTGATTGGGCTGAACCCCGTCAATGATACGGTTTCCAGTCTGGCGGAGGTTCTGAAGCGGTTTGATGAGGTGCGGAATTCGCTGGAAATCCCCACACAAATCTGCGTGCTCGGCCATATTACAACCCAGATAGAGGCCCTCCGTCAGGGAGCGCCCTGCGACATGATTTTCCAGTCGATTGCAGGAAGTGAAAAAGGCAACCGGGCCTTTGGATTCTCATCGGAAACCGTGGAGGAGGCGTTAGACCTTCTGCGCACCCACGGAACGGCGGCCGGGCCGAATGTGATGTATTTTGAAACCGGGCAGGGAAGCGAGCTGTCGTCAAATGCGCATTGGGGCGCGGATCAGGTGACGATGGAAGCCAGGTGCTATGCCTTTGCAAGAAAGTATCATCCTTTTATGGTGAATACGGTGGTAGGGTTCATCGGGCCGGAATATCTGTATGATTCCAAACAGGTAATCAGAGCCGGGCTGGAAGACCATTTTATGGGAAAACTTTCCGGACTGCCCATGGGCTGTGACTGCTGTTATACAAACCATATGATGGCGGATCAGAATGATATTGAAAACCTGTCCCTCCTCCTGGGAGCGGCCGGAGTCAACTATATTCTGGGCGTGCCGACCAGCGACGATATCATGCTCAATTATCAGACGAACGCCTATCATGATATCGGCACAATCAGGGAGATACTGGGACTGCATCCCATTCCCGCATTTGAGCGGTGGCTGGAACGGATGGGAATCATGGAAAACGGCAGGCTGACAAAACTGGCCGGGGATCCGACGATATTTACGAAGAAAGGACGGTGAGCGCATGCTGAGGCAGACAGAGATAGACCGGATTGCAGAGGAAATCCTTACTGAACTGCAGGGAGATGGTAGATTTGAAAGCGGAAGCCTGCGGGCCAAGTCGGAGGCCGCCGCCCGGGAAGCGGCCAGGCAGAAAGCGAAAAAAGAGCTAGAAGAGGTTGCGGGCAGCATGCCGCCGGGAAAACCGGATGGGAAAGACGCCGGAGATGGACTGATATCAGAGCCTCCGCCAGAGCTGGACAGAAAAGCGCCGCTTCTGGAAAATCCGCAGGATCCCGACGCCCTGCGGCGGATGATTGGCAAAACGACGGCCCGCATCGGCGTCGGCCGGTCGGGTCCGAGGCTGAAGACGAAGACGCTCCTGACACTTCGCGCCGATCATGCTGCGGCGAGGGATGCGGTGCTCATGGATGTCAGTGAGGAACTGATTCAAAAGCTCGGATTGTTTTCGGTGGCCACATGCTGTACCGATAAAAACAATTTTCTTACAAGACCTGATTTGGGGCGGGATTTCGATGAGGAGACAAAGGCATATATCAAGGAAAAGTGTGTCTCCCATCCGGATGTCCAGATTATTATCAGCGACGGGCTTTCCTCCTCTGCCATCGAAGCCAATGCGGCGCGTATCCTGCCCGTTGTGATGGAGGGGCTGAAGGAAAAGGGACTGAAGGCAGGAACACCAATCTTTGTGAAATACGGGCGCGTAGGAGCCCAGGACCGGATCTCGGAACTGGTGGGAGCGAAGGTGGTCTGCTCCTTCATCGGCGAACGGCCCGGACTGGCAACGGCGGAGAGTATGAGCGCCTATATCGCCTATCACGCTGAAGTGGGAATGCCGGAGGCGAGGAGAACCGTTGTTTCCAACATTCATAAGGACGGCGTCCCGGCGGTGGAGGCCGGAGCTTACATTGTGGATTTGCTGGCGCTGATTCTTGAAAAACAGGCCAGCGGAGTGGATTTGAAAAAGTAGAGACAGGGATACGGCTCACACGGCCGTATTCCGCGTATTTGTTCTCGAAGGCGGGAGGTGAAATATGGTTTCAAAACAAATCGGCACGCAGGTGCTCGGCGTACACATTCTTCCAAATGCCGATCCGATGCTGCGTGCGAACCTGGACATCCGTCCGGAGGATCGCAGTCTTGGAATTTTTACGACGGACTGCGACGACGTATCTTATGCAGCGTTAGATGAGGCTACGAAAAAGGCAGATGTATCGGTTGCATACGCAAAGAGCATGTATGCAGGCTCTGCCAATGCAAACACGGCTCTTGCCGGAGAGTTCATCGGCATTTTGTCAGGCCCGAATCCCGAGGAGGTCAGAAGCGGCCTGGAGGCTGCGATTGCCTATATTGAAAACGAGGCACATTTTTATACGGCCAACGAGGATGGTTCCATCGTTTACTTTGCCCACTGCATCTCACGGACCGGTTCTTATCTGTCCGCCCAGGCAGGGGTACCGGAGGGAACGGCAATGGCCTATCTGATTGCCCCGCCCCTGGAGGCAACGGTGGGGCTGGATGCGGCGCTTAAAGCGGCCGATGTGGAGCTTAAAACGTATTACGGCCCGCCGACCGAGACCAACTTTGCGGGAGGCCTGCTCTGCGGGAGCCAGGCGGCCTGCCTTGCAGCGTGTGAGGCATTTGCGGAGACGGTATGCCGGATAGCCGAGGAGCCGTTGGCATACTGAGAAATAAGGAATGTACAGAAAGGACGTGATCAGATTGACATTGGATCGTGATTTACAATCCATCCAGGAAGTGCGGAATTTGGTAGCCCGTGCAAAAGAGGCGGAGAAAACACTCTCCACATTTCCTCAGGAAAAGCTGGATGCGATTTGTGCGGCAATTGCCGCAGCATGTATGGAGCATGCAGAGGAACTGGCTAAAATGGCGGTACAGGAGACGGGATTTGGCAAGTGGGAGGACAAGGTCCTGAAAAACACACTGGGCAGCCGGATTACCTGGGAATCCGTAAAGGATATGAAAACGGTAGGCGTTTTAAGGGAGGATAAGGACAAGGGAGTCTGCGAGATCGGTGTGCCGATGGGAGTTGTGGCAGCTCTGATTCCATCCACCAATCCCACCTCAACCGCAATGTATAAGAGCATCATATCCATCAAGGCGGGAAACGCCATTGTAATCAGCCCCCATCCGGGAGCTAAAAACTGTATCACAGAGACATATAAAATTATAAAGGAAGCGGCTGAGCGTGCAGGTGCGCCGGAGGGAACGGTATGCTGCGTCAGCCTCACGACCATGGAGGCGACGGACACCCTCTTAAAACACCCGGATGTCAGCATCATCCTCGCCACAGGCGGAGAGGCCATGGTACATGCCGCATATTCTTCCGGCAATCCGGCCCTTGGGGTTGGACCGGGCAACGGCCCTTCCTACATTGAGCACACGGCCGATATTCCGGCGGCGATCCGACGCATTATGGACTCGAAAACCTTTGACAACGGCACAATCTGTGCCTCGGAACAGTCAATCGTCACAGAACGCTGCATCACAAGCCAGGTGGAGGAGGAGCTGAAACGGCAGGGAGGTTATTTCCTGACGCCGGAACAATCGGAACAGCTGTCCGGTTTTCTGCTCCGTGCCAACGGCACAATGAATCCGAAGATTGTAGGAAAAACGGCTGAAAAGATTGCCGACATGGCGGGAATCCGGATTCCGGAAGGGACACGCCTTCTGGTTTCACGCCAGGATCCGGCTGATGTCAGCAAGAAGAACCCGTATTCCCGTGAAAAGCTCTGTCCGATACTGGCTTACTTTGTAGTAGAAAGCTGGGAAGAGGCGTGTGAACTCTGCATCAGAATCCTGAAAAATGAGGGAGCCGGCCACACGATGACACTGCACACGAAAAATAAAGAAGTAGTCCGGGAATTTGCCCTTAAAAAGCCGGTTTCCCGTATTCTCGTCAATACGTCGGGAGCGCTCGGCGGCGTGGGAGCCACAACGGGACTGGCCCCGGCGCTGACACTGGGCTGCGGAGCCGTCGGAGGCAGCGCAACTTCAGATAATATTACACCACTCAACCTGATCAATATCCGCCGCGTGGCATACGGTCTCTGTGAGCTGGAAGATTTGAGGGAAAACGCTCCGGCAGAGTGTTCCTGTTCTTCTTCGGCGCCGGCCTGCACGGAGGATTTGAGGGAAGAAGACATAGAAGCGATTACACGCGCAGTTATTGCACGGCTGCGGGCGAAACACTAATTCAGAAAATAGATAAAAAATAAAGAGATAATAATGAAACAAATCCAAGGAGGAAAAGATTATGGCAGCATTACAGGCACTGGGAATGGTAGAAACAAAGGGACTGGTTGGTTCGATTGAGGCAGCCGATGCAATGGTTAAAGCGGCAAACGTAACTCTGATCGGCAAAGTACATGTAGGCGGGGGCCTTGTGACGGTAATGGTACGCGGCGATGTAGGAGCCGTAAAAGCGGCAACCGATGCGGGAGCGGCAGCAGCCGGACGCGTGGGTGAACTCGTATCCGTACATGTAATTCCGCGTCCTCATGCAGAAGTAGAACTGATTCTGCCGAAACTGGATGTAGAGTAACAGGAGTTTCGGTTCAGCCTTCGGCCAAACTGCAACAAAATGATGCACAGAAACGGAAAAAACACCGTTTCGCGCCGCACAACTAATATACCATGGCTGAACTGTTACTAATAACACGCTTCGCGATACACAAAAACAGTAACTATAAAGGTAATGAATAGTTACAATATAAAGGAGAGTAAATCATGGCAGCATTACAGGCACTGGGAATGATAGAAACAAGAGGACTGGTTGCTTCAATCGAAGCAGCCGATGCAATGGTGAAGGCGGCCAACGTGACACTGATCGGAAAAGAGCATGTGGGCGGCGGCCTTGTGACGGTAATGGTACGCGGCGACGTGGGAGCCGTAAAGGCGGCAACCGACGCGGGAGCGGCAGCAGCGGGAAACATCGGAGAACTCGTATCCGTACATGTAATTCCGCGTCCGCACGGCGAGGTTGAACTGATTCTGCCGGTACAGAACGCTGAGTAGGATGTTACTGTCCACTCCGTGACCAGCAACACGCTTTGCGATGCGCAGAAACGGTAAAAAACACCGTTTCGCGCCGTGTACCTCGGGATATTACCTGTGGACATCGACAGTAGGATACCGGGCGGCAGAGTTAGCAGAACAGCAGGTAACCGCTGGGAAGGTAACCGTTCAGACTTGTCCGGACCGTTACAACAGCAGTGTTTAAAGAATAGGGAATGTAACTATGAAAGTATTGACGGAAGCAGATTTAAGGACGGAACAGATTTCCCGGGCCGACCGGGAATACCGGGTGCCGCAGGGCACTTTTGTCACACCGTCGGCAAAAGAATTCCTCCGTGACCGCGGCGTGGAACTGATATTTGACTGCGTGAACCCGTCATCTCATGCCGCAATGACCCGGACCCCAATCAAAAAACAAGGAGGCCGCACATATATTGATGCTGCTACCGGTGAGGGCTATGGTGAAAAACCGGAGGATATGACCCATCTGCGTGGAAACCTCCTGGTTCCCAAGACCCATCCGCGCATTGAACTCCGCGGCCGGATAGACGGGCTGCAGGCACGCGTACTGCTAATGCAGGCAAAAAATCAGGATAATCGGGAGCTTTGCCGGGAGCTGGACAGTGTCCTTCAGTACCTGAGGGAAATCCTCGGGGCTGAGGTGAAAGAGGAGCCTCTTAGCGAGGTGCGGCTGTTTGGACTGGAACACAGTGAAATCAGGCGTATGTCCCACAATGTGAAGGAGTACTTCGGGATAGAGCACCCGATTCCCGACTGCACGATGGGGGAAACGGCTCTTGAACTGAATCTTCTCCGCACGCAGGTAAGGGAGGCGGAGCTGAGCGCGGCAAACGCTTTCCCGCAGGGCGATCCGCTTGGAATTATTGAACACTTAAACCGGCTGAGCAGCGGCATCTATATTCTTTTCTGCCGTGTTGTATCCGGATTACATTAGAGCATGTTTGAAAATTCATTCCCGCAATCTGCACGCCCCACTTCGCGGAAGATTTGGCCCAAATTCAGTTGCCGTAGCCCACTACGCTGCCCTCATTTGAGCCAAATATCCCACAAAGAGTGACGCACAGCTTACGGAAAGCAATTTTCAAACACGTTCTAGAGTGACGCGTGGGATAGTAATCCCGCTTTATCCCTGGGAGGATTTTATGAATAGACAACAGATACAGGAAATTATTCTCCGTGTTCTTGCCGAATGCGGAGAACAGATGATGGGCCGGGAGCTGCCTCTCGATTTTCCGGTGGAGGTTTCGGCCAAGCACGTCCATCTGACGAAAGAGGCGGTCGGACAGCTGTTCGGAGCCGGGGCAAGGCTGACGCCAAAGAGGCCGTTATCCCAGCCGGGACAGTTCCTGAGTGAGGAACGGGTCACCCTGGTGACGCCCAAAGGGAGAATTGAAAATGTGGCGGTGCTGGGACCGGAGAGAGAGGAAGTCCAGACGGAACTGTCTCTGACGGACTGCAGGGCGCTGGGAATCGACGCGCCGGTTTGCATGTCGGGAGATCTGGCTGGAGCGGGCGATGTGTATATCATCGGTCCCAAAGGAATGATATTTGCAAAAGAGAGCGTGATCATAGCGCAGGCCCATATCCATATTACGCCGCCCGAGGCCGGTGAATTCGGCATCATGGATGGACAGAGAGTTTCCGTAACCATCGGCGGAGAGCGGAAGATAACACTTGAAAATGTCATCTGCCGCGTCAGCAGCCAGGCGGCGCTTGCCATGCACATTGATTTTGACGAGGCCAATGCGTGTATGCTGCCAAAGAATGCTACCGCCAGAATGAGGGTTTTGGGAGACATATGCCCAGAGCAGGCACGCAGAAGCGGCAAATGTGAAGAAATTTCCGCCATGGCAGTAGAAGAAGCGGGCAGGAAAGCGCCGAAGCCTGCCGCAGGCGGTGCGGTTTTTGAAGGAAAGCTGATCACCGAGGCGGTGGCGCGCCGGCTTGCGTCCGAAAAACAATCAACGCTTACGGTGGCCAAGGGAGTCATTCTGACACCTTCGGCAAAAGACGTTTTGCGCCAGTCGGGAATCGAAGTCCTCTGGCAGGGGAGGAGGTAGGCCATATGATGATTTGTCAGGTAGTAGGCCATGTCTGGGCAACGAAAAAGGAAGAGGCCCTGAACGGACATAAACTGATGATTGTGCGGGAAGTGACGACAAACAGGAGAAACGGGGCTACCTTTGTGGCGGCTGACTCTGTTGGAGCGGGAATTGGAGAACAGGTTCTGGTGGTAAGCGGAAGTACGGCCAGACGGGCGATCGGTTCTGATGACTCTCCAATTGACAGCGCTATTGTCGGCATTATCGATTCCCTCGAGATCTCAAAGGAAAAGGGTGAGTAATATGCAGCTGACGGAACTTATCTATCAGGCCGGAATAATCGGCTGCGGCGGAGCCGGTTTCCCGACCCACGCGAAATATAATGGAACAATTGAAACAATTATAATCAATGGAGCTGAATGTGAGCCGCTTCTGCAGACGGACCGCTATCTCATGAGAAACAAGGCCGGGGAACTGATTAAGGCAGCGGATATGCTGCTCCGTGAGACCGGCGCGGGCGGCTGTGTCATTGCGCTTAAAGCATCCTATACAAGAGAAATAGGAGCCCTGGAGGAGGCAATCCGGTCACTCGGTTCGGAGGTCCGTCTTCACCGTCTTGAGAGTTTTTTTCCGGCGGGAGATGAGCAGACCATCGTCTACGAGGTGACCGGAAAGGTGGTGCCGCCCGCGGGAATCCCGCTGAATGTGGGCTGCGTTGTAAATAACGTCGCCACGCTGTACAGCATCTACGAGGCAATGGAGGGAAGACCTTTCACACAGAAGTATCTGACCGTGACCGGTGAAGTGAAACATCCGGTGATTGCAAAGGTGCCGATCGGAACACCGGTCGGTGAGTGCCTGAAACTGGCGGGAGGCCCGCTGCTTTCGGACTATGTGGTGGTCAACGGCGGCCCAATGATGGGAAAACTCATGACAAAGGAGGAGGCGGAGTCTGCGCACGTGACAAAGACCATGTCGGGGCTTATCGTTCTCTCTACGGACAGCAGTATCGCCAGACGCTCCGAAGTCACGCTGAAACACATGTTAAACCGTGCCAAATCGGCATGCATCCAGTGCAGTTTCTGTTCCCAGCTCTGCCCAAGGGCGCTGCTCGGCCATCCGCTGGAACCGCACCGGATTATGCGAAAACTCTCCTCCTGCCGCGATTTGACGGAGATACTGGACGATCAGGATGTACGGAATGCGGCGCTCTGCTGTGAGTGCGGAATCTGTGAAGTATACGCATGTCCGATGGGACTGCAGCCGAGAAAAGTCAATTCCCTGCTGAAGAGGGAACTGGCCGGGGCAGGCATCCGCTACCAGCGTACCGAAGGTGAGTGGAAGCCGGATCCGAACCGGAATATGCGCAAGGCGCCCACGGCCAGGGTGGCGTCCAGAGCCGGGGTGGCGGCATTTGAAGAGATCCGGATTGATGAGTTGAAAGAGATTACGCCTGCATTATCAGGGACGGTCCGCCTGGCTCTCCGCCAAAGTATCGGAGCGCCTTCGCAGCCAATTGTAAAGGACGGCGAGCGGGTGGAAGAAGGACAGCTTATTGCAGTCTGCCCGGAGGGAAGTCTCGGTTCTGCGCTGCACGCCTCCATAAGCGGAGTTGCGGTGCTGGAGGAACAGTACCTGGAAATCAGGCCTTAAGAAGTTACCATATTTTGTAATTATTCAGTACCTTCACAATTACCGCTTCGCGATGCACAGAAACAGCAAAAAACGCTGTTTCGCGCTGGCAAAACTCGGGATTTTCATGCAAAAACGCATGAAAACACCCTGCGGAATACTACCTACTGAACAGTTACCATATTTTGTACTGCATTGCGCAACAGACAGTATTCAGATAAAGGAGCATACAGAGAATGGAAGCAATCGGAATCCTTGAAAGCAATAGTATTGCCAAGGGAATTGAAGCGGCGGACGCGGTCCTGAAGGCGGCGGACACGACACTTTTATACGCAAAACCGGTGTGTCCCGGTAAATATACGATCCTGTTTTACGGCGACGTAGCCGCGGTAAACGCCTCCCTGGATGCGGGAGCCGCAGTAGTCGACGCCCATCTTGTGGACTCTGTCGTGATTCCCCGCGTTCATCCGCAGGTAATTCAGGCAATCAATCTCTCCACCACGCCCGATGGGGTGAATGCCGTCGGCGTTATGGAATTCTTCAGCGTCACGGCTGCGGTCTATGCGGCCGATGCGGCGGCTAAGGCGGCCGATGTGACACTGATGGATGTCCGTCTCGGCGTGGGAATCGGAGGAAAATCCTTTGCAATTCTCACCGGAGAAGTGGCGGCGGTGGAAGAGGCCGTGCGCTGCGGTATGGCGACGGGCGAGGAGAAGGGCCTGGCTGTGACCAGCACCGTAATTCCAAGTCCGCGGAAAGAGATCTTTGAGGCGTTACTGTAAAGGAGACGGCGGTATGACAGAACAAAATCCCTTTGATTCAAAACAGAGGATTATCCAGGAGTTTGTTCCCGGAAAACAGGTGACAATGGCTCATTTGATTGCCAACCCCAATGATGATTTATATAAGAAGCTGGGCGTTGTCAGCAAAACCAGAGGGGCTCTGGGAATTCTGACCATCACTCCCAGCGAGGCGGCCATCATTGGCGCCGACGTGGCGACAAAAGCCGCCGAGGTGGAGATTGTATTTGTGGACCGTTTCTCCGGTTCCCTTGTAATCTGCGGTGATGTGGCGGCGGTGGACGCAGCGTTAAAAGATGTCCTTCGCGTTCTGGGAGAGACACTTCATTTTACGATGACGGAAATTACGAGGTCTTAGGCCATGAAGAAGATTATGATGATTGGAAAGATAGGCTGTGGGAAAACGACGCTCGGACAACGTCTGATGAGGGAGACGGTCCGGTATCAGAAAACCCAGTCTATCCAGGTGATAGGGGACGGGATTGTGGATACCCCGGGAGAATATCTGGAACAGAAACAGTTTTACAGCGCGCTGATTGTCACTGCGGTGGAGGCGGACGTAATCCTGCTTCTCCTGTCCGCAATCGACGAACAGAATACATTTTCACCCAGGATGAGTTCCATGTTCAGCGGAAAGCCGGTGATTGGCGTGATTACAAAAACCGATCTCTGCAGCGATCCGCAGCGAATTGAGGCGGGAAGGGAAATACTTGAAATTGCAGGAGCGGATGAAATCCTGGAGATCGGGTTTGGCGACGACGGCTGTATTGAAAAGCTGGAAAGCAGGATAGATGAAATTGCTTAGATGGGCATATGGCCGAAAAGTGAATACGGATTTATATAGGAGGAAAATCCCCTGTGTACCGGAATCATAAAAGCGTTCGGTATGCAGGGGATTTTAAGCGTATTCTTTTCAGTTTCCGATTCCTGTCAATTTCCAATATAGAATGCAGGGCCGAGAAGTTCTTCCGTGTCCCTTAAAAGCTCGGCGGCCTCGTCATAGTTTTCTGCGGTCAGGGCCATCGTAAAGTAATTGATCAGACAGATGGGCGCAACGTGCGAATTCTGGTAGGATGCGGTTTTCACCCGGCAGGGAAGTACAATCTCAGCGTATTCCCTGGCAGCCACAAACGTTGCGGATGTGATCAGAATTACCTTTATCTGTTTCTTCTTCATCCATTCCAGCAGATGAATCGCAAGGGAGGTAAAACGCGGGAAGGCAAAGACAACACATACGTCCCCCTTCTTCATGCTCACCATTTCTTCCGGATATTCCATTCCGGTAAAACGGATAAGATGAAGGTTCTTCCTGATTCGTCCCCAGCTTGCGAAGGCGTAATAGGACAGTGAAAATCCCATTCTCATACTCATAATATAAAGAGAATCCGCGGACTGCATGAGTCCGACCGCGCGGTCAAGCTCCTCCTCCTTCAGATCCTTCATTGTATTCTCTATGTTTCTGATCTCTCTCTCAAAGGATGCCGCCAGTCTGCTGTTTACCTTCTCTTTTCCCGGTTCGCCGTCGGTTTCTCCGGGGAGGGAATCTTTATTTAAAACAATGTTCTGCGCATCTTTCTGAAGATCCGTGAATCCGGCATAGCCAAGCTGCCTGGCAAAACGTATTACCGTCGTAGTGCTGACTCCGACCAGTCCGGCCAGATCTTCCAGTGTTCCCACCGCTACTTTATCCAGATTATACAGAAAATAATTCGCAACTTCCTTATGCGACTTCGTCAGCTCATCAAAATGTGCCGTTACCCTGTTAATAAAATCTGCCATTTGTATTCCTCCTCTGTGTTCTGAGGCCTGGAGTATTCCTCCCAATATCACTTAAGCGTCCCGGCCCGCTATCAGGGCCGGAACGCCGCATATCAGCTTCTTTATTAACAATTCTAACATTGCACATTTAATAAGTCAAAACTTATTGCGATCGTCCCCGCTCTTTTCACCGCGGGCGAGCAGGAGCACGGCGCACAGGATGCACGTTATTCCAATCGCCGTGCGCGGCGTTACCGGTTCTCCGAAGAGGGCGGCGCCCGCCGCAACACTGGTCAGAGGTTCGAAGGTGCTTAGCATGGAGGACTTCTGGGGGCCTATCCGTGCGGTTCCAGTCAGCCAGGCCCCCGCTACGAGAAGAATACTGATCATTGAAAAGTCGATTAAAACGTCTGTCAGCGTCATACCTTTCTCCTTTACGTATCATACTTTACCGGGACAAATCCGGTATTCCCCGTGATTTCTTATGTTCACTTTGAATTTTGTTCCCCTTATGATTTTGGTTGATTACCTCCTTAAGGCAAAATGTTCTGCGCAGTACACTTTATGTATTATTTAATACATAAAGTGTAATCTACTACTTTTTCGCTGTCAATTGTGCTTCATGCCGAAAGTCGATTGAAATTTTTGTCGAAAATAGCCAGCTCTGACAGAGTTTCTTTTGAATTTCGTCCTTTTATACAATAACTATTCCCGGTAAAGAATAAAACAGGCTTGTAATCCGGCAATTTTTACAACAGAGTACAATAAATCCACTTTTTTCCACCTGCTGTCGTCTGTCAAGGCACGGAGTGATCAGTAACAAATTCTGAGAATGTTCCGTCAAATTAAAAACTCCCGCATACCACATAAAAATAAGAGTGGTATACAGGAGATAGTTGTGCTGCTGTTTTACAGTAAAGAGAATTTCATAAATTCCTCAATATATAGCTCCAGTTCTTTCGCCCGTTTTGGGGAATAGATGAGAAAGCCCTCTTCACGCGGACCTCTTTCAGATTCCGCGTATGGTATTTCGATGAGCTGCCCTGATTCCAGGAAGGAAGATGCAATCCGGGAGGGAAGGAAACCAACGCCGAGGCCGCCGAGAAGCATGTTCAGGAACAGAAAAATACGGTCGGTCTGATAGGGATAAATCCTGGCACGGTAAGTCAGCTCCAGCCAGGCGCAGAAGCTGTGGCTCCAGCGCATATCGATGAAGGGAAATTGTCCGGCCGTTTCGGGGGTAAAGCAGGGGCAGGGCAGTTCCAGCAGGGGGCTGGCGACAAGAATATATCGGCTGGACCAGAGCGTTCTGGTTTCCAGGAGCCTGTGCTGCGGAGCTTCAATCGTCACACCGAGATCGATAACGGAATCGATAACACTATTTGTGATTGCCATAGAATGCTCGCAGACAAGTTTCAGGGCGGTACGTGGGTGGTTACTGTGTATGACGCCGAGGAAGGGCTTCAGCGGAAACTGCCAGACGGAGTCCGGGGCGCCCAGTGTCAGAAAGGAGTTATACTTTTCCGACAGATGGAACAGCCGCTTACTTTCATCCTCGAGACCGGCAATACTTTCAGCGTATCTGAGGAAGAGATGCCCGCGGGCGGTGAGCTTGACGGAGGAGTTATTGCGATCAAAAAGAGTGCATCCCAGCTCACTTTCCAGGGATTTGATCCGGGCGGTGACGGCTGACTGGGAAATGTACAGCAGTTCCGCCGTCCGGCTGAAATTTTTTTCCTTTGCCACATACAGGAATGTTTTTATATCTTCGATATTCACGTTTGTACGCCTCCTTAGTTCCGCAGTTTCCATATTATTCTGCAGTTATTACGATAAATTAAAGGTATCAACTTTTCTGCGTTAAGTCAATAAAAGGTTATTGAAAAAATTGATTACTGTTCGCTAAATAATCAATTTTACATATAGTTGTAAAGGCATTATACTACAATTAAAGGCGGGAAACAAAATTAACAAAAAATTAACTTCAAAGATAATGTTACAAATCACGACTGATATTTCAAGAAACGTATTGCCGTTGGCGGCGCTGCGGTTTTGGGGCTGTGAATTGTAACAGGATCACTTCAGTAGATAGGAGGCTGAATTTGACAGCGTACTCTAAAATGGGATGCCGCAGAGCGTCCGCAACCCGCCTGCTTATTTTTCATCTCGCCTTTGCCGTTATATCAAATTGTGTCAATCCCGTCACTCCGGCTCTTTTTCTGGAACTGGGAATGCCGGATTATATGTTTGGCGTCGCTTTTGCCGCCATGGCAGGTGCATCCTTTTTGTTTTCCCCATTCTGGGGGAAGATGTGCCGGCGTATAGGAAGCACAAAAGTATTTGCATTGGGAATATTGCTGCACGCCGTTGCCCAGAGTTTCTTCAGCATTTCGGTGACCCAGACGGGCATTGTCCTCTGGAGAATGCTGGCCGGGGTGGCCTGCTCAGCCAGTACAGTAAGTACGATGTCCTATCTGATGGACGTGACGGAGGAAGCGGACAGGTACCGTTTCATGCTGTATCATTCGGCCATTGCCACCATCGGCTGCGCGGTGGGTTATTCCATCGGGGGAATGATCGGCACTTTTTCAATTATGCTGGTATTCAGGTTTCAGGTTACGGCAATGCTTGTATCCTTCGCCGCAATCTGTTTTACCTTAAGGGATCCGGAGCGGCCCGGGGCCCCGGCGGAGCAGCCGGGTAAGGGAAAAGAAAAGGCCGGAACCCTGCGGGTGTCTTCCCTGATTTTCCTTACGGCCGTATTTCTGTCCAGCTTTGCCACGACCGCTTACGATAATGCCTATAACTATTACGTGAAGGCGGCGCTCAATCTGCCGAATTACTACAACGGCCTGATCCGGGCCGGAATCGGAGTGATTGCGCTGGTGGTGGATTTTACGGTCGGACTCTGGATGATACGGAAGACAAATTCCAGAAAGACAATCATACCCGTTCTGATTTTATGCGCAGTCACATCGGGCATGGTTCCCTTTATCAAAAATGTATCATTTTACATAATGGGAAACTTTATTTTTTATGCATTCAATTCCCTGTACGTTCCAATGCAGCAGGCGCTTGTGACGGACGAGGGAGCTTCCGGGGACAGCGGGACTATATCGGGCTTGTTCACATCATTTTTGTTTGGTGGGAAAGTACTGGGAGCGCTTTTTGCAGGTTTTATTTACAGCATGGGGAATAAGCTGCCGTTTTTTATGGCTTCGGGATTCTTCTTTCTGTCGGCGGCCTTTGCCGTGATCAATTACCGGCAGAAATGCCGTAAAAATAAAAAAACAGATATTGCTGTCGGCAAATACAAAGTAGAGGGGAGGATTTATTGACAAAGGAAGTATTGATGGGGCAGACAGGTAAAATTCCATATGAGAAAAGAAAGGGGAAACTATGAAAGAGAAAAAGGAGAAGAAATTCAAACTGAAAGCGCCGAATCCGGTCATTATACTTGTGGTGATTATTTTATTGAGTGCAATTGCCACCTATGTCGTGCCGGCAGGTGTATTTGAGAGGGTGGAGGATGCCGTCACGGGGCGCATGGTTGTAGATCCCACGACATTCCACTATGTAACACAAAATCCAGTTAAACCGTTCGACATTTTTATGTCCCTGACACTGGGACTTCAGAAATCGGGAGATGTCATCTTTTTCCTGCTCATCATCGGCGGAGCCTTCGGCGTTATGGACGCGACGGGAGCGATCAAAACCGGGATGGGAAATATGGTCCGCAAGATGTCGGGAAAAGAAATCCTGCTGATTCCGGTCTGTATGACGGTATTTGGCCTGGGTTCCTGTTTTGCAGCCAATTTTGAAGAGTTCCTGGCTTTTGTACCTCTTGTAATTGCCGTATGTCTGGCAATGGGATTTGACTCGATCACCGCCATTGGAATGGTTTACGGCGCGGCCGGAGCCGGTTACGCCGGAGGATGTACGAATCCATTTACCGTAGGCGTGGCCCAGGGGATTGCCGGTCTTCCGATGTTTTCCGGTTTTGGGCTCAGGATGGCAGCTTTTATCGCCCTGCTGGCGGTCAGCATCGCTTATGTGACCTGGTACGGAATGCGGGTCAGAAAAAATCCGGAACGCAGCGATATGTACGGCGTGGATATGGGGGAACAGATCAGCATAGACGTCAATGATATTCCGACGCTGACCACCCGCCATAAGCTCGTTCTGCTCACCTTTGTCGGCGGAATTGTGGCATTGATTGTCGGCGTTATCAAGTTTGGTTTTTATATTGATGAACTGGCCGCTATTTTCCTGATTGTTGCAATACTTTCCGGAATTTTCGGAGGTTTGAGGCCGGGAAAGATTGCGGATGAATTTATAAAAGGATGCGGAAACCTGCTTTATGCATGCCTGATGATCGGCCTCTGCAGCGCGGCTACGCTGATTCTTCAGAATGCAAGCATACTCGACACAATCATTAACTTCCTGGCCGGGCTTTTAAGGGGACTTCCGGCAAGTCTCAGCGCCTGCGGCATGTTTATTGTCCAGGATATCATCAATGTATTGATTCCTTCCGGTTCCGGCCAGGCGGCGGTTACAATGCCAATCATGGCTCCTCTGGCGGATCTGATCGGCGTAACGCGTCAGACGGCGGTACTGGCATTCCAGTTTGGAGATTCTTTTACCAACATCGTGGCGCCGACCTGCGGCACCATCATGGCGGCTCTGGCAATGGGAAAGATTTCTTTTGGAAAATGGATTAAATTTATGGCCCCCATGTTCTTTATGTGGTGGGCGGTTGCTTTTGTATTTCTGATTTATGCGGCAACGGTTGGTTACGGGCCGTTTTAATGCGCTCTAATAGAAAAACAGGAAAGATACATGAAGGAGGAATAACCTGATGAAGATAGATTTTCGCCATGAGGCGCAGGAGATATCGGAGGAAATTGTCAGCTGGCGCAGAGACCTGCATAAAATCCCTGAGATTGGCCTGGTTCTTCCGCAGACGGTCTGCTATGTAAAAGAACGTCTGGAAGAGATGGGAATTGCTTACCGGACTTACGAAGGCCACTCCGGTATCACGGTGGATCTTGGGAGAGGCGGAGGCAGGGCAATTGCAATCCGGGCCGATATGGACGGCCTTCCGATGAGGGAGGAGACAGGTCTTCCGTTTACATCCACTAATGAAAACATGCATGCCTGCGGCCATGACGCCCATACGGCAATTCTGCTGGGCGCGGCAAAAATGCTGAAGGCCCATGAGGAAATGATACCGGGCCTTGTCAGGCTTATCTTCCAGCCGGGGGAGGAATTCCCGGGCGGGGCCGAACCCATGGTAAAGGACGGCGTGCTGGAAAATCCGAAGATGGATTATATCCTGGCTCTGCATGTGTCGAATAAGGGGAAAGATTACATAAACGGGGACGTGGTAGTAAGCTATGGGAACACCAGCGCGTCCGATGAACAGCTCTATCTGACCATAAAAGGAAAGGGCGGCCATGGAGCCAGCCCGGATCTGTGCATTGATCCCATCGCCATTGCCACCCTGGTGATCAATAACCTGCAGTATATTATCAGCCGTGAGGTATCGCCATTCAACTCTTCCGTGATCACCATTGCAACCGTAAAGGCAGGCAATGGGGCGAATAATATTATTCCCGATACGGCCGAGGTAATCGGCACGGTGAGAAATGTGGATTTAGAGTCCAGAAATTATGTAATAACGCGGATCCGGGAGATCGTGGATCATACGGTGAAGGCCATGAGAGGAGACTACGACCTGGAATTTAAGTATCCCTATCCTCCTCTTGTCAATGACAGGAGAGTAGTGGAGCGGTTTCTGGATGCAGCCGACCGGGTGCTGGGGGAAGGCCATACCCATATTATGGCCCGCCCGGAGATGGGAGGGGAGGATGCGGCGTTTTTCTTCCAGAAAGTTCCGGGGTGCTATTTTTACCTGCAGTGCCCGATGAAAAGCGAGATCGACGGTAAGGCATACGGGGTTCACAATTCGCGGTTCCGACTGGATGAGACGGTCCTGTTTCTGGGGGCTGCCCTGTTTGCGGAGACGGCGTTTGAACTGTTGGAGGATGAGGCCGGATAATGGCCGGGAAGGAGAACTTTGGAAAAATATAACGACAGGATCGAGGGAATGTACTGTATCCGCTGCCACAAATCATTTGAGGTGGGAGATTATCCGACGGGATGCCCCTGCTGTGCGAAAGAAGGCCACTATGCCAGCATCGCTTTCAAATACAGGCCAGGCGGCAGTATCAGGAAAGAAGAAAAGGGGATGATGCGCTACGCCGATTTTCTGCCATATGAGAAAATACCTTCCATGGGAGAGGGAGGAACGCCTTTCATTCAGGTCCCCAGACTGGCGGAGGATCTGGGGCTCGCTTCTTTTTATCTGAAAAATGAGTTCCAGAACCCCACAGGTTCCCACAAGGACAGGACCAGTCCCTTTGTAGTGAGCAGGGCAATGGAGAGAAAGATCAGGACGGTTGCCGCCGCATCCAGCGGCAATGCAGGGGCCTCGGTGGCGGCGTACAGCGCCTTTACGGGGCTGAACTGCGATATTGTGGTGCTGGGGTCGGTCAGCCCGGTATGGGAGGCCGCCATCGCATCCACGGGAGCCAGGCTGGTGAGAGCGGGTTCACCGGAAGAACGGTATGAGCTGATGGACCGGAAGGAGAAGGATGGCACTTGGTATATCACCACAAATTATCTGCTTCATCCTGTGGGGAGCAATCCATGGGGGATTCAGGGATATAAGACAATTGCCTATGAGACTTATGAAGCGTTCGGAAAAGACGGACTTCCCGATGTTATCCTGATTCCCGTGGCCAGAGGAGATTTGCTGTGGGGAATCTATGAGGGATTCCGGGAGATGAGGGAGGCGGGATGGATCGATAAAATACCACGCCTTGTGGCCGTGGAGCCAATAGCCAGAATCAGCCGCGTGCTCTCAGGAGAGGATTACAGGGGACAGTTTACCGGTGACGACGATCTGACGCCCTCCATCGGCGGCTGGACCGTGACTTACCAGTCGGAACTTGCGGTGAGAGAGAGCAGGGGAACGGCGGTGAGCGTTCCGCAGAAATGTGTGATGGGGCTTGTGAGGGAGATGGCAGGATACGGGCTTTACCTGGAAACCTCTTCGGCGGTGATTTTAGGTGCACTGAGAGAGCTGATTGAAAAGGGAGAAGTGAAAAGTAGGGATCGGGTGATGGCGGTTGCTACATCGCATGGGTTTAAGAATATGCCGTAGCTGCAGTTTAGGAGTCCCCCCCACAGACGGAACGGAACTTCAACATAATATAGCCCCGGAACGATGCAGCGTCTTGCCTGCCGCATCGTTCCGGGGCTATTTCCCTATGTTCTTTTCGCATTCTACAGTTTTTTAGAAACAGGAGCTGCCGCAGGCGCTTACATTGCCGTCGCACTCTTCTTCCTCGCCGTCCTCATGATGGTGGCCGCAGGAGGAGGTGCAGGTAGCGCAGGAACCGGCTGTGTCAAAGTGAAGCGCTCCGCCGAGAAAATCAGCTACCCTCTCGTCCGCGTCACCCGAAGCGCCGCCCAGAATCTGGATGCCCGCATTCTTAAGGGCAGCCACGGCTCCGACGCCAATGCCGCCGCAGATCAGTACGTTAACGCCTCTCTCCGCGAGGAAGTCTGCCAGAGCGGCATGGCCGCTTCCATTGGTATCGACTACTTCGGAGGAGAGGATCTCATCATCCACCGTGTCATAAATTTTAAAATACTCTGATTTGCCAAAGTGCTGGAACACCTGGCCGTCTGTGTAAGGTACTGCAATTTTCATGTTATGCCTTCCTTTCCATGCTTTCTGCATTAAAACGTTTGGCCGGCCATATCGTTTACAGAATGAAGAATTTAAACGGCCGGCTAAGTATGATTGTACGTTTTTCCTGCCGCTTTTTCAAGTCTTCTCCATCAGTTTGATTTTACTTCTTTCCACAGATTGTTATAAACCGCATCCGTCTCATCACCGAGATAACGGTAAACTTCACAGTTGTCCAGCTTATCCATATCCGGGAAAACGGCTTTGTTGTTCTGCATATCCTCGTCCAGAAGAGCCTTGGCCGCCTTATTCGGCGTTGCATAGGTGATGTATTCAAAGTTTTTCAGGGCGATATCGGGACGGCATAGGAAATCAATCCATTTCTCGGCGTTTTCTTTATTCTTTGCACCGGCCGGGATGACCCAGGAATCAATCCACAGGTTGGTGCCTTCCTCGGGAAGGACATATTCCAGGGTGTAATCGAGATTCTGGGCCTCCACCTCCTCCTGGATGTAGAGCATCTCGCCCGAGTAGATAACACCCAGGGCCGCTTCGCCGCCAATCATCTTATCGCGTACCTGATCGATGACATATGCCTGGACGAGCGGTTTCTGTGTAATCAGATCGGCCTTGGCAGCCTGAAGCTCATTGATATCTTCGGTATTCATTGAATAACCGCGTGCTTTCAGGGCTACCATGAAGGCGTCGCGGACGCTGTCCTGCATAAGGATTTCTCCCTTGTATGCCGGGTTCCAGAGGTCGGACCATTTTTCGGGAACCGGAAGGCCGCGCTCCTCGATTGTTTTAGTGTTATAAAGGATTCCCACGGTGCCCCAGGTGTATGGTACGGAGTAAAGGTTCTCCGGGTCAAATTCCCGCGACATTTCGATAAATTTGGGATCGATGTTGGCGAGGTTCGGGACATTGTCAAAATCAATCTCGGCAAGAAGGCCGTTCTCGGCCATTTTCTGAATCATATAGTCGGACGGGCAGACGACATCATAATTTACCGCTCCGGCCTCGATGACGGGGTACATTTCCTCGTTTGTCTCAAACAGGTCATAGGTGACTTTGATGCCCGTCTCCGCTTCAAACTCCTCGATGACGGAATCATCGATGTATTCGCCCCAGTTGTAGACGAAAAGTTCGTTGGAATGCTTGGTGGAGTAACGCCCATAGGTGGTAAAACCGACCACGCAGATGATCACTACCGTGGCAAATCCGAGTACGCCGCGCTTAATGTTGCTGTTTCTTTTCCTGCGTCTGATACTTTCATCCGGAGAAATCGTTCCCGCGGTCTTTTTCGGTTCATCCGGAGAAAAATTAGTGATGATTAAAAGTACCAGGACCGTCACGAAAATGATCGTGGACAGCGCGTACATGGACGGCTTAATACCACGTCTCACCTCGCTGTAAATCAGCGTGGACAGGGTGTCGATCCCCGCGCCCCTGGTAAAATGGGTGATGATAAAGTCGTCTAACGACATGGTAAACGCCATCAGAAAACCGGACAGCACTCCCGGCATAATGTCGGGAAAGACCACCTTGAAAAATGCCTGCACCGGGCCCGCGCCCAAATCCATCGCCGCCTCATAGGTGGACTTGTTCGTCTGCTTCAGTTTCGGCATGACGCTCAGGATGACGTAGGGAATGTTAAAGGTAATATGCGCGATTAAAACGGTTTTGAATCCCAGGGAGATGCCGAAGGCGATAAACGCCAGCATCAGGGAGATTCCGGTTACAATCTCGGAATTTAACATCGGAATGTTGTTCACGCCCATGACTATGGTGCGCGGCACTTTTTTCATGCTGTTAATGCCGATGGCGGCCACGGTTCCGATAATCGTGGCAATGAGCGCCGAGGCGAAGGCGATAAGCAGCGTGTTGTAGAGGGCGTTCATAATTGCCTGGTTCTCAAACATCTGCGAATACCATTTTGTCGTAAAGCCGCCCCAGAGTGTTCTGGACTTTGTATTATTAAAGGACAAAACCATCATTGTGACAATGGGAGCGTATAAAAATATCAGGATCAGCGCCAGGTAAAAATCCTGGAAAAACTGTTTTAACGTATATTTTCTCATCAGAATGCAGTACCCTCCCCTTCTTTATCGTATTTGGCAATGAGGGCCATACTCAGTAAAATGAATACCATCAGCACGAGGGAGAGTCCGGAACCCAGGTTCCAGTTGCTTCCTTTTGTAAATTCCTGCTCGATGACGTTGCCGATCAGGAGGATTTTGCTGCCGCCCAAAAGGTTTGAGATAACGAAGGTGGTCAGGGCGGGAACGAAAACCATCGTAATGCCGCTGATAATGCCGGGCAGGCTTAAGGGAACCCAGATATGGGTAAGCGTCTGGAACTCATTGGCGCCCAAATCCTTGGCCGCATTGATGGTGTTGTCGTCGATCTTGGCAAGCACGTTGTAAATGGGGAGAATCATGAAGGGCAGGAAGTTGTAAACCATGCCCAGGATGATGGCCCACGGTGTATTGATGATGGCGATATTCGGCAGGTGGAAAAAGTTCAGGATGCCGTTGATAACGCCGTTCTTTTCAAGCAGGGTCTGCCAGGCCAGGGTGCGCAGCAGGAAATTCATCCACATCGGAAGGATGAAGATAAACACCATAAAGCTGCCCTGTCCGATGTTCTTTTTACGAAGAATCATGGCCAGTGGATAAGCCAGCACGAGACAGATCAGTGTGCTTAAGAGCGACAGGCCGAGGGAGAGAAAAAGCGCCTTGGCGTGTTCGGGCGTACCGATTGCCATCACGTTTGACAGTGTAAACGCCCCGCTTTTGTCGGTCAGGCCGTAGAAGACGATCAGCAGAAGCGGGATGATGGTAAAACCGATCATCCAGACAATATAGGGGCCGGCCAGAAGCCGTTTTGCAGATTTATTCATCAATACTTACCGCCTCCTCATCTTCCGAGGCTGGTTTATTCATAATCTGGATATCAAAAGGATCAACGTGGATGCCGACCTTCTCGCCCACCGGGCACATATCCGTACTGTGAACCAGCCATTCAAAACCGTCGGGGGTCGTAACCTCCATCTCATAGTGTACACCCTTGAAAATCAGGTGGGTGACAACGCCTTCCAGCGTTCCCAGCTCCGGTTTCACAAGGTCGATGTCCTCGGGGCGGATGACCACGTCCACCGGCTGTCTTACTCCGAATCCGCGGTCCACGCAGGGGAACTTTGCGCCGAAGATTTCCACCAGCTCGTCGTGGAGCATCAGTCCGTCCACAATATTACTCTCACCGATAAAATCGGCTACAAAGGCGTTCTCCGGCTCATTGTAGATCTGTTCCGGGGATCCCATCTGCTGGATGTAGCCCTGGTTCATTACGACGATGGTGTCGGACATGGTCAGCGCTTCCTCCTGGTCGTGGGTTACATAGATAAATGTGATTCCCAGCTCATTTTTCAGCCGGATCAGCTCATACTGCATGTCCTGGCGGAGCTTGAGGTCCAGGGCTCCGAGCGGCTCGTCCAAAAGCAGGACCTTCGGCTCATTCACGATGGCGCGGGCAATGGCGATACGCTGCTGCTGTCCGCCGCTGAGCGAGTCGACGGAACGGTTTTCAAAGCCGTCCAGATTGACAAGTTTTAAAGCGTATTTGATCTTATCATCGATATACTGCTTGGGTTTATTCTTGATTTTAAGGCCGAATGCGATATTGTCGGCAATGCTCATATGGGGAAACAAAGCGTATTTCTGAAATACGGTGTTTAACTGGCGTTTGTTGGGCGGAAGTTTGGTAATGTCGTTTCCGCCGAAAATCACTTTTCCTTTGTCGGCGGATTCGAAACCGCCGATGATGCGAAGGGTGGTCGTCTTGCCGCAGCCGCTGGGGCCGAGGAGGGTGACGAAGGAATTCTCCTTAACGGAGAGGGAGAGATCATCAAGGACAACATTGCTGTCGTAGCTCTTGGTTATGTTAACTAAATCAATTAATGGCTGGCTCATAGTTTTCCTCCGTGTGTAATAATGATCAAAAGCTTGGCGGTGAGCTGACCCATAGGATGGCTGCCCCCGATTTGCTCGACAGGTAATGTGTCTTGTCGCTTATATAGTAGAAGGATTCCCCTTTTTTAGCTCTATAAGTACGGTTCCCCAGATGGATGGAGATACTGCCCTGCAGTACGTAGCCGAATTCTTCTCCTTCGTGCGGAGCGTCCGGATAGGTGGAGCCGTCGGGCGACAGGACAAGGTGGATTGGTTCCATGATGTTCTTCTGGGCGTTTGGGATAATCCACTTGATTTCATTTTTAAGCTCCGTATCCTCTTTGGTAAAATAATCACTTTTTCCAAAGACGATCTGTTCCTCCGGCGTTTCATTGAAAAATTCGCCGATGGTAGTGCCCAGACATTGCAGAATATCCATCAGCGTGGCGATGGACGGAGAGGTCAGATCCCTCTCCAGCTGGGAGATAAATCCCTTGGAAAGCTCCGCGCGGTCCGCCAGTTCTTCCTGGGTCAGTCCCTTTAACGTCCGCAGCTCCTTCAGTTTGGCTCCGATATTCACGGCTTCCTCCTTTCGTGCGGAATGCTTTTTGCAGCGCGTGATAACCGCACTGTTATTACCGTACTCTTATTTTGCGTTTTAATTCTGTTATTATAAGGAAAAAGTTTACCATTACTAAATGAATGTAAAATTAACTTAAAAGTTTAGCAATAATAAACATAGCGCAAGTATCATTATACAGGAACTGCGACTGCTGTCAATAGTTTTTGGGGGAATTCGGAGAAAAATGTCGAAGTGTGTTTATCGGCCGTTCCGACAGGATTTTGGCGGGGAGGCAAGGCTCCGTATGGCAGGGATTGGAAGCAAAACGGGCCTGCCTCAGGAGGCGATTGACAACAGGGATGAAAAAGATGATAATAGATGTAAAAAATGCCCGAAAACTGATTAAAGTGGGTGCAAAAATGACGCGGTGCTGGTAAAATAGAGGGAAAGAGCAGCCGGACCGGCGCGCGGGAACACAGATAACCGCAGGGAAAGGTAACATGCGGCCGACAAATTAAAGGGACAGAATATGAGGAGGAAAAGAGATGCAGAATAAATACATGGCTTACGTAGGTTCTTATTCATACAACGGACAGGCTAAGGGTATCACCGTTTATGACGTGGATGTGGCTAAGGGCTGTTTTAATTACAGGTGTGAAGTGGAAGTGGACAACTCCTCCTATCTGACCGTATCAAGCGATGGAAGAACCCTGTATTCAATTGCAGACGAAGGCATTGTTTCCTTCCGTATCATGGAGAACGGGGGCCTGTCCAGGCTGAACAGCGTGAATATCAAGGCGATGCGCGGCTGTCATATCGCCACGGACGCGGCCGATGAATATATTTTTGTTTCAGGATACCACGACGGAAAAGAGACGGTTCTGAGGCTGAATGAGGACGGTTCCGTCGGTGAAATTACGGACGGTGTGTTCCATAAGGGCCTTGGGAGTGTTGCGGAGCGTACGTTCCGTCCGCATGTAAGCTGCGGCGCCAGGACGCCGGACGGCCATTTCGTGCTCGTTGCCGATCTTGGGATTGATCAGGTAAAGGTATACCGTTTTGATGAGAAAAAGGGGCTCCTCACCCAGGTAGACGCCCTCCGCTGCGAACTGGAATCGGGTCCGAGGCAGTTCCTGTTCAGCAAAGACGGCAAATTTATATATCTGATGTATGAAATCAAAAACGTAATCGACGTATTTACCTATGATTATGAAGAAGGGGACCGCGTCCCCCGTTTTGAAAAAATACAGACCATTGCATCGACGGCTCCCGAGCGTTTGAGCCAGTTGACCGCAGCCTGTGCTATCCGGTTATCACCGAAAGAGGACTATCTCTACTGCAGCAATGCGGGGGATAACTCGGTCAGCGTATACCGGAGGGATACCGATACGGGCGTACTGACACTGCTTTGCTGCCTGCCGATCAGCGGAGATTATCCAAAGGATGTCGCCGTTTTCCCGGATGAGAAGCATCTGGCTTCCATCAATCACGCCAGCAACAGCATTTCCTTCTTTGAGGTGGACTATGAAAAGGGACTGCTGGTGATGTGCTGCAGAAGCATTGCGGTCAATGAGCCGAACTGCTGCGTGATTACGAAGGTACCGGATGGAAATTCCGGTGGGAAGAAGAGGAAATAAGGATGGCTGGTTCTACATTTGGCAGAATACTTACAATGACCACCTGGGGAGAGTCCCACGGCGCCGGAGTCGGCGTGGTGGTGGACGGCTGCCCGGCCGGTCTTTCACTGACGGAAGAAGACATCCAGAAATACCTGGACAGAAGAAAACCGGGGCAGAGCCGGTTTACGACAAAGAGAAGTGAGAGCGACTCCGTAGAAATATTATCGGGCGTATTTGAAGGAAAGACGACGGGAACCCCGATTGCAATGCTGGTCAGAAACCAGGATCAGCACTCCAGGGACTACAGCGAGATTGCCGGCTATTACAGGCCCGGCCACGCAGACTATACCTTTGATGAAAAATACGGTTTTAGAGATTACCGCGGCGGCGGCCGTTCCTCCGGCCGCGAGACCATCGCCCGCGTAGCTGCCGGAGCAGTGGCCGCGAAGATGCTGGAGGGCTTGGGAATTAAGGTGACTGCCTATACAAAGGCCATCGGCCCTATATCGGTGCAGCCGGAGCGGTTTGATCTGGAAGAATGCGGGCGAAATAAACTCTATATGCCGGATGCCGTGGCTGCTGCGGAGGCAGCGGCTTTTCTGGAAGAGAAGATGGCTCAGAAGGACTCAGCCGGGGGAATCGTGGAATGCGTGATATCGGGCGTGCCGGCCGGGATCGGAGATCCGGTCTTTGAGAAGCTGGACGCTAATCTGGCCAAGGCGATCTGCTCGATCGGAGCGGTGAAGGGATTTGAGATAGGCGACGGATTCGAGGCGGCTAAGACGGTTGGGTCTGTGAATAATGATGAGTTTTGTGCTGTGGGAAAGGATGATGGGCAGTTTTTGGACGCGGCCGGGGCGGTGAATGTGGCTGGGGCGGATGAGACGGCCGGGCCAGGGAAGATTGGGAAACGAACGAATCATGCCGGAGGCGTGCTGGGCGGAATCAGCGACGGAAGTGAGATTGTATTCCGGGCTGCTTTTAAACCGACCCCGTCGATTGCCTCTGTCCAGAAAACGGTCAACCGGGACGGCGAGGAGATAGAGGTCACCATTAAAGGACGCCACGATCCGATTATTGTGCCGAGAGCGGTTGTTGTTGTGGAGATGATGGCGGCATTTACCGTGGCGGATATGATGCTGGCGGGGATGACGTCGAAGATGGACAGGATTCGGGAATTTTATTTGATTTAAGTTTGTGATTTTAAGATAAGGAAGTGTGGGAGATGCTGCAGTGAGTGCAGCGTCTCTTTTGATATTGATAACGACAGGTTCTATTTTCAGGAGAAATGATTGTGGTGGAGGAAAAGATTGTGGTAGAGGAAAAGCATCAGGCAGGAATATCGGAAGAGGCAGAAACTGCGGATCAGTTAAAGGAAATAGGTGACAAGGTTAAAACAGCGGTGAGAGAGCTTTTGGATGCGGCGGAAATGGAGAAAGGCCAGATTATGGTTATCGGCTGTTCTTCCAGTGAGATTGCGGCACACAGGATTGGCTCCTATTCCAGCGCGGAAATAGGGCAGACAGTTTACAATGCGCTGATGGAGGAATTGGCTCCGAGAGGAATCTATCTGGCGGCTCAGTGCTGTGAACATTTAAACCGGGCGCTGATTCTGGAAAAAGAGGCAGCAGAAAAATATGGGTATGAGATGGTGAATGTTGTTCCCCAGTTGAAGGCGGGAGGCTCATTCGCAACGGCGGCATATGCGGGGATGAGGGCGCCTGCCGCAGTGGAGCGGATTCAGGCCCATGCAGGGATTGATATCGGAGATACGCTAATCGGTATGCATTTGAGAGCAGTTGCTGTTCCGGTGAGGATTGCGGTGAAGGAGATTGGCGGGGCACATGTGGTTTGTGCGAGGACCAGGCTTAAGTATATCGGCGGTGAGAGAGCGAGATATTTTTGATGGGGAACTCAGGGAGATAGGGAGCCAGGGATGATGGAGAACCCAGGGGATGGAGAACCCAGGAAAATAGAGAACCGAGGAAGACGCAGGGCAGGGGAAATAGGGGCGAAAAGACTTAGACGCAGGAAAAGTATAAATTTAGCAGATAGACAGATACCAAGTAGCTACAAATCCGGGGATGGTATGGATACAGAGACAATTAAGATAGGAAATTCGAAAATATTATAAGGGAAATGTGGAGATAAACGCGTGGATATTAAGAAAAATGATGTATTTGAATTAACAATAGAGGACATGAGTGAGAGCGGTGAAGGCGTTGGAAAACTGGATGGTTACATCTGGTTTGTTAAGGACGCAGTAATTGGGGACAGGATTGAGGCAAAGGCCATGAAAATGAAAAAAAATTATGGTTTTGCCAGATTGTTACAGGTGCTGGAACCGTCCGCAGGCCGTGTGAAAGAAAGATGTCCCGTGGCGCGCCAGTGCGGCGGATGCCAGCTTCAGATGATGAACTATGACGAACAGCTTAAATTTAAAGAGAGAAAAGTATTTAATAATCTGAAACGGATCGGCGAATTGGAGAATCTTTACTTACCTGGAGAGGATTTACCGGGTGATAAGAACGGCCTGTCTGCCGTGGCCGAACAGAAGCCGGTAGTGATGGAACCGATTATTGGAATGGAAGAGCCTTGGCGTTACAGGAATAAGGCCCAGTTTCCATTTGGCATGAATAAAGAGAATCAGGTGATAGCCGGATTTTATGCGGGAAGAACCCACTGTATTATTGAAAATGAGGATTGCCTGCTGGGAGTTCGGGAGAATGGGGAGATTCTGGAGATAGTAAAATCGCTCATGAACCAGTATGGAGTAAAACCTTACCAGGAAGAGACACATTCCGGTCTGGTAAGGCATGTCCTGATCCGGAAGGGTTTTAAGACCGGGGAAGTGATGGTATGCCTTGTACTGAATGGGAAAAAACTGCCTCATTCGGATGCTTTTGTGGAAAAACTGCTGGAAGTTCCGGGGATGACCAGCATTTCTTATAATGTGAATACGGAGAAGACAAATGTAATTCTTGGACGCGAAATTGTCAATCTGTATGGACCGGGATATATTACGGATTATATTGGAAATGTAAAGTATAGAATCTCGCCATTGTCCTTCTATCAGGTGAATCCGGTCCAGACGGAGCGGCTCTATGGAACGGCGCTTGAATATGCCGGTTTGACCGGGGAGGAGACAGTCTGGGATTTATACTGCGGGATTGGAACTATCTCGCTGTTTCTGTCACAGAAGGCAAAGAAAGTCTATGGCGTTGAAATAGTGCCGCAGGCGATCGAGGATGCGAGAGAGAACGCCGCACTGAACGGAATTGAGAATGTCGAGTTTTTTGTTGGAAAGGCAGAGGAAGTGCTGCCGGAACAGTATGAGAAGGACAAGGTTTATGCGGATGTGATCGTTGTGGATCCGCCGAGAAAGGGATGTGACAGCGTCTGCCTTGATACAATTGTCAGGATGGGGCCCAAGAAGGTGGTTTATGTTAGCTGCGATTCGGCTACGCTGGCCAGGGATGTGAAGTATTTGAGGGAGAGAGGGTATGAGGTGGAGAGGGTTAGGTGTTGTGATATGTTTCCGATGACTGGGCATTGCGAAACCGTGGCTCTTCTGACGAGAAAAGACCAGTAAATCAAAGGGATTCAGGGATTTGGACAGGATATGTAGGTGTGTTTTTTGACTTATTGAAATGATATAAGTTTCCGGTTACTGGGGTGGGGGGAGGAAAATGAAGATTTTGTCAAAAGATTTTATACTTTTATTGAAAGATATTAAAAGATTATGAGAAGAATATATGGCATTACGGGAGATACATATGGAGAATATAAAGGATTTGGTCAATTGGATTTTACAGTGTGACGAATTTGTTGTTGATGGAGCTACTGGTATGATATTTGATATCCCGTCCTATGAGATAACACCAAAAGACTTTTTGAAATATGCTCAAATTGATTTGCATGAAAATAATATAAAAGGTAAGGTTGGAGTAATATCAAATTTAAAGAGGGCGCTTGATTGTGAACTTGATATGTTCTTTGAGGCAATAAATTTAAAAGGTATATTTAACAAATACAATTTGAAATTTGAAAGAAAAACTCAATTTTTATCAGACATTGGAATGTTTCCAAATAAATCTGTTAACAAGCTTAATCAAATACGGAATAGGATGGAACATCAATTTACAATACCATCTGTTGATGATTTGGAAGTTTACTATGAATTAATATGGAATATTATTGAGATTGTAAATTTAAATTTGCAATTAATGACAATGGGAGAGGTAGAGGCGACAATTAAAAAAAATGAAGAAGAATTTTATTTTTCAGATAGCTATGATGTTGAAAATAGAAGTTTTAAATTCAGAATACATAATGATAATAAAGAGTATCAACTCACTATTTCTTTAAATAGGCAGGAGGATTATGAAGAATTTACAAAAGCATTTTTAGTTTTTAGAGCTATAATTGAAATACAAAATTTAATGGATATCACTCACTTTATGCAATTATTAAGAGAGATATGTTAAAAAGATATTATTATGTCTCTTATTGATAAATAGAATATGGAAGTGTATTAAAAGGAGTGAATTTCTTTCATAAAGGGGTGGAAGGGGGTAAGAGGGGTAAAATTGTCGTACCATTATGTTATGAAAATACTTTTGCCATGTAGTATAAAATCCACCTTTCAACGCATGTCGAGTCAGTAATAATGATGCGGAATTGTGGTTTAAAGGGAAAATAGAGGGGATTAAGCACAAAATATAGTGCTATTGGCGAAAAGAATGTTTCTTGTAGTTATAATTTTCAAGGATTATGGTATGGTTAAGATTTTGAATTCGGGTTTCGATGTTTCAAAATATAGGCTGGCGATTTTATTGAAGTTTTGTTGCAGCAAAAAGGTAATGCAAAATAATTAGGACAGGGTTACAATGGATAAAAAGGTAATTGTTTTATTTACAGATGGTAATGTTGTGTTAGAAGTACCCATTACGCCGGAACAGGATACGGTATGGTTAAACCGAAATCAGATGGCCGAATTATTTGAGCGTGATGTAAAAACAATTGGAAAACATATTAACAATGCTTTGAAAGAGGAATTGCAGGATCAGTCCGCAATTGTCGCAAATTTTGCGATAGTTCAAAAAGAAGGCGAAAGAACTGTAGTGAGGCAGGTTGCTCACTATAATTTGGATGTTATTATTTCTGGAGGATATCGAGTAAAATCTAAACGTGGTATTGCATTTCGCAAATGGGCAAATAAAGTTCTTCGAGATTACATAGTAAAAGGCTATGCAGTAAATGATTTACAAAATGCGTTGTCCTGTTGCAGCGTGTAAGTACGGCAACAGGAAAGCGATTATGAGGATATGAAAGAATTGTATTAAGTGTAAGCTGTATAAAAATATAAATGAATCAAAATTAAAGCATGACTTTGTGATCTGTTTCTGTGGTATCTATAGTGTTGATAACGGGTAAGAGTATCTGCGCGAATTAACGGTAAGAGAGGAAAGCTATATTGAAGTGTCATTAGCAGAACATGTATAATTAAAAATTCTGAACTGAGAGATACTAATGAAAAAATAATGCACTTGGAAACATATATAAGGGTATAGCTTAATGTTTGCTATTTTAGTAAAACAATTTGAAGAAGGTTAAAAAAGCATAATTTTTGGGCAATTTAAGCGAATATATAAGCCTAGTTTTGGGCTTCATTTATTAATTTGAATACGAGAAAAAAGCATGAGTACAGATAAAGTCCAAATAAGATTGGAAGAATTGAAAGCGTTATACGAAATTGGGAAGAAAGTTAGTTTGATTACTGATAATAAAAGAGCGACAACATTAAGATCAGCAGAGGCTGAAAAAATTGTGGAAAAAGTCTTGTTGCATTGCAATAGCATTACTCAATTATTTTGTATAGGTCTAAAAGATTATACGGAATTAGATTTTGCGTTAATTGCTTCGGCGGCAAGAAATATAATGGACTGCGGGAATGTATATTTTTATATTGCGGAAAGAGGTATATCTGAAGAAGAGGTGAATTTCAGATATAATTTACAAGTCTTAAATTATGATAAAAATATTAAAGATATTTTTCGGAAATTTGATTTTCCTATGAATAGTTTTATGATGAGGCTTAATGACTTTAGTTTTTTAAGAGAAGAAATTAAGAACAGTAGCATATATCAAAACGCTAGTAATAAGGAAAAAAGTATGATACTTTCGGGAAAACAATTTTTTTAAAGGAAAAGAGTCGATATTTTTAGTCCAGATTTAGAATCTGCTATATTTAATATGCTGTCCAATAGTGTGCATAGTTTTTATATTGGCCTAAGTAATAATTCGATAAAAACTCCTGGGGTTTTTGCAAGTTATATTGATTCTTTAATGCTAGGTATTGTATCTATAGAAACTACACTAATATATACAGCTAATATTCTAAATGATTATTTATTACTAAGAAAACAGCTGAACAAGAAAGTGACAAAAGAAGAAAGAGATAAGATTAGGAGGTTAATGAGTACAGAATATCTGATTAATTATTTGAATATTCAGAAAAATGAATTTGATAAAGAAATATTTAATATAGGTATTTAAGTTACATAGTCTCAGTCGGGAATAGATACAATAATGAATTACATCATTCAGATGGGAGTAAGCAGCTATGACAAAAGATAACAATATTCAGGAATTAATAAACAAAATAAATAATTTCAGAGACGAAAGAGAATGGAGAAGTTTTCACAATCCAAAAGATTTATCGATATCAATTTCACTTGAAGCATCAGAACTGCTGGAATTATTTCAATGGAAATCAAGTGAGGAAGCAGTAGAAAAAAATATGGATAGAATGAAAGATGAAATTGCTGATATCTTGATATACCTGCTCATGCTTTCAGATGATTTGGAAATAGATATTTTTAGTGCAGTTATTGAAAAAATCAATAAAAATGGAAAAAAATATCCAAAAGAGAAATGCAAAGGTAAGAGTGATAAATATACTGCTTATTTGGAAAGTGAAAAATAATCATGGGCTTAAATTATAGAATTGACAGTTTTGATGTTGCGGGTTTTGAACTTAAGTATGAACAATATAGGAGTCAGCCGCTTGATACAGTATGTGGCGAAGCCCGTGCATATAAAAGTTATCCGTTAGTATATGCCTTATATAATAATTCTAAAATTTATATTGGAGAGTCTGGCAGATTTTTAGAAAGGTTTCAGGAACATTCACAGATAATTAAACGAGAACGATTAAAGCGATTATTAATTATTTATGGAAGTCTATTTAATTCGAGCGTGATAAAAGAGTTAGAAACCGCTTTAATTGCCTGCTTTCTTGCTGAAAAAAGGGAGGTATTGAACCCAGGCGTATATCAAAAGTATAAAGAATATTCAAATAAAATGGAATCGTATAGTGATATTATTATCCCGGTATGGAATGATTTGAAGAAAAAGGGACTCGTTACTTTGAACCACAAAGATATTGAAATGACTCTACTATACCGCTATTCTCCATTCAAAACGCTGTCGGAACAACAGCGTATGATCGTCAATTTTGTTTGTAATTCTATAACAAACAAGGACAGGCCCCAGAATAGAATCGTTGTTTATGGGGAACCGGGTACTGGGAAATCATTATTAACCAATACGATTGTATATAATCTCGTAAATGAAAAGGGGCTCTCTGCTGAAACGATAGCTGTAATATTGCCTAATAAAACGCTTCCTAAGCTTTTTAGAAGTCTATATAAAAAATTAAACTTAAATGTTAATGTCGCTACTGCAGCGGGGATTATAAACTCAAGCAAGCGATATGATACGATTATTGTTGATGAAGGGCAGCGATTGAGAAAATATTTTTCTAAAGACGGATGGATGTTTAGGCATTTAGATAAGGACAATATTGAGAATAACGAGCTCCAGCAATTAAAGAAAATCACAAATAATCTTGTTATATTTTACGATAAATATCAGAGGATAAGACCTTCTGACATCGACATTGGGACGTTTGAAAGAGGCAGTAAAGAGTTTGATAAGCTTATGCTTGAACAGCAGTTTCGGATCAGGGGCCAATTTAAGGAGGTGGATGGCAAGGATTATATTAGCGCCTTGAAAAATATATTGCAAATTGAGGCGGCATCCTATAACCCCGCTGTATTTGAAGAGTATGATTTTGGTATTGTCCACAGTATGAAAGCATTAGAACGATGGATAGAGGAAAAGCAGTCGCTTCCTGGTTCGGAAAGAAGCCGAATCTTATCGGGATATGCATTTGAGTGGATTTCAAAAAAGGATCCTAGAAAATTTGACTTCATAGAAGGCGATTTTAAGCGGCGGTGGAATACAAATAGTGAAAAATGGACGGAACAGAAAAATTCTAAATATGAGGTGGGGTGTACACATGCAGTTTTAAGCGTCGATTTAAACTATATCGGAGTGATCATTGGTGACGATATTGATATAGATGACGATGGTAAACTTATCGCTAACAGGGATTCGTTTTATGACACGAATGGTAAAACTATAAAAAAAGAAGATCCTGACGATTCTCTATTGGTAGAATATATCAAAAATAATTACTACATTTTATTGAGCAGGGGCATGGACGGGTGTAGAGTTTACTTTACGAACAAGAAATTGGAGGCCTATTTTAAAAGTAAAATGAAAAGGCAATAAGAGAAGCTTTTATTAAAGAGAAGCTTTTTTAAGAGGCTATGTGAAGCCGCAAATGTATTATTACAAAACGGATAAAGAGTAATTTTGGAACAGTCGATCCTGCGAAAAAAAGACAAAACTTTGACTTTATGGGCTCGGCGATGGGCAGGTTTCAGGATTCCAGCGGCTACAGGTATAGAATTCTACCGTACAATCACACTGCTTCCCTATTTCTAGATAGTGTTTGGGGTGTTGCTCACTATATTTACGGAGGCAAACGGGAATGGTGCTAAGCCTTACATCGTTTATATTAATAAACAGCATCCAAGAAAATCTACCTGCAATTGCCCTTTTGTGAATGGCAGACGTGTGATTTGTAAGCATATGCTGGCACTGTTATTCACCATAGCGCCGGAAACCGTTCAAAATTTCCTCAAAGAAGTTGAGAAATATGAAGCAGAGGAAAACAAGAGGAGGCAACTGCATTATGTTGGAATGAAAGCGTATGTAAAGAGTCTTTCAAAATCAGAACATCAGGAACAGCTACTAATAGCTGAATTTCAGCCAGAAAGGAGCCGCTTATGGAATACCTTGCGCATATCAGCGAAGATAAAAATCGGGAGCAAAGCATAAAAAATCATTTAGAGGGAACGGCCCTCCTGGCAGAGAAGTTTGCAAATGAGTTCGGTTATGGAGACTGGGGCTATTTCTGCGGGAAGCTCCACGACATCGGGAAATATTCGGCTAAATTTCAGAGGCGTATCAAAGGCAGCGGCGAGACAGCAGATCATGCTACGGCGGGAGCACAACTATGCCTGCAATTGGGCAAACAAAAAGGCGGTTTCTATGTCGCCCCTGCGTACTGTATTGCTGGCCATCACGCCGGCCTTCCGGACACGGGAACGAGCGCGGATACGGGAGAAAGAGGAACCTTCCTGGGCAGGATGAAGAAGAAAATAGAAGACTATGGGGCATATCAAGAGGAGATATCAGTACCTCCTCTTTCACCCCCTGTTTTTACGAGGGATGGGAAGACAGATCCTACCTTTACCATGAGCTTTCTCATCCGCATGCTGTATTCCTGCCTCGTGGATGCCGATTATCTTGATACAGAGGACTTCATGAAGGACGGCGGTACAGGCCGGATGGCGGGAGAATGTATCCCGGTACTTTTGGAGAAGTTGAATCGCCATATCGAGAAATGGGTTGTAAATGAAGAAAAGGATACGATCAACGGGCGAAGGACGGAGATACTTAAATACTGTATCGAGCAGGGAAAGAAAGAGAAGGGGCTGTTTCGCCTGACCGTTCCGACCGGGGGTGGAAAGACGGTGGCGTCTCTGGCATTTGCCCTGAACCATGCGGCGGAGCATGGGATGAAGCGTGTCATCTACGTGATTCCGTATACCAGCATCATCGAGCAGAACGCAAATGTATTCAGCGATATTCTGGGGAAAGAAAATGTTCTGGAACATCATAGCGGTATTGATTATGAAAGCACGGAGGAACTGAAGCCAAAGCAGCTGGCGACGGAAAACTGGGATCTGCCTGTCATTGTGACGACGAATGTCCAGTTCTTCGAGTCTCTATTTTCCAATAAATCTTCGAAATGCAGAAAATTACATAACATTGCGAACAGCGTTATTATCTTTGACGAGGCGCAGATGCTTCCGAATGATTATCTATTACCGTGTATTGCCGCAATGGAGGAGTTGATCCGGCACTATGAGAGCAGCATTGTGCTGTGTACGGCGACTCAGCCATCTTTGAAACCATTCTTTCCAGAGGATTTGCATTATACGGAGCTGTGTCCGCGCATGGAAGAACAGTTTCGCTTTTTCAAGAGAGCCAGCTTTAAAAATTTAGGAAAAATACCGGAGGACGAGCTCTTAGAAAGGCTGAGAACGGAAGAACAGGCGCTGTGTATTTTGAATACAAAAAATAACGTACAAAAGCTGTATGAGAAAATCAAGGGGGAGGGAGTCTATCACCTTTCAACCTTCATGTATCCCAATCACCGCCAGAATCGCCTGAAAGATATACGGGAGAGATTAGAGAAAGGAAAAAAATGTATTGTCATTGCCACCAGTCTGGTGGAGGCCGGCGTGGATCTGGATTTTCAGAGCGTCTACAGGGAACTGGCCGGCGTGGATTCCATGATACAGGCGGCAGGCCGGTGCAACAGAGAGGGGAACCGGCCTGCCCAGACCAGCTTTGCCTATTATTTTCAGTTGGAAGAGTCCAGAAAGATTCCAGGACAGGAACTGCAGATCGAAACGGCAAGACAGGTAATCCGAAATCATGAAGACATAGCTTCCCTCGAGGCGGTTCAGGATTATTTTACCAGATTATATCGTTTTAAAGGATCTGCCCTGGACAAAAAGAATATTTTAGATGAATTCCAAAAAGGCCGGTTTGCTTTTTCCACGGTCGGAAGAGAATTTAAACTGATCGAGCAGAATACAAAAACAATTTTGATTCCGATCGAAGAACGTGCCAAAGAAATTGCGGAGGAATTGAGGTTGAAAGGGGTGTCAAAAAAATTAATCCGGGAGGCGGGACAATATTGCGTTAATATTTATGATAATCTTTTTCAAAAATTGTATGGCGCCGGGATGGTTGTTGGGGTATCGGAGGAGTTGAAAGAAGAGTTTTTTGTTTTAAAGGACTGTGGGAATTATTCGGAAGAGACTGGCTTGCAGATTCATGTGGAGCTGGGGACGGGGGTGTGGTTGTAAAATGTCAGCGAGAGCCAGGTTCATTCTGGCTCTCGCTGTGGATTGAAAAATTACACTAAGCTTGCGAAATACGACGGTGATAAAAATAAAGAAGAGTTTACTTCTCTTGTGTTGAGAAGTATTCCCTTCTTTACTCATAACATTATTGTTTCTACCCACAGGTTTTATCCTGACAAATATAGTATAACATATAAAAAACAATATTTCAATAAAGTTAATTGTAAATAGAAAGGAAATGTGATGCTTTTTATTGAATGTCTTGGTAAATTATGATATATTGGTTTCAGAGAACAATCGTCCACAGGAGTGTTGATCTATATTACATAGAATGGGGGTGGTGTTCATGAAGAACGAATTTAGCTTTGGTGATTTGATGCAATTTGGATTATTTTTGCTGGCACTACTGACATTTATTTATCTGATTATTCAGTAGTGCCATGTAGAAAAACCACCCTTGAAACTTTGCCAGGTGTCAGAGCGGTGTTTTCTACCTTCTTCATGGGTTAGACCACTTGTGGACGATAGTTCTTTTTATGTTTACATCGTAACAGATTTCAAAAATTTATTCAAGAATTTTTTAGCCTGTAGTTTTACCTTACCTATATCATAAATTTGTAAGTATATGTATAGTTGAAAAGCAACAATTCTTTATTTGTTGAGAGGTTATATCACAATTATTTAGATATAAATGACAATGTATGTACTACCACATAATCAAAAAACAAGTAGAAAATGAGTTTATATTAAGCAATATAGAATTACGTATTGTTAATATACAAAATGCAAGATACAACAGAAGGGAGAGAAAGCGATGAGTGTGGGAGTCAGAGTGAAAGTCTGGGGTGATTATGCACTTTTTTCCCGCCCAGAGATGAAAGTGGAACGTTGCAGCTATGATATCATGACGCCGTCTGCCGCCCGGGGAATTCTGGAGGCCATCTACTGGCATCCGGGCTTGGCGTGGAGAATCGACCGCATTCACGTCATGAAACCGATTCAGTTCACCTCTATCCGACGGAATGAGGTCAAGAGCAAGGTTTCGGCGAGCAATGCGCTTTCTGTCTATAACGGGGCTAAAAAGGAATTGTTCATCAGCAGCAAAGAGGAGATTGTCCAGAGAGCTTCGCTGCTTTTAAAGGACGTGGAGTATGTCATAGAGGCTCATTTTGAAATGACGGATCGAGCAAATGACAGTGACAATCCGGGAAAGTTTAAGGACATTATCACGAGGCGGCTAAAGCGGGGAGAATGTTACCATACACCCTATTTTGGCTGCCGGGAATTTCCGGTCAATTTCTGTCTCTATGATGATGAGATTCATGGAGCCTATGAGGTAGTGGAAGAAAAGGATCTGGGATTTATGCTCTTCGACATGGATTACTCAAATCCAGAGGATATACAGCCGATGTTCTTTCGGGCTGTCATGCGCCGGGGTGTTGTGGATTTGAGGGACTGCGAGGTGATTCGATGATACTGCAGGCGTTGGTAAAGCACTATGAGACTTTAGCGGAGCAGGGAAAAGTGTCGAGACAGGGGTGGTGTCGGGCAAAGGTGACCTATGCGCTGGACATCGACGCAGAAGGCAGACTGCTGGGGCTGATTCCACTCAAGCAGGAAGAGGAGCGGGGAAAAAAGACGGTCTGGGTGCCGCAGATGATGGAAGTGCCGGAGATGGCGGCCCGTTCTTCAGGAGTATCGGCAAATTTTTTGTGTGATAATTCCAAATATCTACTGGGGATCGATAAGGATGGAAGCGGCAAACGCGTTTTAGAATGTTTTCAGGCAGCTAGAGAAAAGCATGAGTCCATTCTTGAACAAGTACAGAGCAAGGCCGCTGTGGCGGTGAAAAATTTCTTTAAGAATTGGGATCCCATGAAAGCGAAGGAAAATCCGGAACTGCTTGAGAATTGGGAAGACATTACGGCTGGCGGAAATCTGATTTTTTATGTGGAAACGCAGTACGCGCAGGAAGATCCGGATATACGTGATGCCTGGGATGAAGCTCTTTTGGCAGCTGGAAACGAGAACCAAGCAATTTGCCTTGTGACCGGAAAGAAGGCGGAGATTTCCCGGATTCATACTGTGATTCGGGGGGTTCAGGGCGCACAGTCCAGCGGGGCGGCATTGGTGTCTTTCAACGCACCATCCTTTGAGTCCTATGGAAAAGAGCAGAGTTTTAACGCACCAGTCGGGAAATATGCGATGTTTGCCTATACGACGGCGCTAGGTTACTTGCTCTCTCAGAGAAAATACATCTTTATGCTGGGAGATACGACGATTCTCTTTTGGGCGGAGGATGGCGAGGAGCTCTATCAGGATCTATTTCTGGGGGCAATGGAGCCGACGGACGACAACCAGGAGGCACTGAGGGGGATTTTTTCCAACCTGCAGGCCGGGCGGGGGATTGATGTAGACGGAATCCAGATCAATCCGGAGCAGAAATTCTACATACTGGGGCTGGCCCCCAATGCGGCGCGGCTGTCGGTCAGGTTCTTTTACGAGAATCACTTTGGAACAATTTTGTCCAATATCAAAAAGCACTATGAACAGATGGAAATCATTAGGCCGTCCTGGGACAAAATTGAATTTCCGGGTGCCTGGAGGGTGCTTTTCGAGACCGTAAACCAGAAATCCAAGGAAAAGAAACCGCAGCCCAACATGGCGGCATCGGTGTTTGAATCGATTTTGTCTGGGAAAAAGTACCCGGAAAGCTTATACAGCAATGTGCTGATACGGATTCGCGCGGAACAGGGGAGAATCACCCGTGGGCGCGCGGCGATTATAAAGGCCTGTTTGATTCGGAATCACGGAAAACAATGGACAGAGGAGGGGTGCTTTGTGGGATTAAATGAACAATGTAAGGATGTGGCTTATGTATTGGGGAGGGAATTTGCTGTGCTGGAGGCCATTCAGGAGGACGCCAATCCTGGAATCAATGCGACGATTAAAGATCGGTATTTTAACTCGGCCTGTGCGGCGCCGGCGTCGGTATTTCCTATTTTGTTGAAGCTGAAAAACAGTCATATCCGAAAATTGGAGACCGGGAAACGGATTTTTTATGAAAAAATGCTAACCGGACTCGAGGGGATGATCGAGGTGGAAGAGGAATGTCCTTTAGCCTTTCCGCGGAGATTGTCCTTGGAAGAACAGGGGATGTTTATATTGGGATATTACCATCAGGTTCAGAAGCGTTTCGAGAAAAAGGAGGAGAAGTAATGGGTGAAGTGATTAAAAACAGGTACGAATTTGTCGTATTGTTTGATGTGGAAAATGGCAATCCGAACGGAGATCCGGATGCCGGAAATATGCCGAGAATCGATCCAGAGAGCGGATACGGACTGGTGACGGATGTCTGCTTAAAGAGAAAAATCCGTAATTATGTGGAGATTGTGAAAGAAGAGGAGGAAGGATACCAGATCTATATAAAAGAGAATATTCCGTTGAACCGGAGCGACAGCAAGGCATTTGAGTACTTAAAGATTGACGAGTCCAAAACAAAGGATTTAAAGAAAAATGATCCCGAGGCAGACCAGAAAATCAGAGATTTCATGTGTAAGAACTTCTTTGATATCCGGACATTTGGCGCAGTTATGACTACATTTGTAAAGGCTTCTCTAAACTGCGGCCAGGTGAGGGGGCCTGTGCAGTTGGGCTTTGCCCGAAGTATTGACCCAATTGTGAGCCAGGAAGTGACGATCACGCGAGTGGCTATTACAACGGAAAAGGATGCGGGGAATAAGAGTACGGAGATGGGCAGAAAGAATATCGTGCCTTACGGACTCTACCGTGTGGAGGGATATATTTCTGCCAATCTTGCCAGAAAAGTGACCGGCTTTTCGGAGGAGGATCTGGAACTCTTGTGGGAGGCAATTATCAATATGTTCGAACACGATCATTCGGCGGCAAGGGGAAAGATGGCTGTTCGGGAATTAATTGTATTCAAACACAGTAAAGAATTGGGAGATTGTCCTGCTTATAAGTTGTTTGAGGCCGTGGAAGTAAAGAAAAAGGACGAAATTCTCTATCCGAGAAAGTACCAGGACTATGAGGTTACGGTTCACGAAGAGCTGATTCCGGATACGGTGGAGGTAATCAGAAAGATATAAGTAGAATGTGTGGAGGTAAATAGAAAAATATAGTGGAATATAGGGAAGAAGATTATTTGATGATATCCGGTATCCAGCATTTCGTGTTTTGCCGCAGGCAGTGGGCCTTGATTCATATTGAGCAGCAATGGGCGGAAAATGTGCATACAGTTACGGGAGAGTTGATGCACAAAAAAGCGCATGACCCGTATTTGACGGAAAACCGTAAGGAGGTACTCATTGCGAGGGCTCTGCCTGTTTCTTCCCGGACGCTGGGCGCAAGCGGGGAATGCGATGTAGTGGAATTTCATCGGAGTGAAGATGGGGTGCATCTCCACGGGCATCGCGGGTTATACAGCATTTATCCCATTGAATATAAAAAGGGGAAACCTAAGATTTCAGAGGAGGATATTCTGCAGCTTGCTGCCCAGACAATCTGCCTGGAAGAAATGTTTTCCACGGTCATACCGGAAGCAGCTATTTTCTACGGTGAGACACGCCGACGTGAGCTCATAGAGATGACAGATGACCTGAGAGACAGGGTTCGTGATATGTTTCAGGAAATGCATCAGTACTATGAGCGGCGGTACACTCCGAAGGTCAGATGGAGTAAGAGCTGTAACGGCTGTTCCCTGAAAGACATCTGTCTGCCAAAGCTGGGAAAGACCATGCCGGTGGGAGCATATATAAAACAGGCACTGGAGGAAGAAAAATGAAAAAACTGCTGAACACCTTATATGTGACTTCAGAAGACAGTTATCTTTCACTGGACGGTGAAAATATTGTTGTGCTGGATAAGGAACGGGAGATAGGGCGCCTTCCCCTCCATAATCTGGAGGGGATCGTCTCGTTCGGTTACCGTGGAACCAGCCCGGCACTGATGGGAGCGTGTGCGGAGCGCAATATTTCTCTTTGCTTTGTGAGCCCCAGCGGCAGATTTCTGGCACGGGTAACGGGGAGAGTAAAGGGAAATGTAGTGTTGAGAGACAAGCAGTACCGAACGTGTATGGATGAGGCGGCGAGTCTGGAGATTGCAAAAAACTGTATTACTGGAAAGGTACACAATGCGAGGTGGGTGCTGGAGCGCGCTGTCCGGGATCACGGTATGCAGATTGATGCGGAGAAAGTAAAACGGGCCTCTCTTTTCCTTAAGGATGCTGCACTCAGAATCCGCACCAGCGAATCGAAGGACCGCCTGAGGGGCTATGAAGGAGAGGCCGCCAGCGTTTATTTCGGCATATTTGATGAAATGATTCTGCAGCAGAAGAAAGATTTTGCCTTTTCCGGAAGAAACAAGAGGCCGCCGACCGATAATGTAAATGCAATGCTGTCTTTTGTATACACGCTGCTGACAAATAATATTGCAGCCGCGCTGGAAACTGTCGGGCTGGATCCTTATGTGGGCGTCTTCCATACGGAGCGCCCCGGCCGGGTGTCCCTGGCTCTGGATTTGATAGAAGAGCTGCGTCCTGTACTGGCGGATCGTTTTGTTCTGTCTATGGTTAACAAAAAAATTGTTCAGCGGGGGGATTTCCTGAAAAAGGAAAATGGCGCTGTTCTGATGAAGGAGGATGCCAGAAGAAGGTTCCTCACAGAGTGGCAGAACCGGAAAAAGGAAACCCTGACACATCCGTATTTACAGGAAAAGGTTGAGTGGGGGATGGTTCCCTATGTTCAGGCAATGCTGCTTGCGAGACACCTGCGGGGCGATCTGGACGCATATCCGCCATTTTTGTGGAAGTGAGGAGAGAATTTGCTGGTATTGATTACATATGACGTGAATACGGAGACAGCCGGAGGAAAAACGAGACTCAGAAAGGTTGCCAAGCAATGTGTGAACTACGGTCGCCGAGTTCAAAATTCAGTGTTTGAGTGTATCTTGGACAATGCGCAGTGTGTGCTGCTGAAGTCGATTTTGACAGAGATTATAGATGAAGAGGTCGACAGCCTGAGGTTCTATTATCTGGGCAATAAGTATAAGACGAAGGTGGAGCATATAGGGGTTGATAAAGGAATTGCGGCGGATGACACTCTGATTTTGTAGTGCGAATGTGAAGCACACATGAAAATCCAGGGGGATTCGCACCGGAAAAAGTGCACAAAAAGGGGAGAGAGAGTAGATGTTTGGTTAGATTCTTGAGTGGTATTATGCAGGAAATATTCTAATAATACAAAAATGTGGCTGTGTTGTGATATAATATTGGATATATTTGCTGTCGTTCCCTTCGCGGGGAACGTGGATTGAAATACATGATTTATAAACGTAGGAGGCGATCACATGGTCGTTCCCTTCGCGGGGAACGTGGATTGAAATAAGCATCTGTTGGATCTTAGCGTAGTCAATCGCCGTCGTTCCCTTCGCGGGGAACGTGGATTGAAATCGGCGCATCTAAGTGACTCGTTTTACCAGAAAGAAGTCGTTCCCTTCGCGGGGAACGTGGATTGAAATGTCTGGCGATGAGACCTATTTCAACGTCGGTCTTGGTCGTTCCCTTCGCGGGGAACGTGGATTGAAATACAGCAGATCGTAGAACATGTTGCAAGACTATTGTCGTTCCCTTCGCGGGAACATAGATTGAAATATGCGAAATGTAAAAATGGAGCGGGATGCTATCAGTCATTCCCTTAGCGGGAACATGAATTAAAATCAAAATCTTCCTCTCCCCTACGCAATACTCTCTATCTGCATCAAAATATCAATACTATGCAGTATAAACAAAATGAAAGCCAGTAACTTTAATTACTGGCCGGCTATAGAGATTTACAGACTCAAAGTAAGTGAATCTAAAAACTCCTCCATTTTCTAATAATAATTACATTACTGTTAATTTAATTTTCCAGAGCAGATAACAAAGCTTCATTGCTCCTTATCCCACCCTTCACTCAACATCAACCCCATGAAACCCAAAAAAATTCCGTGCCGCCTGCGACAGCGGATATTCCTTATTAACAATAAAAGCACTGGTAATAAAAAGATTTTCATCCGAAAAATGTTTCACCGACAGGTCATGAATATGCTGAAAATCGGCCGCTGTCAGGGAGGCCAGGGCAACTGTGCCGAAGGAGCGGGCCCATTCGATTGCGGTTGCATTGGAAGAAGTGATAATTGAAATATTCGGTGCCAGCAGGCAATGCCCAAAGGAAGAGCGGACGAGATCCAGACAGTCAAAGGGAACTGCCAGCGGATAATCTGCCAGTTGGGAAATATCAAGCATATCACCTTTCTGCATCAGAGGATGCTCCGGCCTGCAGATTGCCACGATTGTCTCTTTCTCATAGGGGTATACGGCCAGAGAAGCATAGCCGGGGAGGTTGGAGCGTATGAGCCCGATTTCCGTCACATGGTTCAGGACATTGGGAATCGCGAAATCGCTGGGAATTTCATAAAAATCAAAATTGACATTGGGATATTCGGCCCGGAAATCATCGAACAGATGGTGAAGAAAATAGGCTGAGTTCCCTGCTGGGATCGACAGCTTTAACAGTTCGGAAAAAGCTGTTTTTTTATTGTGAATTTCGTTGTGAAGTTTTTCTTCAGCCTGGCAGATTTCCCTTGCCCGCAGATAAAATACACGCCCGGCATCGGTCAATTCCAGCTTGTGCCGGTTTCGGATTAACAGCTTTGCTCCATAATAAGCTTCTATATTTTTGAGCTGATTGCTGAGAGAAGGCTGGGCAATCAATAATTTATTTGATGCAGCTAAAATACTTCCGCATTCCACAATTGCGATAAAATTCCGGTAAGATTCTAAAGTCATGGTAAAAACTCCCTTTTTATTATAATGAAATTATTATAATAACTATGTAAAAATGATAGTTTTATTATATTAAAATATATGCTACAATGCAAATTGTTTTTAAAAAAGTATACTTATAAAAGATGTATATTTTATAAGTAATGCTAATTAATAAAAATAAGGGGGACTAAAGATTACAATGAATGCATTACTGACAGATTTACTTGCCGTATTTGGTGTTGTTTTGAACGCGCTGCCTCAGGGACTTCTGGCGCTTTCTTTTGGATTTGCAGCCGTTCCGACGGCGATGGCTTTTTTTATCGGAGCAGCGGGAAACGTAATTACTGGAAATGTGGCGCCGATTTCATTTCAGGCGGAAACGATAACGTACGCAGGTACCAGCGGAAGAAACCGTTCGGAGCGGTGTACCATGATTTTTATCGGAGCGGTTATCCTTGCCGTAGTCGGAGCATGCGGAATGCTGACCAGGATTGTGGAGTTTATCGGAACGGATATTGCAAATGGAATGATGGCCGGAGTAGGACTGATTTTAACAAAAGCGGCTGTCAACATGGTTAAGGAGGATCGTCTGGCCGGAGGTGTTTCTCTGGCCGCTGCGGTGATTACCTATCTTTTGACCAGAACCAGTGCAAATACACTGGTTTACACAATTGTTATCTCGGTCACCGTCTCCAGTATAGCGTCGGCCATATTTAATAAAGAAAAGAAAAATATTGTTGTTGCCGATGACAAATTTACGCGTCAGAAATTTACAATAAACGGAACGGTTATTTTTGGCGCTCTCGGCATGGTCTGCTTAAATATTGGTTCCAATATTTCTTTCGGAGCAATCACTGCCAGTATGGCAGGAACAGACACCTTTAATGTGGATCATTTAACTTTAATCTCTTCCCTTGCTGATATCGGTTCCTCTTTCTTCGGCGGTGCACCGGTTGAGTCGATTATCTCCGCTACCGCGAATGCACCCCACCCGGTATGGGCAGGTGTGGCGATGATGATGGTGGTAGGCGCAATTCTGTTAAGCGGACTGCTTCCTAAGATTGGAAATTATGTTCCGGCTTCGTCTATTGCAGGATTTCTGCTTGTGCTTGGCCTGTTTAAGACATTTATCCTTGATGCACCGGCGGCTTTAGCGGTTAATCCGGCGGTAGGAGGAAGTGCACTCGTTGTTACGGCAATCTCCAATCCATTTCTTGGTATGCTTGCCGGAATTGCAGCCAGAATTCTTGGCCTGTAATTCTTAGACTGTGATTTTTAGACTGTAATTCTTGGACTGTATAGGGAGGAAATCATTTATGAAAACCTATGAATTGAATCTTTTTGGTGTTAAACGGGAGCTGCCTTTTATCGATTTGGAGGACGATCTGGCCTTCGCCAGCTTCGTGATTATGGGAGATACGGAATTGATTATGGCCTGTGCACCGGAGCTTGTTAAGAAGATCGGGGACGTGGATGTGATTGTGACGGCGGAAGCCAAGGGAATTGCCCTGGCCTATGAAATCAGCAGAATCCTCGGGAAAAAAGAGTTTATCGTTGCAAGAAAAAGCATTAAATCTTATATGAGCGGAGTGGTATCGGTTTCCGTGCATTCCATCACTACCTCAGGGGAGCAGCATCTGTATCTGGATGGTCATGATGCGGAGAGGATCCGGGGAAAAAGAGTGTGTATTGTTGACGACGTGATTTCTACCGGAGAGTCTCTCTATGCACTGGAAGCGCTGGTTGAAAGTGCAGAGGGAATTGTCATTAAAAAAGCAGCGGTTCTCGCAGAGGGAAACGCGGCAAAGAGGGATGACATTATCTTTCTGCAGAAGCTACCGTTATTTCAGAAATCTGATAACGGAAGCTATGAAATCAAGGCATAATGATTGCAAAGGTGGACATTATACCCGGCGTATACCGGTTATTATACATATAGCAGAAATACGTGTGTTATATTCCGTCGCCGCCCTTATTCGCAAAGTGGATGAAGCCCCATATTCATGAATCGGATATGAAATTATAACGGCTGCAGGAGTTTAGCGTAAGAAATTCAGGATAAATAAAAAGAAGGCAGATATTGCACATTCCGGCTGGGAGTGAGGAATATCTGCTTTTTCATTTACTATAAATAAGAATGTGGAATGAATCTGATCATAATAAAGTTCACATAATATTTCAGAGCCGGCCCATTATTTGCGGACCGGACAACTATCATAGATGCAGCGGAAATAATGCTGATAAATAATAAAGTTTTGAATTTGTATTAGAAATGGAATAAACGGCTGAATGTGTAACAGTTACTGTTCACTCGGGAGCTATTTCGCGAAACGTGTTATTGTTCACAGCGCAATGCGATATGAACAATAACGTGTAACACGATTATTATAAAGATATCTTCGCCATTCAGTTGTAATCTTCTTTAAAAATGATAAAATAAAAAAGGCAGACAAAAGTCAGCGAGGAAGTATTTAACAAGACAGCGGATAACAAGACAGCGGATAACAAGACAGCGGATAACAAGACGGCAGTTATCAAAACAGCAATTTGCAGAACAGCATTTAACATCACATCTGCCCTCCGATTCGTAATAATAGACCAAAATACCAAAATAAAAACAAGGAAAAAATCATGAAATCAAAAAATAGAAAAATCGATTTAATATTTAGATTTCTTCAAGGTTCAAAAGGCTACTTTGCAGTGGCGGTAGCCGCGTCGCTGATATCGACCGTATTAAATGCGCTGACACCGCAGATTTTCCGTTTCAGTGTAGATGAGGTGCTGAGCGGAAACGGCGGTAGTTATCTGTCGGATAAACTCTGGGTGCTGGCTTTGATGATAGTGGCCGTTGCGGTAGCCTCGGGAATTTTTACCTATATAAGCCGTACCAATACGGCAAAAGCAGGTGAGAATTTTGCGAAAAATTTAAGGGATACATTATTTATCCATGTCCAGAAACTTCCGATGAAGTGGCACGACAGGCATCAGACAGGAGATATTATTCAGCGGTGTACTTCCGATGTGGAGGTAATCCGCGGTTTTGTCGTGACACAGCTTCTGGAGGTGTTTCGTACGGCATTTCTTGTGGTTATTTCTTTTGTTATGATGTTTTCCATGAACGTGAAGCTGTCCTGCATCGTTTTGCTGTTTGTACCCGTCGTAATCGTGTATTCGACGGTATTTTATAGGCTGATAGCAAAAAGGTTCACCACCGCGGATGAAGCAGAGGGAGAACTTTCCACTGTGGTGCAGGAAAATGCAACAGGAGTCCGGGTGGTACGTGCATTTGGCCGTGAACAGTTTGAAATGGAGCGGTTTGATGAGAAGAATAATGCTTTTGCAAAACTGTGGATCCGCCTGGGGACTTTATCCGGCCTGTACTGGGGGATTGGCGATCTGATAACGGGACTGCAGGTGGTTGCGGTTATTATTTTCGGAGTCATGGAAGCGGTAAACGGCTCCATATCTGTAGGGGAATTTATCGCGTTTGCTGCTTATAATTCTACGCTCGTGTGGCCGATCCGCGGCCTCGGCCGTATCCTGTCGGATATGAGTAAAGCCGGCGTTTCTTTTGAACGAGTAGACTATATCATTCGTTCCGAGGAAGAGGAATATGGAAAAGGGGAGGAATCCGAAAAAGGAAAATCATGTGATGCATCCCGGAGGAAGAATACAGAATCTACCGGAAAATATGATATTTCCTTCCGCCATGTTTCCTTTGGCTATGAGGAAGGAAAAGAGGTGCTTCGGGACGTTTCCTTCACGATCCCGGAGGGCCGGACATTTGGTATTTTAGGCGGAACGGGAAGCGGAAAATCCACGGTTATCCAGCTTCTTTCAAGGCTGTATGAGCTGGACGGAAATAAGGGAAGTATCTGTATAGGCGGCAGAGCGATTCAGGATATTCCGATTGAGGCGCTCAGGAGAAATATCGGGATGGTGTTGCAGGAACCGTTTTTATATTCCAGGACAATTCGGGAAAATATTGCGGCTTCCGTTCCGGATGCATCGATGGAAGAGATCCGGTATGCGGCGCAGATTGCGTGTATCGACGACGCTATCATGAACTTTCCGGACGGGTATGAGACACTTGTCGGAGAGCGGGGAGTCACTCTGTCGGGCGGGCAGAAACAGAGGATTGCCATTGCAAGAATGCTGCTGCAGAAAGCGCCGATTATGGTTTTCGACGATTCCTTATCGGCCGTCGATTCCCAGACGGATTATAACATCCGTCATGCGCTGAAAGAGCATATGAGGGAGGCAACGGTAATCCTGATCTCCCATCGGGTAACCTCACTGATGGGAGCAGACGAGATAATGGTGTTAAATCAGGGGAAAATAGAAGAGTGCGGAACCCATGGGGAACTGATACGGAAAAATGGAATCTACCGCAGGATTTATGAAATCCAGATGAGCCGGGATGACAGAGAGAAAATGGAGGAATAAAAGATGGCTGCGTACGAAGAACAGGAATATAACAGTCCCTTCAGCTTCGGGATATGGATGAAGCTGTCTCCATTTTTCAAACCGTATAAAAAGTTTTTCGCAATTACGCTGGGGCTCAACATGCTGCTGGCGGGCGTAGATATCCTCGTACCGCTGTTTCAGAGCTATGCAATTGATACGTTTATCATACCCGGCCATATGAATGGCCTTGGGATATTTGCACTGATTTATATCGCAGTCATTATAGGCCAGACAGCCTGCGTCTACCTGTCCGTCCGTGCGGCGACGGTGATCGAGATGAATGTGGGAAAAGATTTAAAAAGAGCGCAGTTCCAGCATTTGCAGACACTGTCATTTTCCTACTACAATACGACGCCTGTGGGTTATATCCATGCCCGTGTCATGAGCGACACGCTGAGGATAGCGGGGATGATCGCATGGGGGCTGGTGGATATGTTCTGGGCCCTGATTTATGTGGTCAGCGTATTTGTGATTATGTTTATCCTGAATGCCCGCCTGGCGCTGATTATTACCGTGATTGTCCCATGCATCGCCTTGCTCACGATGTATTTCCAGAACCGGATTCTAAAATGGAACCGGAAGGTCAGGCGGATTAATTCCCAGATTACCAGTTCTTACAATGAAGGCATTACCGGAGTTAAGACGTCAAAGAGCATGGTGATAGAAAATGACAATGAAAACCGGTTTTTTGAAAGAACATCGGATATGCATCATGCGGCGATCCGTTCGGCGAAGCTGAATGCGGTCTATATCCCGGCTATTTTATTTTTCAGCTCCGTGGCATCCGCGGTTGTATTGGCAAAGGGCGGATATATGGTGCAGGAGAATCTCATAAAACTTGGGACCTTGTCCGTATTTATCTCTTATGCGGTCGTTATCTTTGAACCAATCCAGCAGCTTGCCAGACTGCTGGCCGATCTCATTTCCTGTCAGGCGAATATTGAGCGGGTGATGGACCTTCTGGAACAGAAGCCGAATGTGGTGGACCGGCCCGATGTGCTTGCGAAGTATGGGGATGCTTTTTCACCCAATAAGGAAAATTGGGAACGGATCCGAGGAGATATTGTGTTTGAGGATGTTTCCTTTATGTATCCGGACGGTAAGGAATATGTATTGGAGCATTTTAACCTTCATGTACCCGCCGGTATGAATGTCGCGATTGTAGGCGAGACGGGTGCAGGGAAGTCTACGCTTGTAAACCTCGTGGGCCGCTTTTTTGAGCCGACCAGGGGAAGAATCCTGATTGACGGTGTGGATTACCGCGAGCGGTCGCAGTTGTGGCTTCACAGCCAGATTGGCTATGTGCTGCAAAACCCTCATCTGTTTTCGGGAACCGTCCGGGAGAATATCAGATACGGACGCCTGGATGCCTCGGATGAAGAAATCGAGGAGGCCGCTGAACGTGTGTCCGCGGATAAGGTGGTCTCGAAAATGGAAAAGGGGTATGACAGCGATGTGGGCGAGAGCGGCGGCCTGCTGTCGACCGGTGAGAAGCAGTTGATTTCATTTGCGCGGGCAGTTCTTGCCAACCCGGCTATTTTTGTTCTGGATGAGGCGACTTCCTCAATCGATACACAGACGGAAAAGCTGATCCAGGATGCAACGGACCATCTGCTGAAGGGACATACTTCGTTCGTGATTGCCCACCGCCTTTCCACAATCCGCCAGGCGGACTTGATCCTGGTGGTAAAGGATGGAAAGATTATAGAGCGGGGCAGCCACCTGGAACTGCTGAATAAAAAGGGATATTACTATGAACTGTATTCCAGGCAGTTTGAGGAAGAGGCGGCTATGAGAATATATGCGGGGGAACCGGAAAAGGCGAATCAGGAAAACGAGTTTTGACAATTTCCATTATTGCACCATCCCATTATTGCACCATCCCATTATCGCACCATCCCATTATTGCGCCATCTCATTGCTGCGTCATTCAATTATTGACTTATTTCATTATACCATCATTCCATCATTCCAGCCCCCCCCTTTCCATGTATCTGTAATCTCATTTTACCGATACATGGGAGGGGGGATATTCTTATCATAACCAACAATTCACCTTTACCAATCATGCCTCATTTCCTGCAAGTTGTGCAGAATTTTTCACAGCCCCTAAAAATTATGGTAAAGTGACACCATCAAAAGCACCGCGGTTTTATCGGGTGCACACATAGATACAGGGAGGTAGAATATGTTAGCAATTAATATGGCAGATGTGGTAAATGTATTAAATACCTGCAAACCATATCTTATCGGCTTTGCCGTCGTGCTGGTACTTGCGGTTATTGCAATCGTGGCAGTGCACAAGATGCAGGCGCACAAGAGGAAACTGGTGCGCGCCGAGGCGGGGATCGCAATCCTTTTGGCGCTCGTTGTAACCGTAAATTTAATCTGCTGGGGACCTATGTCCAGCATGATTTCACTCGCAACCGGTAACGGCACAATATCCACGGAAACATCCGACGAGGCGACGGAACTTTGTACGGAGATTGCGGAGGAAGGAATCGTACTGCTGAAAAATGAGGGAAATACGCTTCCCCTGGCAGGCGGCAATTTAAATGTGTTTGGCTGGGCATCCACCAACCCCTGCTACGGCGGTACGGGTTCCGGATCCCTGTCCGATGCCTATGAGACCGTAAGTCTTCTTCAGGGCCTGGAGAACGCCGGTTTCAAGTTGAATACCGAACTTTCCGATTTCTACACATCCTACCGCGCGGACCGTCCCGTAGTCGGAATGTGGGAGCAGGACTGGACGCTTCCTGAGCCGACGGCCGATTCCTACAGTGCAGAGCTGCTGGATAACGCCAGGGCATTCTCGGATACGGCAATGGTGGTAATTACACGTGTCGGCGGTGAGGGCGCGGATCTGCCGCTGGATGTCAGCCAGGTGACTTATACAAATAACTCCGACAGCTATAACGATTTTGAGCCGGGAGAACATTTCCTCCAGCTTGATAAGACGGAGAAAGATATGATCGATCTGGTCTGCTCCAACTTCGACAACGTCGTTGTGGTTTACAATGGCGCAAACGCCATGGAACTCGGTTTTGTTAACGAGTATGAGCAGATTAAAAGTGTTGTATGGTGTCCGGGAACCGGTCAGTCCGGCTTTAACGGCCTGGGAGCAGTTCTGAGCGGAAAGGTGAATCCGTCCGGCAGAACCAGCGATACCTTTGTATTTGATTTGGAAACAACGCCTACGTCAAATAATTTTGGAAACTTTACCTATGACAATATGGATGAATTCAAGGTGACCCAGACCGGCTTTACCGGCAAAGAGGAGATCACGACCCCATCCTTTATCGATTATGTGGAGGGCATTTACGTAGGATACCGTTTCTACGAGACGGCTGCGGCCGAGGGGCTGATCGATTATGACAAAACCGTTCTTTACCCCTTTGGATATGGACTTTCCTACACGGAATTTACACAGGAAATGGGAGAAATCTCGGAGCAGGACGGAAGAATAAGCTTTGATGTAACCGTGACTAATACCGGGACTACCGCCGGTAAGGATGTGGTGGAAGTCTATTACAATCCGCCTTATGAGAACGGTGGAATCGAAAAAGCTTCGGCCAACCTGATTGCATTTGACAAGACGGATTTGCTTGAGCCGGGAGCTTCCCAGACTTTGACCATCACATTTACAGCGGAAGATATGGCGTCTTATGATTACCGGGATGCAAAGGGGTATGTGCTGGATGCGGGCGACTATATCATCAGCATCAACCGCGATTCCCACAATATCCTGGCAGAACAGACTTATACCGTGGATGAAACCATCCGCTACACAGGGGAGGAAGGACGTTCCACCGATGTACTTACGGCAACCAACCTGTTTGACTACGCGGCGGGAGATCTGACTTACCTTTCACGCAGGGACGGATTTGCCAACTATGAGGCGGCAACGGCCGCACCGGCAAGCCTGACGCTTAAGGACGAAGAAAAAGCGCTGTTCATCAACAACAGCAATTATAATACGGAGAGCCTGAACCTGGCGGACGATGAGATGCCGGTGACAGGAGCTAAGAACAGTATCAAACTGGCCGACCTGCGCGGCGCATCCTATGACGATACGCGGTGGGAAGACCTGCTCGACAATATGACGGTCGGCGACATGGATACGGTCATTGCCCTCGGCGGATACCAGACCTCGGCAGCGGGCAGCGTCGGAAAGGTGCAGACCATCGACTGTGACGGCCCGGCTTCCATCAACAATAACTTTACAGGAACCGGCTCCATCGGCTTCCCGTCGGCAGTTATGATCGCATGTACCTGGAATGAAGACATTGCGGAGGCATTTGGACAGAGTATCGGAAAGATGGCCGATGAAATGGGAGTTTCCGGCTGGTATGCACCGGCTATGAACATCCACCGCTCCGCATTTGCAGGACGTAACTTTGAGTATTATTCTGAGGACGGTGTGCTGTCCGGAAGGATTGCGGCAAAAGCGGTCATCGGGGCGGAGCAGTACGGTGTATACGCTTATATCAAACATTTTGCATTAAATGATCAGGAGACAAACCGTACCAGCATGCTGTGTACGTGGACGAATGAGCAGGCAATCCGTGAAATTTACTTAAAACCGTTTGAGATTGCGGTGAAAGAGGGCGGAGCCAAGGCAGTCATGTCTTCCTTCAACTATATCGGTACCAGATGGGCAGGCGGTTCCTCCGAGCTGTGCAACACAGTACTCAGGGACGAATGGGGATTCAAAGGATTTGTGCTGACCGACTACTTCGGTGTTTACGGTTACATGAGTTCGGATCAGGCAATCCGGAACGGCACCGACGCCATGCTGGTGGCATACGACACAGAAACAAACCATGTAAAAGATACGAAGAGCGCAACCGGAGTGAAGGCAATGCGCCAGGCATGCAAAAATGTGATGTATACGGTAGTAAACAGCCGTGCCTATGAAGCGGAGAATTTACAGACCGGATTGCTGCCATGGCAGATAATGGCGATTGTGATTGATGTCATCCTTGCGGCCGGCATTCTCGGTCTGGAACTTGTAGCTGTGAAACGCTACAAAAAGAGAAGCGGTGAGGCGCCAGTCCTGGAATCCGCACCGTTAAATGATTCAGAGGATTCCAAGCTTTAAAGAGGGAAAAGAAAGAGCGGGTGCATTTATGAAACATATGGATATCATAGAAAAAATGACGGTGGAGGAAAAAGCGGCATTCTTAAGCGGCAAGAATGAATGGCAGAGCCGGGATATCCCGCATCTCGGCATTCCATCCATCTTCTGTGCGGACGGACCTCACGGCGTGAGGAAGCAGGCGGGCGAGGGGGATCACCTTGGGTTGAATCCCTCTCTGCCGGCAACCTGTTTTCCAACTGCGGCAACGGTCGCAAACAGCTGGGATGAGGAGCTGGGTGAGGAACTGGGCCGGGTATTGGGCGCCGAGGCGGCAGCCCTTGGGGTGAATGTGCTGTTGGGCCCGGGCCTGAATATGAAGCGCAGCCCGCTCTGCGGCCGGAATTTCGAGTACTTTTCCGAAGACCCGTACCAGGCGGGAAAAATGGCCGCATCCTATATCAGGGGCATACAGAGCCAGGGAGTGGCGGCCTGCCCGAAACACTTTGCGGTAAACAGCCAGGAACTCAGGCGAATGGCAATGAACGCCGTCATTGATGAGCGTACTTTGCGGGAAATCTATCTGACCGGATTCGAGATTGCGGTAAAAGAGGGCGGGGCCAAAGCCCTGATGACCAGTTATAATGAGATAAACGGAACGTATGCGAATGAAAATGAGCATTTGCTGAAGGATATCCTCCGGGGCGAATGGGGATTCGACGGGATGGTAGTGACGGACTGGGGCGGTTCCAACGACCATGTCCGCGGCGTGGCATGCCGTTCGAACCTGGAGATGCCGACGCCGGGGCTGGACTCCGCAAGGCAGCTTCTCAAAGCGCTTGACGAGGGCAGACTGACCATGGAGGAGCTGGACACCTGCGTGGACGATCTTCTCGACGCGGTGCTGTCGCTGACGGAAAACAGCCGGGCCGGCGCAGGAGCGGAAGAAGGGAAAGAGACAAAGCCAGAGGAAAAGCCGGACGGAGAGACAGCCGGACCAGCAGATAGAAAGTCAGGTAAAAGTGCTGCCGGATTCGACGCGGCGGCTCATAATGCCATAGCATGGAAGGCTGCGTCGGAGAGCATTGTGCTTTTGAAAAATGTGCCGGATCCGGAACCTCTGCTGCCCCTTAAAAAATCATGCAGCGTGGCATTGATTGGAGACTTTGCAATTCGCCCGCGGTATCAGGGAGCCGGTTCCTCTCTGGTGAATCCGATTATGGAAATCGCAACGATGGAAACCATGATTTCCGGCTATCCGCTCGTCAACGCCGGATGCGCGGCGGGCTACCGGCGCACCGGTGAGGCGGATGAGGCGCTGAAAAAAGAAGCGCTTGATTTGGCGCAGAGTGCGGATGTGGTAATTTACTGCTTTGGACTCAACGAGATCAGCGAGTCGGAGGGAATGGACCGCAGCCATATGCGGATTCCGCAGAACCAGATTGAACTGCTGGAAGCGCTCGTAAAGGTAAACAGCAATATTGTCGGTGTATTGAGCGGCGGTTCCGCGGTTGAAATGTCATGGCACCACTGCTGCAAGGCGATTGTCCACGGTTATCTGGGCGGCCAGGCGGGAGCGGGCGCCATGCTCGATGTGCTGACCGGCAAGGTTAATCCGTCCGGAAGGCTCGCCGAGACATATCCGGTACGGTATGAGGATACCCCTGCATTCCGCTACTTCCCGAGTACGGAGCGGAATTCGGAATATCGGGAGAGCCTGTATATCGGCTACCGGTACTACGACACCGCCAGGGTCCGCGTGCAGTACCCCTTTGGTTACGGCCTGTCCTACACGTCTTTTGTCTACAGCGGGCTGACGGTGACGGAGACAGGGGTAACCTTCTGCCTTGAGAATACCGGGGAATGTGACGGCGCGGAGGTGGCGCAGCTTTACGTCGGGTGCTGGGACGGAGCCGTATTCCGCCCGGAAAAGGAGCTGAAGGGATTTAAAAAGGTATTCCTGAAACGGGGAGAGAAAAAACAGGTTTCAATCCCGTTTGACGATAAGACATTCCGGTACTGGAACGTTGCGACAAACCAGTGGGAGACGGAGGCGGGAACCTACCAGATTCTGGTCGGCGCCTGCGTGCTTGATATCCGGCTCAGCGGCAGCATCACTCGTACGGGAACAACGGACAGACTGCCCTATGAAGGTCTGGAACTGCCGTCTTACCGTACCGGCTTTATTCAGAATGTGGATCGGGAGGAGTATGAGAAACTTCTTGGGCATCCCCTTCCCTCCGGCAAGTGGATGGGAGAACTGGGGCTCAACGATGCAGTCTGCCAGATGTATTATGCAAAGAGCGGACTCGCCAGGCTCATTTATAAGGTGCTGACCGATAAAAAGAATAAAAACGAGGCGGCCGGGACTCCGGACCTCAACTTGCTGTTCCAGTATAATATCCCGTTCCGGGCGATTGCCAAGATGACGGGAGGTATGGTCAGCATGGAAATGGCGGAGGGGGCTGTGACCGTGGTGAACGGACATTTCTTCCGGGGAATCGGACGGATTATAGCCGGATTCTTCCGCAATTTAAAGGCGAATAAGCAGTATGAGAAGAAATTAGGGAACTGAACACACAGGCTGCTTTCCGCGAGGCGTTTTCACATGATTATTTGTGAAAATCCCGAGTCGTGCGGCTGTTTCCCACGGGGTGTCCATCAGCGGAATCGGTTGGAAAATAAGGAGGCGCAAGACAGTTGAAAAAGATATATGACAGTTGGTCAGGGCGTTATAAGCAATTTGAAGAACAGCATCCAAAACTGTCGAAATGGGTTTATCAGATTTTTTACTTTTTTGTTTTCAGCATGGGAGTTACGATCTTTCAGTATCTGGTGTTCACATTCATGCCGGGAATGCTGGGAATCGGCCTGGCGGGAACGGAATTTATGTGGCCGAAGAAGGAACTCAGCATCCTGGGCGTGGATTTTACATGGAGCCTGCTGGGATATAACGTACTGCGGGACGCTTCCGGAGCGGTGGTCATCGGCGGGGGGCTGGGATATTTTATCAGCTATGAGGTGGGCTCATTCCTCGCCCAATGTATTAACTTTCCACTGCAGAGAAATATTACCTTCAAGAGCCATGGAAATCCCGCGTACCAGGCAATGTGGTATTTTATCGCGTGGGTTGTGATTTCCCTGATCTGCAACGGATTTAATAATCTCTGGATGCCGATTGCCTACAGTTACATGCCGCCTGCAGTTTATAATCTGCTTGTGACATTTATCACGGGCGGAGTTTCCATGGTGATATTCTTCTTTGTATTCAAGATTATTTTTCCGGAAGGCACTCCACAGGAATCAAAACAGACAGGGTAAACCAGTTGTCCTTGGACTGAAGGGTCATAGAGCCGCCGTACTTTTGTGCGGCGGCTTGAATGCTTTTAAGGCCGTAACCGTGATACTGGGTGTTGCCCTTCGTTGTGCGGGGAAGCCGGCCGGAATTGAACTCCAGTGGAGTTTCCGTATAATTTTCAAACTGGATCATTAAAAACTGGTTTTTCCTGAACATGGACAGGGTCACCAGACGTTTTTCCGGATCTTCAAACTGGGAAACGCATTCGATGGCATTGTCCAGGGCATTGCCGAAAATGGAGCAGATATCTTTTACATGCATAAAGGAAATGAGACTTCCGTCCGCCATACAGGTGAAGGTAATCTCTTTCTGGGAGCAATAAGTGCTTTTCGTGGTAAGCACGACGTCCAGCACCCGGTTTCCGGTATTGGTCAGGGCTTCCTGCGTGAGAATAGCCTGTTCCATTTCCGCCAGATATTGATTACGTTTTTCCGGATCTTCCTCCGCCCGGATGGCAATCATGTAGTGTTTTAAGTCATGAAATTCCCGGCGCAGCAGCTCCACATTATCGATGGACATGCGGTACTGGTCATACTGCCTCTGGAGCATCACGTTCATGAGCTGGTTTTCGCCGCGCATCCGCAGCTCCTCCCGTTTTTCCATCTGGGCGGCCAGCATGACGAGGCCTCCAAAATCCACGAGAGTGCGGACATACAGGATCGAACTGGTGGCGCTGGAAAACGGAGTGTCCGGCATGATAAAGCTCAGATTGCTGATAGTAAATGCCGCCAGTACAATCGTGGTGGCGCCCACCAGCTCTTTATTTCCCACATTCATATTCTCATCCTGCGGAATGTGCTCACGTTCCAGAAACCAGTATACGAAATAGACCACCAGATACACCACAGTCATAATAGCCGCGGTTATGAAGAAATTGTACAGCTGGAAATGAACCACCAGCCAGACATTAAGCTGCCACTGCAGGGAGGCGGCAAATTCCGCCAGCACAAAGGCGCGGATACAGCAAAATCCTGCATCCTGGGGCGTCACATCGCATATCCGGAAGATAAACAGATACATGCAGAAAGCAGCGCCCAGCATCCCGGGTATCCAGAGAAACAGCGGGGCAATTCCGGCCAGGTGCTGATAGAGCAGAAACCATAAAAGCATTCCGGCAAACGCGCCGTAAAGCTTTATTCCGGAAATTTTTCTTCGCAGCATCATAATATAGGAGACGCACGCCGCCCACTCGGCAATGGCCGTGCATATCCTGGGCGTGTCCATCAGGTTGGCAATATTCATCGCTGTATGCCCCCCACATAATCGGTAAATGAATCCAGAAAAATTTTCTTGCGGGCGCGGCTGACCGGCAGCTCCGTCCCGTTCGACAGGCGGACCACATTAGGAAGGAGAGCGGTGACGTGCAGAAGGTTCACCAGATATGCATTGTGGCATTTGGCAAAACCAAGGGGCAGAAGTATTTCCTCCATGCGTTTTAAGGGCCCTGCGGTCCGGAAACCGCCTTTCTCCGACTGTACGAGGATATCGTGCTTCTGGCTTTCGATGTAATATATCTGAGCCGTATCCAGACGGAGCTGTCCGCCGTCCGTATCCAGGGTCAGGTAAAAACGGTTTTGCTTTTTCTCAATCTGTCTCGCCGCCTTGTGCAGAATCTGCGAGAATGCAAGGTAGGGCACCGGTTTGAGCACGTAACCCAGGGCGTCCACCGTGTAGCCTTGAACGGCAAATTGTACCGTGGAGGTGATGAAAATGAAAATCACGTCCTCATCCAGCTTCCTGATTTTTTCGGCGGTGCTCATGCCATCTAAATGCTTCATCTGAATGTCCAGCAAAATGATGTCATAGTCCGCCCGATAATCAGAGATGATGTCTAAACCATCCGTGAATACGGTAATCTGAAAATGGACGGAGTTCTCCCTTTCGTAGCGTTTTAGATAGTCCTGTAAAAGTTCTGCGTCATGTCTGTCATCTTCGACGATTGCAATACGAATCATGGGTATCCGGTCCTTTCTGGGGGCGCAATTATACTTCTTTATGATACGCTAATTATAAATGATCCGTAAAAAAAGAACAAGCTATTATCAGGCGGGGACAAAGTCTTATGAATATACAAATCTCACCGGGTGTGATAAAATTATTATAGTTCGACGCTTATCAATATCATAAACAACATAAACAAAAAAGTGAGACCCATAGATAGGAGCAGTCTGAAATGGATACTTTAACAATCAAAAGCCCTTCGTTTGAGGACAACGGTTTTATGCCGAAAAAGCACACGGGTTTCGGTGAAGACGTTTCTCCCGCATTTCATCTTTTAAATCTTTCGGATAAAGCAGTTTCTCTTGCAATTATTATGGATGATTTAGACATTCCCTTTATCAGTGCGTATAACCATTGGCTGATCTGGAATGTTCCGCCCATGGAAGAAATCCCGGAAAATATTCCCTATGGAGCAGAAACAAGAACGGGAGAAGGGACATTGGGAAATGCAGTGCAGGGGCTCGGGTATGGAAGACACCGCTACAGAGGGCCGAAACAGCCTGTTTTTATACGCAATACCCACCGATATGTTTTTAACTTCTATGTATTGGACTGTTATTTTGAACTGGACTGCAATTCTACGAAAAAGGAACTGCTTGCCAAAATGCAGGGACATGTGCTGCAGCAGGGGAGTATTACAGGGAAGTATAAGCGTTAGCGGAATGGATGGTTCCAATCTGGGCAAAATTTCCCACGAAGTGTGACTAAGTGCTAATCGGGGGCAATATCAGATTCGGATAATGTAAAGTAGAAGCATAAGAAAACATGGTTTTAGAAATAATACATACTAAATAACGACAAGAGGCTGGAAAAAGCGGTGAGAGACATCTGTTTTGCCCAGTCTTTTATTATTTTAGTTCCATATCAGCACAAAGAAATAGGGAGTATCATAGGAATAGAAAGTTACTGTTCATATCCCAGCTGAAAGCAGCTGTGCTGCGAACAATAACAATACAAAATCCCTTTCAAAATCTCTTTTAAAATCTCTTTAAAGAAACGATTGACTTTTGGAACTGTAACAATTATAATTACAGATAGGAAAGAGCAGCAAATCCATCTAAGGCGGTGATAATATGAGTACGGATGCGAGAGAAAAGCAGAAACAAACGGCGGCAAAAGCGGCGGCGTCTTTTATTCGCGATAAGATGACGCTTGGGATAGGGACCGGTTCTACCGTGTACTATCTGATACAGGAGATAGGAACGCTTAGAACGGCAGGAATTAACGTCCGCGCGGTGGTTACATCCGAATCGAGCAGAGAACTGGCTGTTTCCTGCGGTATCCCTGTCTGTCTGCCGGAGGAAGTGAATCATATCGATTTGGCGATTGACGGAGTTGACGAAATCGACGGCAGCTTTTATGCGGTAAAAGGTGGAGGCGGAGCGCTTCTGAGAGAAAAGATCGTGGCATATAAAGCGGACGATGTAATATGGATAATGGATGAGAGCAAATTGGTTCGACGTCTCGGCCGTTTCCCTCTCCCTGTAGAGGTACTCCCATTTGCTCATACATGGGCGGCGGAGAGAATAGAGGAATCAGGCGGCAAGGCCAGACTGAGAGAACGGAACGGCAAAATATATGGTACAGATAACGGCAATTATATACTGGATGTAACATTTGCCCCGGAAATATCATATCATACGGCTGCCGACAAAATAAGACAGATACCAGGAGTCCTTGAAACGGGATATTTTAATCCGGTTTGCAGCCGGATCATAGTAGGAACTGATTCGGGCGCAAAGGAGATTCTGAACCAGCTGCAAAGCCGGAAGCAGCTGAAAACAAAAGCGGACGGAACCGTTGAGGTATAGCGGAATGTTTCATTTATATCCAGTTTGACAGCGCTGTTTCGATAAACAGGGACGAACCGAAGTGTGATATGGCAGGAAAGCAGGTATAATATATGGCAAACGATACACAAAAAGAGATAAATACGTCAACAATAACATCGGCAAATAAGAATCTTACAGATGGATATATTGGAACTTATTATTCAGAAGAGAGCAGAGGAATCTATCATTTTACATTTGACAGTGAAAACGGTTCGCTTACAGAGCCGGAGCTGTTCTACGAGGCTCACAATGCAAAATGGGTTTGCTTAAATGGCTGTTCCATGGCGTTTCCTATCGAAAAGCAGGGGAAAGCAGGCACCTGCTTCCTGGAACTGAAGGAGGGAAGGGTAAGCCACACGGCGGAAATATTGGAAGAAAAGCAGACGCCGTGCTATATCCTTTGGCAGGATGATTACGTCTATACGGCAAATTATCATGAAGGAAACGTAATGGTATATCATCTGGAAAAAGGAATGCCTTCTTTGGTAAAACGGATAGAAAACGGAGAGAAGGCCGGATGCCATCAGATTTTATTACATGAATCATATCTTTGTGTTCCCTGTCTGGAACAAAACAGGATCAGGCTGTTTGATACGGATCATGATTATACACCGGCTGGAGAAATCACTTTCCCGGCGGGCAGCGGACCCAGACATGGGATATTTAACAGGCGGCACACCATGTTTTATGTGGTAAGTGAATGGAGCAACGAGCTTTTCGTATTCCGTGTCCAGGGCAGCGAGTTTACCCTGATGCAGACTGTTACAGTCCTGCCGGAACGGGAGCGTGAGAAAAACGGAAATGCGGCGGCAGCGGCAATCAGAATGACAAAGGATGAACGCTTTTTATATGTTTCGGTAAGGGGCATTGACACTCTGGCCGTTTTCGATATAAGCGGAGGCGGGGCAGCCATCATTCAACATATTTCCTGCGGTGGGGTGCATCCCAGGGATTTCATTCTGAGTGGAGATGAAAGATTTTTGTTAGTGGCAAACCGTTTTGAGGGCGGAATCGTGAGTATGGAAAGAAATGCGGAGAACGGAATGCTGAAAATCCCCCTGCATTCCGTCTCAATGCCGGAGGGCGTATCCCTGACACTTGGCGGCAATGAAGGGCAGAAAACCAGTTAACAGATTCATAGATAATATCGACAGGAGGTATTTTATGCAGACAACACAGATAGGTATCATCGGGCTTGCGGTTATGGGCAGGAGCCTTGCCCTCAATATGGCGGATCACGGGTTTATAGTAGGCGGCTACAACCGCAGCAGAGAAGTGACGGAGACACTGATAAAAGAACATCCCCATAAAAACCTTATTCCTTTTTATGATTTGAAAGAGCTCGTGGAGTCCCAGGAAAGACCGCGCAAATTTCTCATAATGGTCAAAGCGGGGAAACCGGTGGATATGGTGATAGACCAGCTCATCCCCCTGCTGGACGAGGGCGATATGATCCTGGACGGAGGTAATTCATTCTTTGAAGATACGAGAAGAAGAGAGAAGAGCCTGAAAGAAAAAGGAATCTATTATTTCGGCACAGGAGTTTCCGGCGGAGAGATGGGAGCACGTTTCGGCCCGTCTATCATGCCGGGCGGAGAGAAAGAGGCGTACGAGCATATTGCACCAATCCTGGAGGCAATTTCCGCGAAGGCGCAGGGAGAACCGTGCTGTGCCTATATGGGCCCGGACGGCGCCGGACATTATGTGAAAATGGTCCATAACGGCATTGAATATGCCGATATGCAGTTGATAGCGGAGGCATATCTGCTGCTCAAATATGCGGGCGGATTTACCAATCAGGAGCTGGCGGATATCTTTACCAAGTGGAATGAGGGAGAACTGAAAAGTTATCTGATTGGCATTACGGCAGGAATCTTCCGCGAGAAGGATGATTTTGCGGATGGAGAGCTGGTGGATTATATTTTAGACAGCGCGGGACAGAAAGGAACCGGAAGATGGACCAGTCTGGAATCCCTGAAACAGGGAGTGAATGTGTCCATGATCACGGCTGCCTGCAATGCCAGAATTATGTCAAACCGGGTGGCAGGAAGAAAAGAAGCAAAAGAACTGATTGAAAGTCCGAAGCAAAGGCTGGTATGGGATAAGACGAAGTTTCAGGAAAAGGTGAGAAAAGGTCTCTATACGGCCAAAATCGTGGCCTATGCACAGGGTTTTGACCTGCTTTCGCATGCATCTGCGGAGTACGGATGGAATTTGGACTACGGTAAAATCGCCTCCATTTTCAGGGCCGGCTGTATCATACAGGCTGAGTTCCTGGACGATATTACAAGGGCATTTGAGAAAAACAGAGATCTTAAAAACCTGATGATGGATTCTTTCTTCAGAGACAAAATTAACATGGGACAGGAAAGCCTGAGAGATATCCTGGGACCAGGAATCCAGAACGGAATCCCGGTTCCGGCCATGAGCCAGGCGGTTGCCTATATTGACGCATTCCGTGGAACACCGGTGGGGGCAAACCTGATTCAGGCGCAGAGAGACTGCTTTGGCGCGCACACATATGAGAGAACAGACCGGGAAGGCATCTTCCACCACGATTGGAGGTTCGAGCATGAATAAAGAGCAGGTATTTACAATCTTTGGAGGAACCGGAGACTTAACATTCAGAAAGCTCCTTCCGGCTCTTTATAATATAGAGGCGGCAAAAGACAAGGAACTTTGTTCCCGGGTGGTGGTAATCGGAAGAAGAGATTACACAAGTGAAACATACCGTGACTTAGCGAAAGAGTGGGTGGAGAAGTTTGCGAGACTTCGTTTTAAAGAAGAAACCTATCAAAAGCTGGCGGAAAATATTGTATATTACCGGATGGATTTTACGGACGAAAATGCATATGACGGACTCGACAATTTCTATCGGGAAATGGGAGCCGGAAGCCATATATTCTATTTTGCGGTTGCTCCCAGATTTTTTGGGACGATTGTAAACGGACTGAAAAGAGTGGCAGGCGCCGAGGCTGGAAAAGTGGTGCTGGAAAAGCCGTTTGGTGAAAATCTTTCGGCGGCGGCCGAACTCAATGAGGCAATGGAATCGTTTTTCAGGCCGGATCATATTTACCGGATTGACCATTATCTCGGAAAAGAAATGGTCCGTAACATTCAGATTATCCGCTTTGCAAACCCGATTTTCAGCAATGTCTGGGATGCGGAGCATATCGAGTGCATTCAGATTTCCGCCATGGAAGAGGTCGGCGTAGAGACGAGAGGCGGTTATTATGACCACAGCGGCGCCCTTAAGGATATGGTGCAGAACCACCTGTTCCAGATTCTTTCCATTGTTGCGATGGAGCAGCCGGAGACCCTGGCTGTGGAGGATATGCACCGGGAACAGATCAAGGTGCTGAAGGCGCTCAGCATACCCGGGGATATATCGGAAAGTATGGTATTGGGTCAATATGAGGGATACCGCGGGGAACCGTCCGTAGATAAGGAATCAACCACAGAGACTTATGCCGCCCTGCGGCTTCTGGTGGATAATGACAGATGGAGAGGAATGCCGTTTTATGTGCGTACCGGGAAAAAACTTGGAAAGCGTGAAATGCAGGTGGCTGTCGTCTTTAAGAGTCCTGTGGCAGGAGTAGAGTCCAATATCCTGAATATTAAAATCCAGCCGACAGAGGGCGTCTATCTCCAGTTTAATATTAAAAAACCGGGAGAAACCGAGGAAGTGATCCAGGCAAAAATGGATTTCTGCCAGAGCTGTTCTTTTGTAAACCGGATGAATACACCGGAAGCTTATGAGCGCCTGCTCGGCGCCTGCATGCGCGGAGAACGCTCCTGGTTCTCTCAGTGGGATCAGGTTGAAACAAGCTGGAAGTATGTGGATGAGGTGCGGGATCAGTACCGGAATAAGGGGCTGCCGACGTATGAATATGCACAGGGCGGAAGCGGGCCGAAAGAGGCGGAGGAGCTGCTCGAGAGGTATGGGCATACGTGGTTTGAATAAATACTTATCACGATCTAAGAGTAACGAAATGTATTAGTTGGGATAAATAAATGGTAAAGGTTGATAGAAGCTGTTAACAGAGCGCTTCTGTCGGCCTTTTCTTTTTACCAGGCGGTTTTTAAGGAGTGGGAAATGAAAGGTACAAGTCTCGTAAAGAGGATAATGCTGCTTGTAAATACAGAGTAATCCGGCCGCTTCGCCTCTCAATATTTGTAAATTGAAAAAGGTTTTACGTTGACTTTCCGACACGTGTGTCGTATAATCAAAAAACAGACATGAGTGTCGGAAACAAAGAGAGAGGTGTGGGCATGGGTAAGAAAGGTGATACAACCAAGGCGGCAATACGGAAAGCAGCACTGACACTATTTGTCCAAAAGGGATTTAAGGACGTCACGATGAAAGATATCTGTGAAAAAACGGGCCTGAGCCGCGGCGGTTTATATATGCATTATGGAAGTACCGGGCAGATTTTCGCGGCCATTATAAATGAAATTATGTCCGATCTTGAAGGGGAGGTTGCGGCAAAGATAGAAGACGGCCGATCCGCAACCCATATATTAGATGATTTATTAGAGCGTTATCAATCGGAAATGCTGGATCGGAGTGGTTCACTTGGACTTGCTTTTTATGAGTATTACAGCGGCAGACCGTTATCAGGTGACAATGCCTTGCTAAAACAGTACTATATTTCAAAAGCAATGCTTTGCAGCCTGATCGAGTACGGCATTCAAAACGGCGAGTTTAAGCAGGTCAATATAAATGCAGTTGTGGATTTACTGCTTTTTTCTTATCAGGGCGTACGGATGCTAAGCAGTATCATGCCGCTGGATGATGATAGAATAGCAACAGGCATGATTCGTGAGATTAGAGCGATGATAGTAAAATAAAAATGATTGTGGGGTGAACACAGATGAAATTGAAAATAGTAGGAAGCGGTGGAATGTTTTTAATCCCCAACCCTTTTTGCAAATGTTCCATCTGCGAGGAGGCCAGGATTAAGAGAGGAAGATATGAGCGGTTAGGGCCGAGCCTGTATATTGAGGATATCAAGATGTTCATTGATACACCGGAGGACATTGCAGTCGCTTGTGACAGGCAGGGAATCTCCGATATTGAATATCTTTCTATCTCACATAAGGACCCCGATCATACGCGGGGAATGCGTATCGTGGAGCCGCTGGGTTACGACTGCATTTCCGACAAGGGAACCCCCATCCAATTCATTGCGCTGCCCGAGGTGATAGACGATATCAACGCCTGGAACGGTGATGGTCTATACTACTATGAGAATATTCTCAACTGTATTACAATGAATAAGACAAGGTATACTAAAATCGGAAATATAGACTTGCATTTAGTGAACAACAAAACTCATCGTGGCAACATGACATTTTATGTTATATCGGAGGGGAGTAAAAAGGTTATTTACGCCTGCTGCGATGTGAAACCGTTTGTCCATAATGAGCTGTATTATGATGCAGATATTTTAATAATCGGGCTTGTTTCTGACCACGGCATACTGAAAGATGGATCAAAACTTGATGATGCACCTTTCAGAGGTGATATGTTTTCCATGGATGAAATGATGGAAATAAAGCGCACATACAGAATAAAGCGCATTATTATCACTCACATAGACGAGTACTGGGGAAAATCTTATGCTTACTATCAGGAAATTGAAAAAACCTTAGACAATATATGCTTTGCTTATGATGGCATGGAAATTGTCTTATAGAGAACAGGGGCTTTTACGGCAATAGCAGATGGGGCGAGACCGGCCGCTATAAAAGATAATATATTACTTACTTCCTGCTGATTCTGCGCTCGTTTGGCTTACGCCATTTGAGCGCTTATTTTATACCGTTAATGTAAAAACAATAGATTTGCAGTAAGTATGAAACGAAGGTATAATAAAGATATCGTAAAGAGAACAAAATAGCCGAGGCAGAATGCTCTGATGGATAAACTGCAAAAGTTGCAGTAAATAATTGTTTTGCATTACTGGTGAACATTGTAAAAAGTTGATTTAGCCCTTTGTACGGAAGAGGAGAAGAACATGCCTGCAATATTTTTAAGTCATACAAGCATTGATAAACCGTTTGTAGAAAAACTTGCCGGAGATTTAGAACGGCTGGGAATCCGGGTTTGGTTTGACAAATACGAGATAAAGGTAGGAGAATCAATCCTTTGGAAGATAGATGAGGGGATTCGGGAATCTGAATATTTAGGGATTGTTATCTCCAGGGAGGCCTGGGAATCGGAATGGGTAAAAACTGAGATTTCCGCGGCGTGGCAGAAACAGGTACAGCAGAAAGGCAAATTTGTACTTCCAATTTATTATAGAGACTGTGAAATACCCTTGTTTTTAAAAGGCATAAAGTACGCTGATTTCCGGACGAATTATGAGACGGGACTGAGTGATTTAGCTAAGGTCTTTGGTATAAAAGAACTTGATGTAATTACAGAAAACAACTGGCGTAAGTTTACAAGAAGTAAAAACAGTAACTGGAAGGAGTTTCGAGATAAAGAATTTGAGCAGTTGATTACCGGTATCTGTAAAATTGCCCGGCGATATAATTTTAGTGTCTGGGTAGGGGGCGGCCAAAATCCCTACTCCTTTTTAATAAGCGGCCGACATTCCAGGGAGATAGAACTATCCATCACGGTGCGTATGGTGCCGTCAAAAGGATACCGCTATCTGGCGGCAGATACAAAAGAATGGAATCCAAATCGAGTCAATAAAAACGATTACCGGATAGAGATTGGAAACACAGTCAACGAGGTGGAAGAATACATTTGTAGCAGAGTCCAACAGTTCGTAGATGCTTATGGAATGCCTGTAGGAAAGATATCCTTATTTACCGAAAAGAAACTGGATTTTGCAACGACTTTGGAAGGCATTTTTAGTGTATTGAAGAAAAACGATTGGGATCAAGAAGGGATTGGTGGTCTGATGAGTTTTGGTAAGATGTATAAAGAAAAAGATAACGGAATGGCGTAAAAAGAGGAAAAGAGATGAAAAGAATTATCGCTGCCGCTGTCTATGAGGCGGGAAAGTTATTAATTGCCAGGAGAAGTTATGGCACATTAAAGGGATTTTGGGAATTTCCAGGCGGAATTTTATAATCAACATTGCAGAAGAAAACAAAAAGAGATATGAAAATTTATTATCAAACAGTGGAATAAAGAACGAGTAAAGGCATTAAAAATAAATACGAATACAAACACGGAGACACCCTATGGAACCATACTACTATAACCAAATGAACAAACCACAGCGAATGGCCTACCACGCCATGAAGACCGGACTCATCGACCTGGCGACGTCCTTTCCGGTACCACGTCTGGAAAACCATGAGTTGAGCGATATATTTTTTAAACTGCGTCTGGACTGTCCGGAGATTTTTTACGCGGTGGGTTTTCACTACCGTTTCTTCCCGGATTCCGGCAATGTGGAGATGATTCCGGAATATTTATTTGATAAGGGAAAAATCAAAGAACACCAGAAAGCCATGAGGGCCAGAGTGGAAAAACTCAGCCGGCCGGCCCAGTCATTGACGGAGCGTGATAAAGAGCAGTACATTCATGATTTTATCTGTAACAATGTCCATTATGATAAATTAAAGAAACCATATTCCCATGAAATAATCGGCCCTCTTGGACAGGGAGTCGGAGTCTGTGAGGGAATTGCAAAGACGGTTAAAATTTTGTGTGATGCGTTGGGCATATGGTGCATTATTGCAATCTCGGATTCCAATCCGGATAAAAACATCAAGTACCGCCATGCATGGAATATCATTAAAATGGGCGGAACGTATTACCATCTGGATGCCACGTTTGACAATACCCTGGGGGCGGGTGACGTGATCCGGTATGATTATTTTAACCTGGACGATAAACAGATTTTCCGGGATCATGAGCCGGTGATTTATGCAATCCCTCAATGCAATGACGGTGATAAATTCTACTACAAAGAGAAGAAACTCTCTTTCACAAAGACCGAGGACGTGGAAAAACGGGCAATCCAGGCGATACGGAAAGGAAAACCGTTGATATTCCACTGGCGCGGCGGATACTTGACACGGGATGTATTGTCTGAACTGTTAAAACTACTGGAACAGACCGCCCGAATGAAGGGAAGACATGCCAGAACAGGACTCAACTGGCCTCAGGCGGTGCTGCAGGTATCCTTTGCAGAGGAACTTCCTGTAGATGAGCTGATTGTCGAGGAGGCGAATGAGGGAGAAAAACAGTGATTTTAAGCTCGTAAACATAGAACGTGTGTAAGTTAAAAAACATGTGCAAACAGAAAACATGTGCAAACAGAAAATATATGCAAACAGAAAACATGTGTAAATCGAGTATAGGCGCAGATAGAAAACAAGCGGAAGGAGCGAAGTAATGTCTTTTAAAATAATGACCGGTGATATAACAAAATGTGAGGCAACGGCAATTGTAAACGCCGCTAACACCTCGCTTCTCGGAGGAGGGGGCGTAGACGGTGCGATTCATCGGGCCGCTGGCCCGGAACTCCTGGGAGAGTGCAGAATGCTTCACGGATGCAAGACGGGTCAGGCCAAGATGACGAAAGGATATAACCTGAAGGCAAAATATATTATCCACACCCCTGGGCCGGTATGGAACGGCGGGGAACACGGTGAGCGTGATATGTTGGAATCCTGTTACAAGAACTGTCTTGAACTTGCTGTAAAACACGATATTCACGACATTGCCTTTCCATCCATCAGCACCGGGATTTACCGTTTCCCTGTGGACGAGGCCGCCAAAATCGCAGTCAGAACGATTCACCGGTATCCGGAACTGGATGTTACGATGGTATGTTTTGATGAGAGAACCAGGAAGGCATACGAAGATGCGGAGGCCGCTTTTAATCGGGGAGAACTACAGTAAAGAACCGGATATGGGGATATGAGTAAAAAACATTGAGATAGAAATTAGTATTTATCGTTACTGGAGGATAAAGGCGTATCAGATAGAACAATAACTCAGCCGCGGGCGGAAAGGAGAGGGAACATGGATTTTTATAAAAGGATGGAAAAGGTCTGCCATATGATTCCATACGGTAAGGCGGCAACTTATGGCCAGATTGCCCTTCTCTGTGGAAGGCCCCGCAATGCCAGGCAGGTGGGATATGCGTTGAGCCACAAAAGCCTGGATGGCCAAATACCGGCCTGGAGGATTGTAAACAGCAGCGGTTTTCTGTCCGGCGCAGCATCCTTTGAATATCCGGAAACCCAGAGACTTTTGCTGATGGGAGAGGGCGTTGAGGTGTCTCCGGAGAACAGAGTGGATTTGAAAAAGTATGGGTGGAAGAATACCTTTGAAGACGCCTTGGAGCTCCGTGGGATCTTTGAGCGGGAAGGAATATAGAAGGGAATAGCCTGGAGGAACGAAAATGGTCTTACTCGTAATAGATACACAGAAATTAATAACAAATAAAACACTATCCCATTTTGACTTGTTCCGGTTTAACGTGAAAAAACTAATTGAAGCGGCAAGAACTCACGGAATCGAAGTAATATACATCCGTCACGACGATGGAGATGGTGAGGCTCTTACAAAGGGGACGGAAGGCTTTGAAATTTATGATGAATTCCGGCCGCTTCCGGGAGAAAAGATCTATGATAAGACGGTAAACAGCGCGTTCCGTGACACGGGATTGACGGAATACCTGATGGAGAAGGGGGAAAAGGACGTTATCATAACCGGGCTTCAGACAGATTACTGTATTGATGCCAGCGTTAAGTGTGCTTTTGAACACGGATTTCACGTGTTTGTGCCTGCTTTTGCCAATACGACGACTGATAATGCCTATATGACGGGCGAAAACAGCTATCGCTATTACAATGAATTCATGTGGGACGGCAGATATGCGGAGTGCATTGCAGTGGATGATATGATTGACAGAATGGCACATGATGTGCTGACAAAGAAGGAGCAGATAAATGGATAAGTTTATTTTTGCGGAGAAAGAAAAAATACATGTATATTCATATGGTGAAGGTCCGGTGACAATCGTTTTTTTATCGGGTTCGGGGGTGTTATTTCCTCAATTGGAGTATAAGTCCTTTCAGGAAGCGCTGTCAGGGATATGTCGGGTGGTGGGAATTGAAAAGCCGGGATATGGATACAGCGATGTATCAGGAAAAGACAGGACGGTCGATGTCACAGTGGGGGAATACAGGTGCGTGCTGCGGGAGCTTGGAATAACGGAACCGGTTGTTTTGGCGGCACACAGTATGGGCTTTTTGGAAGCGCTTTACTGGGGGCAGAGGTATCCTTCCGAAATTCTGGGTATCCTTGGCGTCGACCCGGCAACACCGCAGTGTTACCAGGATTTTAACCTGGACAATGCGGTTACCGGCCTCAGGGAGCTTTCGGGGAATGAAGAGCTTCGTAAAAATACGGCGGGTGCTTTGATCTCGCAGCTGCTTCAGGAAAATCTCATTTTACCGGAGGAAGCAGAACACTATGAACTCTTAGCCGTTCAAAATCTTGCCAATCAGAACTGGATCAGCGAAGCGGTCAATATTGGAGATACTCTTGCCCAGATAGAGGCGGAGGATCCATGTCTGCAGCTCCCGATGCTGTTTTTCATTTCAAACGGAGAAGGGACAACTCTGGAAAAGGATTCCTGGATCAGCCATGCCACACAGTATCTGGGCAAACTTAAATGTTCTCAATACGGATTGTTTGATTTTCCTCATAATCTGTACAAGTACGCCTATAAAGAAATGGCCGGGCAGGCCGGAGAATTCATTGTTAAATATATATGTTAAGTATCGGAGGCCTGTGGAGCTGATGATATAAAAATTTGCTTTTGTCAGGCTTTTAAATGTACGGCAGACCAGTTTCTATACGATGATATCGAATGAAAAAAGCCAGTTATGTATTTGTCCACCTCAGACAAAGAAGGCGTACCCGGCAAATCGGAATTCCCAGGGAGAAAGAGAATGGTTGACGTTTATGTGGCAAGTGCTTTTAGTAAAAATAATAAAGGCGGAAATAAGGCGGGAATCGTATTTAACAGACCGGATTTAACAACCGGCCAAAAGATGGAGATTGCAAGGCAATTAGGATATTCTGAAACTGCTTTTGTATCGGATTCCCGTATGGCGGATTTTAAGTTACAATATTACACTCCAACAGAAGAGGTTCCGTTATGCGGCCATGCTACAATCGCAGCGTTTTCTACTCTCAGGATATTGGGCATGTTGGATAAAGAACAATTTACAATCGAAACAAAATCCGGAATTCTTAATATCCAGGTTAAAGAAGACGGCTTGATACTTATGGAGCAGAATTCTCCTGCATATTTCGATATCCTGCCCCCGGATTTATTTTCCGATTGCATAGAGAAAGACTTTATTAATGGTGATTTTCCAATACAAATAGTTTCCACCGGACTAAGCGATGTTATGCTTCCTGTTGATACGAAGGAACATCTGGAAACATTATCGCCTGATTTTAAAATGATGGCAGAATTAAGCAAAGAAAAAAATGTGGTTGGCGTCCATGCTTTTACTCTGATTGAGAAATCTGAAATCACTGCAATATGCAGAAATTTTGCGCCATTGTATGGGATTGATGAAGAATCAGCAACTGGAACATCCAATTGTGCCTTAGCGTGTTACCTTTTTAAATATTATAAAAAGCAGGATCAATATATTTTTGAACAGGGGTATAACATGGGAGCAATTTCCCGGATTATCGTAAATATCGCATATCACGAGGATGTAATTGATTCGGTTCATGTTGGTGGGTACGGGTATTTACTTGGTCAAAAGACCGTATCGGTGTAATTTGGCGCCAGATTAAATCCGGTTTATTGGTGTAGTGTGTACTTCCTCTTTTGCCGCTCCCATTTATTCTTCTGGAAAAGAGAAAGTAACGACGGTTTTTTCCCATATGCGGTTTTCTTCGCCGGAAAGTAACTGCAGATCAAAACCGAACAGAGATTTTATGGAACCGGCATAGTCGAAACCTGTCTCAGGAACCGGACCCCATTCAAGAACTTCTCCCGGCACGGTAAAATAAAAGTCTCTGCCGCCGTAGATGCCCATGGTCGAATCGCCGCAGGGGTTCTTTACGTCCCTCATTGAAACAAACAACGGGAAAGCCGGACTGGCAGGAACTGCAAAACAAAATTCCCGATCCGATTTCTGGCTGAGCCATATCATTAAATTCTGGTAGTTCCAGAAATTGCGGTAATGAGGAACGTCTTTTGCATCGGGAAATTCCAGGTAAACCCATCCGTCACTCCCAGGAAGCAGCAAATAATTAAATTCGCATATCACTTTTTTGGCATCGTTGGTGATAGACGCATATTCTACCAGAAGTGTTTTTATATCATCCAGAGAAATATTATGCAGGAGAAGCGCTTTTTTATAGGCGGTCAAATCCGGCCACCAGTCTTTGGACGGGCGGTATCCGGCCATATCCGGCGTAAGTTCCGTCTGTTTTTTCTTTTTATTGAATAATCCCATTCCATTTCCCTCCTTGATGAATCCGTGCGGTTGCAGAATTGAATCACTTTGCTATGGCTGGAAGTGACCTGCGGGGGCACATTATGACGGGCCGGCAATGACAGATTTGCTTGCCGGTCGTTATCTTATGTTGTTCGGTTCTTCTTGGGAAAATTATACCATAATTTTCTTAAAGCTTCCATAAACGGAGAACACATTATAAATATGTAAATATATAAAAGAGATGCAATTGATGCTCTGGAAGAACATAATAGAGGCAGAGGGCAAAATGCCGCGGCCAATCATAAAATAACTATAAACTAGTTGACAAAGTCAATAATCAGGAGTAAAATTTCCATTTATTAACAAAGTGAACTATTTTCAGATAATCGACATATCAGTATCATATAGATTCCCGCCGATCATATCCGGCCGCGACACCGACAGGAAAAATCGAAAAAGGCTGATTTGAAACACACCGTATGCTGCGGTGCCCAGTGTTTATGGGGGTAAATAGGAGAGAAAGAATGGAAAAGCAACAGGAATATGAAGATTGGATGGCAATGATGAAAACGATGCAGGATATCCGGCATTTTTGCAGCCTGCATGTGAAACGCAGCCCCCAGGGAGGCATTTCTTCGGCACAGGAACTGGATCTTCTCTCAAGAGTACAGATGTCGGAGGAACGCCTTACACCGCATGCGCTGTGCGAAAGTATGGGAATCAGCAGGCCGCTGGGCAGCAGGCTGATTGAAAATCTGGAGATGAAAGGATTTCTTTTGAAGGAAGTCAGTGAAGCGGACAGGAGAAGTTATTTTCTGAAAATCACGGAAAAGGGAGGTCAGGTATTGAAGGAGACCTACACCTATTACCTGGAACCCGTATACCGGTTAAGAAGGAATCTTGGGGAGGAAAAGTTCGGGAAGCTGGCCGTGCTGATCCGCGAGAGCAACGAGTTTATGCAGCAATGACAAGACAGAAAGGAAGGTGTCATATTTGACATTTTATCAGGAATTACAGTTAAACCAGGCCGGTTCGAAAGCGCTCATCAGAAATTCAAAAGACGGCAGGGAGAAACGGCGCCACATTGCTACCTACATTTTCAAGGTGTTTTTAACGCTGGTATTTTGTGTAGCGTTTATCTCTATCTATTCTAAGCTTTTCGGTTCTGAGAACAGCATAGCGGGAGTGGCGGTACTGCTGGCCGTCATGGTATTCAGGCAGGCGGATTTGGGGATCGACACGAAACAGAGCTTTTTTGTACTCCTCGGAATCTTTGGAATTCTTGCGGTTGGACCTCATATATCGGCAACGTCGTCTCCGTTTGCAGCACTGATTGTTGACTTTGTCTGTATTTTGGCTCTTACCTTTTTTGGCTGCCATAATGTTCTGATGTCGAACCATGCAACATTTGTCCTGGGCTACCTGCTTTTATCGGGTAATGATGTGACCGGGGAAGCGTATGGTATGCGCTTTTTAGGACTGGCGGCGGGAGGTCTGCTGACCGCGCTGATTTTCTACCGCAATCACCGCAAGATTACGTACAAGAGGCGGATTGGAGACCTCTTCCATGAGTTCCGCCTGCACTCCGCCAGGACCAGATGGCAGTTTAAAATGGCGGTGGGAGTCGCCCTTGTGATGTTTCTGGCCCGGCTTATCGGACTTTCAAGACCAATGTGGGCCGGATTTGCGGCCATGTCGGTGCTGCAGCCGTTTGCCGAGGATTTAAAAATGAGGGTAAGACACAGGGTTCCGGGAACGATTGTGGGAGGAATTCTCTTTCTGCTCATTTGCCTGATAGTTCCGGAGGAAGGATATGGGCTACTGGGGATTATCGGCGGTATCTGCGTCGGTTTTTCTGCAACATACGGCTGGCAGACTGTGTTTAACTCCTTTGGCGCCCTTGCCGTGGCAGCCGGTATATATGGGGCGTCGGGAGCCGTTCTGAACCGATATCTGGCTAATATGATGGGAATTCTGCTTGCCGTTGTATTCTACAAAATATGTGACAGCATCATCCATAGAAAAAAAGAATTCAAATCCGTGTAAATAGACTTTCGGGGAACGCCATGTTACAATAGAACGTAATGCCGGGGCAGGAGGGAAAACGCACCAAAGAAGGTAAGCGTGAAACCGGAAGCAAATCTGTTACAAAGGAGTACAATAATGGTAAGAAGAAATTTTGGAGTGATTTCAATGATTTGGCAGGTGATTTGGCCGATTTTGTTCTATACGGCGGTGACCGCGGTAATCGCCTTTTTTATGGGTGGATTTCTCAACGTAATGTGGGTGGTCACTCTGGCGGCGGTGATAAGCTCGGTGTTTCTTTTCTACGTTTACGGAAGAAGAGAGCAGGTGAGACGAAGAGATTATGGTCCGTCCTGGCGCGTGAGAATCGATATGGGGCGCGGGGCGGCTCTGGTTTTCATACTTGCCTTTGCTTCCTGTATATTTTTAAACAACCTGATGGAATTAACCGGTATTGTACATATGTCCGAGGGTTTTGATGAGATCAATGAGGATATTTACAGCGTGTCCATTGTGCTTCAGATATTGTCCACCGGACTTGCGGCACCTGTTGTGGAAGAGCTGATTTTCAGAGGATTGTGCTACGGCCGTCTGCGGTCTGCAATGGGGATTATTCCCGCCGCGGTTGTGTCGGCTTTGATTTTCGGCCTTTATCACGGAAATCTGGTTCAGATGGTTTATGCGTTTGCATTGGGAATCCTGCTGGCTCTGGTGTATGAACACTTTGACGGACTTTTCCCAGCCGTCTGGTTTCATATTAGCGCCAATCTCACCTCGATCATTCTGACCGCATGTTTTGGTGCGTTCCCAACATTTTTTGGAAGCCTGATTTTTATAATTATCAGCACGGTGATATCTTTTCTGGTGGCGGCAGCCTGCCTCAGGTTTATCTATGACAGGAGACGCCGTATTAGAAAATAGTTAAGGAAAAATAATTTTTGGAATGTTTTCACTTTTTATGAATAGAATAGATACTATTCACAGCCGCAATCCTGCGAGGTGTTTTTTGTGAGTGCAGCAAAGCAAAAGTCACAGAAAACCCGAGGGTGGCAGCACGAAACGGTACTTTGCCGTTTCTGTGCATCGCGAAGCATGTTGCTGTTTGCAGACCTGCGTTCTTCAGCGGGACTGTGAATCGTAACATAGAATCGTATCAGCACCCGAATGGGGATCGGGGAATATCAGGAACTACATAGAAGGGGAAGAAAACATTGTGAAACACGAGCATTACGGCGGAAGAAGATGGAACAGAAGAGAACTGGCAAAAAGAGAGAGAGCGGCGTACAGGGCAAGGCGGGAAGCCGAATTGGCTAAAAGGCGTTTCTTGTCCACCATGTCTCACGATATGCGTACGCCGTTAAATGCAATTCTGGGAATGACCAGGCTGGCTGCCGCCAATCTGGAGGATCACGTCCGTGTCCTGGACTGCCTTGAAAAAATGGAGCGCTCCGGAAAGGTGTTGGCCGGCTTTGTAAGCGATGTGCTGGAAATGTCAAACATGGAGCGAAAGAGTCTGGCGCTGAAAAAAGAAGTATTTTCCATCAGGGAATTCATGGGGTGTCTGGAAGGAATGATGGAGCCGGCAGCGGCCGTCAAAAACCAAACGCTGATTATGGATTGCCGGGGGCTTAACCACGAAATTGCAGAATTTGATTTTCTGAGACTGAGTCAGGTCATGACGAACCTGATATCCAACGCCATTAAATTTACTCCGGAGGGTGGAGTGATTCGGGTGGAGGTGACGGAACCGGAGCCAGGCAGGGAGCAGCTTGCCAGGTTCCGGTTTTGCGTTTCAGATACGGGAACGGGAATCGGAAAAGAATTTATGGAAAATCTGTTCCTCACTTTTGAGAGGGAACAGGATGGAAGAATTGACAGGACCGGAGGCTGCGGTATCGGAATGTCCATGGCAGGTAAACTGGTGGAACTGATGGAAGGCAGAATTGAAGTACAGAGCACGCCGGGACAGGGAACCTCGGTTGCCGTAATTCTTGATCTGAATGTGCCGGGGAACGGTTTTATTGCGGCAGACAGAGAGAACAGCCTGATTGAGGCGATGGGCAAAGCAGTGGACAACGGAATAAAAAAATCTATACAATTTGCGGAAAAACACGGTCAATCTGAGGAAAACAGGAACGTTCATCCGGAGTTTTGTGGAAAACATTTTTTATTGATTGAAGATAATGAACTGAATCTGGAGATTGCAAGGGAACTGCTGCTCGGCATGGGGGCAGAGGTGGACACCGCCAGGGACGGTAATGAAGGGGTGGAATGTTTCAGAAAAGCGGCAGAATATCATTATGACCTGATCCTGACGGACATCCATATGCCGGTTATGAATGGATACGAGGCAGCCCGCATAATCCGCAGTCTCAGAAACAGTGGACGCAGGGACGCAGCCTCGGTGCCGATTCTGGCAATGACGGCCGATGCGTTTGCGGAGGATGTCAGAGCGGCGAAAGCGGCAGGAATGACGAGCCATCTGGCAAAACCGCTGGATTTTTTTGTCATGAAACAGGAAATCAGCAGGGCTTTGAATGAAACGGGACATTTTGTAATGTAAACGGAACGACGAACAGGCATACAACCAAATATTGATAACCATCCGGCCTGGCCTCGGCGATTTGCTGAGGCCAGGCCGGATCGCATGGTGGCTGAGGAAATTATGCCGCAAAAACGTGCCCAGGCGGAGAATCCGGGCAGGATGCGCACTCGCGCGAAGATGTAATATGCCGCTATGCGGCCGCGCTCGGCGTGAGAGTCCGGCAAGCCGGACTCTTTTTTGTTTAAAGGAAAGTGCATTTTGAAAAAAATCAGCACCTTTTTTCCTTGTAAAATCAATGTATACAAACGAAAACCGTATTTTTGTACAGTAAAAAATACTTGACATCCGACAATTCGCCGGATATAATTTCATGAATTAGCATGGTAGCAGACTAAAGCGAACGCTGGAATCATTTCAAACCGGCGGGAGCTTCATCTGAAATAAGCACCAGAGGCTAAAATATTAAGATAGGAGGAAGGAAACATGAGAAAGAATCAAGTGAAAAAGCTGGCCGCTTCCGTAGCCGCCGCTTTACTGTCCACGACAATGCTCAGTGGCTGTTCCATGATTGGTCAGGCGCCGACAGTAGCAAGTGAGGAGAGTTCTCTGCATCATGATACAGACGAGTCGTCATCGCCCGTATCCGGTTCAGAAAGCTCTAAAGCAGCCCATTCAGATTCTGCATCCGGCAGCCGCCTCGCCGACATTTTAGAGCGCGGTTACATCGAAGTTGCAACAGAACCGTATTTTGCGCCGAATGAGTTCATCGATCCTTCCAAGCAGGGGAACGACAAGTACGTCGGCGCCGATATTGAACTCGCCAGGTATATCGCGGATAAACTGGGAGTCGAGTGCCGTATTGTCCCTCTGGATTTTGAATCCGTACTCAGCGGTATCACGGAAGGCAAATATGACATGGCCATTTCGGCCCTCGCTTACACTCCCGCCAGAGCAGAGGCAATGGAGCTTTCCAACGGATACTATTTCGATGATGAGAAGATAGAGTACGGCCTCATGGTGCGCACAGAAAATCTGGATCAAATCAGAAATGCGGACGATTTGGCCGACAAGACGATTGTCGTCCAGAGCGGTTCCCTGCAGGAGATGTTTGCAGGCGAACAGGTTCCGGCTTACAGGGAACTGAAACGCGTTTCGGCTACCACGGACGGTTTCCTGATGGTACAGGAAGGAAAAGCAGACGCCGTCATCACCTCAATCACCACAGCGCAGCTTTATATCGATGCCAACAGCGGCTGTGACATGACCATAGTGCCGGATTTTGCGTTTACCGTGGATGAGTCCACGCAGGGAACGCGGATCGGGATTACAAAAGGTGAGACGGAGCTTCTGAATAAGGTAAATGAAATCATAGACGGAGTCGTTGAGGAAGGCGTATATTCCAGGTGGTATGAAGAGTACAAGGAATATGCCCGGAGTCTGGGCCTGTAACAGGGCCGGAATTAAGGCGGGAGGACTTCGGATATGATAGAGACAATGATAAAAATGTGGGAACGGTACGGCTTTGTCTATATACAGGGTCTTGCCGGCACCCTGTGCCTGGCCGCAATCACGGTATTGTGCGGCACATTGATTGGAACAATTCTGGCCGTTATGCGGCTGACACGCATCAGGCCGTTTCAGTGGTTTGTGCGATTTTATATCTGGGTGCTGAGAGGCACTCCGATACTGCTTCAACTGTATTTCTTCTGGATATTTTTACCCAGGGCGCTTCCGTTGGAAATATCGGATACCGCCTGCATCATCATCGCCCTTATTGTCAATGCCAGTTCCTATGTGGCCGAGGTAATCAGGGCGGGGATCCAGGCGGTGGATAAAGGCCAGACCGAGGCTGCAAGAAGCCTCGGCATGACGGCCGGCCACACCATGACGCAGATTATCCTGCCTCAGGCCGTGAAAAATATTCTGCCCGCCCTGGGCAATGAGTTCATCACCATGATTAAGCAGGCGTCACTCGCCTCCGTATTTTTTATCAACGAACTCACCACATCGTATAAAACCATATCGTCGGCGACCTTCCGTCCTGTGGAGGCGTTGATGATAGCGGGAATTATTTATCTGATGGTGACAACCGTTTTGGGAAAAATCATGGAATATGCGGAATGGAGGATGAACCGGAATGAGCGGTAGAGATTGCGGCAGTTTATGTGAAGAGAGAGCAGGCGTTACGGCCGGTGCCGTGCCTGTTATCTGTGTGGAGAATCTGAAAAAATCCTTTGGGACTCTGGAAGTGCTGAAAGGAATTACGGAATGTATTTACGAGGGGGAAGTGGTCTCCGTAATCGGCCCCAGCGGCGGAGGAAAGAGCACGTTTCTGCGGTGCCTCAACTGCCTGGAGGAACCGACGTCGGGCAGGGTGACATTCAGAGGAACCGATATCACGGACCCGTCCGTCAACATCGATAAGTACCGTCAGAAAATGGGGATGGTGTTTCAGAGTTTCAACGTATTCCCCCACCTGAAGGTGATTGACAACATTACCCTCACCCCGGTGCTCGAGAAAAAGGTTCCGAAGGCCGAGGCGGAGAAAAAAGCGTGCGATCTTCTGGAGCGTGTCGGCCTTTTGGATAAAAAGGACGTTTATCCTGGCAAGCTCTCCGGCGGCCAGAAGCAGAGGCTGGCCATCGTGCGTGCGCTGGCGATGGAACCGGAAGTGATGTTGTTTGACGAACCGACTTCGGCCCTGGATCCGGAGATGGTGAAAGAAGTTTTAAATGTTATCAAAACCCTGACCGGGTCGGGAATGACGATTGTGATTGTCACCCATGAGATGGGATTCGCAAAAGAGGTCAGCGACCGGGTGTTTTTTATCGATAACGGGACCATCCAGGAGCAGGGAACACCGGAAGAAATATTCGGAAATGCAAAGAATCCCAGAACCATTGAATTCCTCGGAAAAGTACTGTAGAATGAAGGAATGAAAACCGGATGAGTGAAGGAGGAATCAAGCATGACGGATATTGAGTACATTGAAAAAACGGTGGAGGAAGAAAAAAAACGGATTCTGGAGGCCAATGACCGGATTTGGAAATTTGCCGAGCTGCCGTTTCAGGAAAACCGATCGGCGGAGCTGCTTTGCAGTCTCTTAAAAGAGTCGGGATTCTCTGTGGAAACGGGGTTAGCAGGAATCCCTACCTGTTTTACAGGCACATTTTCCTTTGGTACGGGAAAGCCGGTTGTCGGAATTTTGGGAGAGTACGATGCACTTTCGGGATTGAGCCAGGAGGCGGGAGTTCCGGTGAAAAAAGAGGAAGAGGAAGGCGCTCCGGGACACGGCTGCGGCCACTGCGCACTGGGAACAGGTTCCCTGGCTGCGGCGATCGCAGTGAAGAAATACCTGGAAGAATTTAAGAAGGACGGGACCGTGATTTACTTTGGCTGTCCGGCCGAGGAGGGAGCCGGTTCCAAGCAGTTCATGGCCAGGGCTGGGATGTTTGATGATGTGGATTTTGTATACACATGGCATCCTGCTACGGCCAACCAGGTGGATCCGATGCACAGCAATGCAATTATGGGAGCCAATTTCTATTTCAAGGGCCTCAGTTCCCATGCAGGGGCAACGCCTTATCTGGGAAGAAGCGCCCTGGACAGTGTGGAGCTTATGAGCGTGGGCTGCAATTATCTGAGGGAACACGTAATACCAGAAGCCAGAATCCATTATGCCTATATTGATGCGGGCGGTACGGCCCCGAACGTGGTTCAGGATCATGCAACCGTGCGCTACGAGGTGAGGGCGCCGTACGTTTCCCAGGTCAAGGAGCTTTATGAGCGCGTTGTCAATGTCGCAAAGGGAGCGGCCATGATGACCGGAACGACGGTGGAAAGCGAACTGGCAATGGCATTTACCGAGTATATTCCCAATATTGCCCTGGCCGGTGTGGCGGATGAATGTATGAAGGAGATAGGGGCTCCCAAGTGGACGGATGAAGATTACCGTCTGGCAAGACAGTTCCTTGAAACTTATAATGAGCAGACGCAGGTGATGATCCGGAACGAAATCGCCGCACGGTACGGCGACGACCGGGTGGAGGAAATCCTTGAAAAACCTTTGGACAGTGAAATCCATTCCTTCGATCCGTCAAAGATCAGGCTGGAGGCAGGCTCCACCGATGTAGGCGACGTAGGCTACGCGGTTCCGACACTGAATATCAATATCGCTACCTGCTGCGTGGGCAATGTGGGCCACACATGGCAGATGACGGCCCAGTCCTGCAGCCCGCTGGCCCATAAAGGCCTGCTGACCGCGGCCAAGGTGATGGCCCTTGCATCGGTCAGAACCATGGAGCGGCCGGACGTAATTGAAGCCGCCAAAGCAGAGGTAAGGAAGAGAAACGGAGGAAAATATACCTGCCCGCTTCCCGATTCTGTGAAACCTCCGCTGGATACGTACTAAATGATGAGAAAAGAAGCAGCGTAAAATATGCGCTGCTCAGAGTGTCGACAAAGTCGCCACTCTGTAGAATTTATGGCATAACGCCATAAATTCTAGTCACAGGAGGAAGAACTGCCGATTTCCTCGCGCAAGGGCTAAAGCCCCTAGAAATCGGCAGTTCAGCACTACGGCGGAACTGAATTCCACCTACGTGATTTGAAATGAGGGTTACACCCTCAAACTCCTGATATAAGGAAAGTATAGTTTGTCGACAAGCTGAGCAGCGTAAAATATGCGCTGCTTCTTTTTTGAGATAGAAAAACTTCCCGGGCTCCCAGTTTTTAATGTTTCCTCAGTTGTCTGCTGTTATCTTTTATTACGTGAATTATTAGAGAAGCTATTACACAGCTTATTACGGAAGTTCCGCAATATGAAGCTGAAGGTGCTCAATAAAGCGTCTGGCGGCCATGGGCAGGCCTGCCTTATCCTTGTATCCGATGGCGATCGTGCGGGTAACCGGCGGATCGGTCGGACGTAACGCAAGGCGGTAATTTGTACGGTGCAAAATCAGCTCCGCCAGGATACTGACCCCTAATCCCGCCTCAATCATCGTCATGATCGAGTAGTCATCGTGGATCGTGTATTTAATATTCGGTTTGCAGCCGATGGCTTTAAATGCCTCTAAAGGCTCATAATAATGACCCTCTTCCAGCAGAATGAACGGCTCGGAAGACAGCAGCTCTAAAGGAATGACGTCTCTTTCGGCAAGGGGATGATGTTCCGGCAATACGGCAGGCATATTTCCTTCTTTCAGGACCAGAGTTTTAATCCCGCTCGCAGCGTTAGGGTTGATAAAGCCAAAGTCGATAGCCCCTGCTTTAATCCAGTCCTGGATGGAGGTGTAGTCGCCCTGGTGGATAATAAATTCAACGCCGGGATACTGCGCCTGGAATTCTTTAAACAGTACGGGGAGCCAGTGGGCCGAGATGCTGGCGATCGTTCCCATGCGTATGACTCCGGTCTCCAGCCCCTTAATCTCTTTCGTTTTCTCCTGCATGGAAAAATACTGATAAACAAGCTGCTCGATGTAGGGATAAAGTTCCTCGCCCTCAATGGTAAGTTTCGTTCCTGTCCGGAACCGGTTTACCAGTTTAATCTGAAGTTCATTTTCCAGGGAGGAAATCATCTGGCTGACGGCCGACTGGGTATAACCCAGGGCGTCGGCGGCTTTGGCAAAACTGCCCAGCTCCACGATTTTCTGTAAGGCAATATATCGGTTCATGTTTTTACTTCACTTTCTCTAAAGTAATCATTAGAAATATTCGTTTTACTTATGTATATCTGAAGTATATACTAAGAGCAAATCAGAGGCAAGAGCAAATTACAATGAGGAGAAAGTACATGTCATATCAAAACGTAAAAACCTATTTTGAACAGGCGGGCCTGGCGGATCGCATTACGGTCCGCACGCAGACGGGAGATACCGTGGAACATGCGGCCGAGACCATTGGCTGTACTCAGGCTGAGATAGCCAAGGCCATTACTTTTCTTGTGGACGGGAAGCCGGTGATGATAGTTACGGCCGGAGACACAAGAGTAAACAGTTCCAAGTTTAAGCAGTATTTTCATCAAAAACCCGGTATGGTTCCCCGTGAACGGGTAGAGGAGCTGATTGGACACCGGCCCGGGGCGGTGTGTCCCTTTGCTGTCAATGAGGGAGTGGAGATCTATCTGGATATCTCCTTAAAACGGTTTTCCACCGTCCATACCGCAGGGGGAATCGATACCGCTACGATTCAACTGGATCTGGCGGAGCTGGAAACGCATTCCCACGCGGCGGGCTGGGTGGATGTCTGCAAAGGGTGGACGGTCAATGAGAGGACGGTTCAATCCGCATGAAAGAGCAGTTTTTCAATAGAGATTAATAAAGGGAGGATTTACAAAATGAAACAGTATGTGGCAGACGCTTTTACCGATCAGGTGTTTCACGGAAACCCGGCGGCTATTTGTATCCTGGACGCGTGGATTTCAGAAGAACTGATGATGAACATAGCGATAGAGAATAATTTTTCCGAGACCGCATTTGCGGTAAAAGAAGGTGAAACATATCGACTGCGCTGGTTTACTCCCGGCGGTGAGATTGACCTTTGCGGACATGCGACATTAGCCTGTGCGTTCGTTCTTTTCAACTACTATGAAACGGAAGCGGGACAGATCACATTTAAAACGCTGAGCGGGGAGTTGATTGTTGAGAAAAGGGACGGCCTTTATGAGATGGACTTTCCGGCGTATGAACTGACACCGGTGCCTGTGACGGAAGAGATGGCCGGTGCGATTGGGGCCGTACCCTCGGAGGCCTACATGGGGCGCGATTTGCTTTGTATTTTTGAAAACGAGGAAATAATCAGGGCACTGAACCCAGATCAGGAAAAAGTAAAATCGCTGGACGGCCTGCTCCTTCACGCCACAGCCAGGGGGACGGATGGAGACTGTGTTTCCCGTTCCTTTGCACCAAAGTGCGGCGTGGCGGAGGACGCGGTCTGCGGTTCCGGCCATTGCCACATCGTCCCCTATTGGGCAAAACGGCTGAAAAAAGAGCGGATTACAGCCGTTCAGGCCTCAAAGCGGGGAGGTATTCTGTACTGCCGTCTGGATGGGAAACGGGTAAAATTAGCCGGAAAAGCGGCGCTGTATTCCATTGCGGAACTCCAGGTCTGATATCGCAACGCTTCGTACAGAGACATTCGGCTAAAACCTAGTCCACCAGCTTCGCATTCGGATAAATCCGTTCCATCCGGCTGTCGGGAAAGTGTACGTCCAGAAACAGGGTGACCGCGTTTTGCTCCGCGGCCGGGTTTGTCTGCCGCTCCGAGTACCTGGCCAGCGAAAGCCCCGACAGGGTGATATTAACCGCCATGAATACGATCAGAATCCAGGTTCCGGCGGTTCCTGCCTTTTTGGGAATCTTCTCTATCAGTGCGGAAAGAATGGGATAAAGCCCCTTCAGCCATACGACGGCGGCAATGCCCCAGAAAAAGCAGTATAATAGGTTGATACGCCCGCCCAGGTTAAACGGAATGGCGCTGTAGTCCCAGAAAACGGTGCCGAAAACCAGCTCGGTGAACACGCTGCAGATATATTCATAGGCGCCGCCGAGGACCGTGCCTGCGAGAAAGATATACCGGTCGCTTCGATCCTTATATTTATACAGGAATGCGGTGAGCATGGCACAGCCGAGCCCCCACACAATGCTGAAGGGCCCGTAAACGACGCTGCTCCGGCTCATTAAGACTCCGGTGGTGGCGTAACAGAAAATCGTTTCCGTGATATCTCCCAGGAATGCTCCGAGAAAAAACAGCCCGGTCAGCTTGTAAAAACAGCAGCCCTTTGCAAAAACGGAATCCGCCGCGCCGGCCTGAACCGCGGCCAGATCAGCCACTGCCCTTTCGGCCGCCTGTTCCCTCAGGTTAGGGTAGGCCCGCACCATCCTACGTTCAATTCTGGATGTAATTGCATTGCCGAACGAATTTGAGACGCGCCTCAATTCCTCAGCCACCTGTTCCAGTTCCTTCAGGCTGGTTCTCATGCGCCATGCGGCGGCCAGGGAAACAGAAAGATCGATCGCCAGCAGACAGTACAAACCGATTAGCGTTATTTTCCCAATGAATGCCGGTATCAGTTCCAGCAGCCTCACCGCCAGGGGATTTGTAAAATGGATACAAACCACGGCAGCCAGGCCGCAGACAGCCATGTACGGCAGATTTATGTAACCCTCAAACTGCAGCCGCTGTTTGGTGAAATCCCACCAGCGCCTGTGTATCAGGCGTTCCAGGATGAATCCGGTAATGAACGTCAGGAAAGCGGACAGAATCATTCCTCCCAGGAACAGAAAGAAGAGATTTCCCTTCAACTCCTGCAGAAAAATTGAAAATACCACGGCGCCCAGACCATAGATGGGACACCAGGGAGCATTTAAAAATCCCGTATTGATAAAACGTCTTTTGCGCACGGCAAAAAATGCGACTCCGGCGCACCATCCTGCGGCCGCATAGATGAGGAAGAACCAGAGAAGCTGATACAATGTATATTCCATATTTTCTCCTTTGTACCGGTATGATCTGCACAGAAAGGCAAAAAAGCCGTTTTGCGCCGTGTAACTCGTGATTCCCGTGCGCATCCCGCGCGAAAACACCTCACGGTATTTCCTGTGGACAGTGCCCCTGCCGGTTCTGAAATAATGCCATTCTATCACAAAATGATTCTAAATAACAGACCTTCCCTTTTGGATTAAAAATTCATGATCGGCCAGGAGCCAGTTGGCACGGAACAGTCTCATCAACTGCCAGTATCCGGTTCCCGCCAGCCCGAACTCTTTTATCAGTCCGAACTTCGCATGCATACTCCTGACATCCTCAAACCATACCTCATGCTGGATTCCATACTGCCAGTAACGGAAATGCGGTGACTGCGCGGTTTCATCAAAGTAAATCCGCACGCCGTGATCGACGGCCAGCCGGATTGCCTCGGTGTAACCGATACTTATCGCCCTCGTCACCCCCTGCTCGTAGGGAATGGGCCAGTCATAACCGTAGTTGGGAATCCCAAGGCTGATTTTTTCGGCAGGAATTTCAGTCAGGGCGTATTCCACAACGCGGCGTACCATATTGATCGGGGCAACGGCCATTGGAGGCCCGTAGGTATACCCCCATTCATAGGTCATCAGCAAAACGCCGTTGGCTGCCTCTCCCAGCGCTTTATAGTCAATTCCCTCATACAATAGCCCCCTTTGGTCCCGGGAGGTTTTCGGCGCCAGGGCAACGGTCACCCGGATGCCGAAGAGGTTCATAATGATTCTCAGACGCCGCACGAAGTCGGCGAATAATTCCCTGTCTTCGGCCAGCACATATTCAAAATCCACATCAACCTCGCCGTACCCCTTTTCCTGGACCACGGACCAGAGTTCCCTTATGAGCTTCTGCTGGATTTCCAGACTGCCCACAAGGATGGAAACGAGATTGTTGTTAAAACGGCCGTCTGCTCCCAGAGGGGTCAAAACCAGCACCGGAATTACATTTTGCCGTTTGGCCTCCTGTATCACATCCTCCTCCCCCTCTCCGGAAGGCGGAATCAGTTCCCCGGACTCTGTAAAACCGTAGGAAAATATAGAAATGCTGGTCAGAAACCGGCAGGTTTCGGTCAGCACCGCTTCCTCTATCCAGGGATAGGCATATCCGTTCATGATTACGGGGCCAGTCTGTTCATTACGGATCTGAATTCCCTCCAGCCGGCTCTCTTCACCGTTTTTACCGCCGCCGGTAACAAGAAGTGACTGTCCCACAGCAAGACGGTACGGAGCGTCAATTTGATTTTCAAAAGCCAGACGCAGCGGATCCATACCGGCAGCGCCTGCGATGGCATCGATTGTGTCGCCCTCTTTTACTATATATATTTGCATAATGACCTGCTGTCTCTGTATGTTCTTAACTATTATATATTCACTTCATACAGATAATATATATCACTTTTTTTCAAAAAAGGGCGGCACGTTCAAACCGTTTTAGAGAAAACGTTCCAGATCCTTCATAAAGTTTTCCTCTGCTTTGACGATTTTTTTAGCCAGAGATACACTTTCGCCCGAGGCATTAGAATACTTGTTAATATCCCCGCTGATGGACTGGATTCCCATATTGCAGCCGTTCATCATGATTTTGGCGATCTGGTTGTTGTCATCCTTAAACATCATTTTCATCTCTGTGCTGATCCAGGAAAAAGCAGAGGCCATCTTTGCAGGCTCCTTTTCATTTCTGCCGTACTTGTTCAGCAGGCCGGAAGCTTCCTGCTCCAAATCTTGGTGCCTGTTTTTACTGGAGTTTATAACGGTTCTCAGGTTCTCATCGGTCACATAACGGCTGATTTGTTCCATGCTGTCGATCGCCATCTTGCATCCGGCGTCACAGTGGCCGGCAAGGCTGATGGTATCATTTTTCATTGTCATATCTGTTTCCATTTTTTAACCTCCTGAAGTGGGTTTTGAGGTGGAATGAATGAGTGTCTCCTGATAGTATTCCTTGCGCCGGCCTGCGGTATCCTTGTTATTCCTAAATTTTTAAATTCAATTTGAATTCGATTTAAAGCGGATTTAAATTCGGGTCCGGAACTTTCCTATGATATAAAAAAGCTCCGGAACATCAATGCCGGATGAAATGGCATTGATATTCCGAAGCTGCATGTTGTTACGGTTCATTCCGTGCCCGGTAATGATATTTTACTTAACGATGAACACGGAGTCATCCGCTTCAAAGGCGGATGCGCTGTAGGCGCGGGCGCCGTCCGGATTCAGGCGGTAGTGTTTGAGGAAATCCCAGGCCAGCCGGAATTCTTCCGGGTAGCAGTTATGTTCGCGGGCCAGGGTGCGGGTAAAACGGACTACCGGAATGTCATTTTTATTATTCCAGGTATAGGTGTAATACCGTCCGCTTTCCTGAAAGCTGGAGCAGGCAGCCAGAAAGCTGGCATGATTATTGGGCAGGAACGATGCGGTCAGTCCGTTCATGGCCTGGGCTCCCGTCACCCAGTTGTAGATGGCGCTGTCGGCCGAGGTGTCCCATGGATTTTTTACAAGATCCCTGGCTCTTGGGTCGGGCAGCGGTTCACTGATGTCTGACTGTCCGACGATAAGACAGCAGGGCATCTGTGCGGCGGTAAACTGCGGGTTGGGGAAGGAAGTGGAGGCAACGGCTGCAAAATAGTAGGCCTCCGTATTATTGCAAAGTGTTTGTATGGTATTGCTGCCGAGGGAGTGGCCGCTGCCATACACACGGGTGAAGTCCGGTGTAACGCCCGCGTCCCGGCTGATTACGCGATCCAGCAGAACAAGGCTTGAGCGGGCAAAATTGGCGCTGTCTCCTTCTTCGCCGTAAGTGAGACTGGCGGCGCTGTTACGGCAGAACTGTCCTACAATAATGACTACACAACCCTCATCGTTCGCCACGGCCCACCAGCCGGAACAATCCATAAAGGTGGATGCAGCCTGTGTGCTTCCGGGGAAAACAACTACGACGGGAGCTCCGTCCGGGCCGGAATTTTTGGCTGTATCGGGGACATAGATAAGAGATTCCCTCGGATCCATTACCCCATCGTCATTATAATCTCCGAAAGCGGAAATACAGGAATAGACGGTGCCTTCGGTGCTGCAGCCGGGAGCGGCTACCCGTGTTGATTCCAGGGCACGGAGTTCTACAGTTGCTTCCTTTCCATCATAACTGTGATAAGAATAGGAGGCGACGGTCTTACCTTTCCCGGCGGAAATGCGGGCCGCCTCGGTTGCTTTGTAATAGTCCAGGCGGTAGGACAGATTATTGCTGTAGGCAAAGGGATTGGTGTATCTGGTATATCCGGCCAGAAAACCGCGGATTTGGGAGGCGGTCAGGCTGCCGTCCCGGGTAACCTGGACTTTGGAAATGCCGTAAGCAGTTCCCGGCTCCCAGTTCGCGGCATTTTGGTTGGCATATGCCGTCTGCCATGCATCGGAAGAGATGCTCTGACGGTAAAGACCCTGTTCACCGGGCACCGGCACGGCATCATTTACGCTGATCCAGTAAGGAATACTCGTGTCTTCGTCACTGTATCCGGCAAACAGCGTGGGAACCGGAATATCGGCGTTTGAGATAAATTTGCCGCTGCCCACTCCGTCTTTCTGCATTTTCCTGAGGGTGGCTGAGAAAGAGGAATCCTGAAAGCCGGGATAGTAGGAGCCGGTATTTATGCCGTTGTAGGTCCGGGCCGCAGAGCGCTGCAGATACTCCGTCCCCACCCCCGTTCCTTCAATAAACGCCTGACTTATGACATAGAGAGGATGATTGGCGGTCCAGGACTCGAGGACAGCGCAGCCTTTGCCATAACCGACATAATAGTTACAGGAATGTCCGGTGAAGACAGGGCAGGATGTACCGTCGCTGACCGGAATCCTTCCGCTCTGGACGATGCCGCCGGAACTTGTTTCACGGGTACCGAAGGCAGTGTTGCCACGCTCTCGCCCAGGCAGGCGTCCAGATAGGCGGCCTCGTCGTCCGGAGTCTTCCAGCTTCCGTTTTCCGGCTCCAGGACGAAGAGAAGTTCCCCGTATGTATCGGCCTGTTTCAGCCATCCCTGTTTTTCCAGAAAATCATAGGTGTCGGCGGTTCCGTCGGGAACGGCGATCACGGTAATATAGGAGCGCAGCGCCGCATGACGGCCGGCATAGAGCTTAAATGAACGCCCGGCTGTTTTTCCCTCCTGAAATGTGTAGGTGTAATAACCTGTAATGGCATGTTCATTGACCTCGCTGCGATCGATTGGCAGCGAACGGCCGCCGTCGCTGACCGTGGTGTGGGCCAGAAGATAGGCGTTCAGATCATCGGGCGCCGTAGAGCCGGGCCCCGCGGCCGCGGCACTGGCCGACAGTCCCAGCGTCAGTGCCAGGGCCGTCAGGATGATGGTTGGGTAATGCTTTTTCATTGTGATTTCCTCCTTGATAATTTAGCCTCTCGGGCAATTGGTTTAGCTGATCTGACTATATGTCATATTACAGATACGGTAAATAAACAAAATTTAAACTGATATACATAATTTGTCTTAACCGATAAAGAACCAAAAAAATGTACAGTAAAGGAAGGCAGAGAGACGGAAAATCATAAAAAAAGTAAATCCCTTCTATCTTTATATTAAAATTTTCATAACGGAAAAATGCATATGGAATAAGCCTCCATCATAATCCGCGCCGCGGCCGGTTATACTATTTTTAATATGAATGCAAAAAATGGAGGTAATTTATGCAGAAACCAAGAGACAAAGAAACAATCAACACAATCCCCAGGGGAGCATACGAAGCCGGAACCACAGACCGGGAAATGAGAACTGACGAGTGCGGCCATTTAAACGAACTGACCACCGACCTCCAGGGAAACGGATATCCTGTGAATCGGAGCGGGAGAGAAGAGAAATAAATGAAAGACTGATACGCTCAGGCTGTTTTGATGCATCTGTTGCGTATCAGTCTATGTTATTGATTGGCAATGATAAATTTAGGAAGAGTCCCTCTCGTTTTTCAATAATTTTATACAGGATAGGCTTTATATTCCGAGCAGCAGGGGTTCCCTTTTGCAATCAGAATTTTTCCTTCATCCAGACAGCTGATGATGGATGCAAATGTAGAAACACCGTCAAAGTCATGAACGCAGATGCTGTCTTTTCCATTATCATGGTTTCTAAGCATATCCATAATTTCCAGTTCGGTTATAACTCCCTTTTTGCGTTCGATTAATTGCTGCATCTGATCATGACGGACTTCAGAGTTATGTAGTTCCTCGGGAGTCATCCTTTGAAACGACTGCATTTTTTGAGACTGGTAATGGTTTGTATGAACAAAATAACCGTCTTTCTGTGTGTAGATACCGCAATGCGTTGCGTCAAATTCATAGGATGTCATGTTTCCATAACGATCTGCAAAAAAAGAGTGCCGTGATGCCGAGGGCGTAATCCGGGCAAGCGTTTCTCTCAGTTCTTCCATGGTATGGCTTTCAAGAGCGAGCCGTGAGGTAAAGAAACGCGGTAAACCGAATCTCCATGGAGAACCAAAAAGTGCATTGTGATCGCAGGAAATACCTTCACTGTTTAGTCCATGATAACTTAAATATCCAATCGGCAAAAGGTATGTAATTCGCGGTTTATTTTCCACAGCAAACGTAACAACACTGCATTTTTCCGCATAAGCGGCGTTCATATCGCAGTTTTGGCCCGCATAGTGCTTACCATTCCCGGCGTAATCAGAAGAGATAGAAAATACAGTGCATTCAGGTAAAGGATTGCTGCCCTCATACGTAATTTCCCCATAAACCTGAAAAAGTAAGGCATCTTCCAGTGAAAGGCCCGAACCATACGCCATTCCCCTAAGCTGTACAATATGTTCGGGAGCATACTTTTTAATAATTGGCAAATACGTATTGACCCGATGGTAAACGTTTTCTTTTGTGAGACTGAATTTTTCTGATAGATTTTCCAACTGCCGCGAATTCCACATTTTTAAATCATCTTTCATGGCTTCTCCGTATTGGATTCCCACTTCACGATACGATCCTTTAAAACAGTAGTAATTAAATTCTTTTTTACTCATACTATCATCATCCTCTGCATAATATCAGTTTAATTTGTTCTTTTTCTGCGAATAATCCAGGCCAGTCCGATGCCCACAGCAAACATGAGAATACCGATACCAATAGTGCCGGTTAAGTTGCCTGATGCGATAAACTGTGGGGCCAGAGTATATGCCAAATCGAAATAGAGGCCGACACCGGCAACAATAGCCTGGGCTTCCCATACAATCGACTGGGAATCCGGATCCAGGGTACGGACAAGGGCAAATCCGGTCGCATTGGTTCCGGTCATCTGTCCGATAAAGAAAACTGTTTTTTCGAACCATTCCCCATTACAAAGATTCCTGCAGGTAAAATAGAGAAAAGCTATCGTGGCGGCACAAACAATAATCGTAATCGTGAGAAGCGGTATAAAATTATCTAATAAAACTTTTACATTTAAAGTAGCCAAAGCTCCAAATACAACAAGATCCAGAACTAAGCCATTGATTTGCGTAACGGTTTTTCTGTCGATATAGGAATCCAGTTTAACGGCCCGCATAAGATAGAATAATATAACGCAGCCAAATACATCACAAGCCTGAATACTGAGCGTTGCAAAAAACGGAATAAACCTGCCAATTGCTGCAAAAAGACGCTCACCGAGAAACATGCCTGACAGTATCATAATGAATTGGAGAGTAATGGCGTTAATACTCAAACTGGTAACGATGCTCTTTCCAAGGACGACACGCTTTTCTTCCCTTAGAACTCCGCCAAGTACATCACTTTGATCTTTTGTCTTATCCAGCGCTTTTACATAGGTGCCATAACCTTTTCGTATTCCAATGTTTACGATGACCATACCGACTAACACAGCGATGAGGAGGCCGAATGAAGATAGGATAGCGCCATAGGTCGTATAGTCGGCATTTCCGGTAAGGGACTGAAGAATACTCCCGGCATTGGCGGCCGCACCGTGTCCCCCATAGAAAGCAGTGAGGGCCATATACCCCCAACCTTGTGGAAGTGAGGGCCAAAACAGACACAGTATCATGCCGACACCAACACTTAACGCTAACTGGAATCCAAAGGCGCCTGTTTCAATGCATAAAAAGTCGGCGACAGAACGGAGTTTTTCTACACTGACAAGTACGCCAAATACCATAGAAGACATTACAAGACGGACAAGCACGCCGGCATAAGATGAAAATGTTTCCGGTGAAAGGACAAGCCCCAGAACATTACTTCCCAAAATCAGCGCCAGGATACCGGCCAGCATAGCAGTTGAAAAGTAGAGTTTCTGGAATATTTTAATCCGCTCACGGATAAAAAAGGCAATGAACATAAACACACCAAAAATAACCAGATCATTTAAAACTTCTGACATAGAAAACACACCCTTTCTTTCGTACAAATTTGTTGTACTGCTCATCAAATGCTACAGTTCACTCCATATCAGCAACGCCAGAATCACAGTTCACAGGCAGTATTCCGCGAGGCGTGTTACATGGCACGGAGTGAATCGTTATACACCAAAATTTACATATAGGGCATCATGCATGATTTCCTTGTTATTATGATGAATTCATTGTAGAATATGGATATAATTTATGCAAACAGTCTTTTTTTAAACATAACAAAATTACTTTGTGCAAGGTGACCGACAATGGATATACAAAGCCTGTATTATTTTTCCGAATTAGCAAAAGATCTGCATATTACCCGTACGGCAAAACGTCTGTATCTGTCGCAGCAAACGTTGAGTAACCATATACAGCGGCTTGAAGAACACTATGGTGTGGAACTTCTAAAAAGAAAACCGGTACTGGCTTTTACACCGGCAGGAGAAGCCGTGCTGGAGTTTGCCAATTTAGTTTTAAAAGAACAGGATCATTTAAATGACAGGATTTCAGAAATTTGTAAACGGGAGAAAGGGGTAATCCGTTTTGGGGCAAGTCTTCTGGAAATTGAAAGCTGTATTCCGAGAATCATCCCTGAATTTGTAAAACGTTACCCTAATGTTGAGATTCATACAAACAGTGCATTATCTTCAAAGCTGGCATCTATGATTTATACGGGAGATTTGGATTTGGCAATTACGTATTCTTCCAATGTGGACAGCCGCCTGAATTTCCGTTACCTGGCAGATGATCCGATTCTTATGTGTGTACCGGAGGAATTGTTAAAACTGCATTATCCAAATGAAGCGGAAGCATTAAAGAGAAAATCACAAACAGAGGCCTACGTCAGTGATTTTTCAAAACTGTCGTTTTGTATGCTTTCCAACAGTATGGGGCCGCAGATAGAGAGATGTTTCGCAGAGGCGGGACTGACTCCAAACATCTACATGACCAGCGCGTTTTCCAGAATTACTTCATCAATATGCATCCAGAACCAGGCTGTAAGTTTTATAACGAAATCAGCGCTGATGGCGACCAGTGATTTCACACAGAAAAACATTAATTTTTTCCCGCTTTATTCATCAGAAGGCCCGGTAATCCAGAAAATATACCTGATCTGGGACAAAGAGCTTTACCTTTCGGACCATATTAAATATTTCATTGACTTAGTCACCAATTACCGCGCAGAGCCATAAACTTCAGCATTTCAAAACGGACTAAGAATAAACAGGTTTTCCGCACACCCTCAACTCCCTATTGACAATAATAGTAATCTGTGCTATTTTTAAATCACAAGTTGAATAAGTTCTTCGGGGCAGGGTGCAAGTCCCTACCGGCGGTCACAGTCCGCGACCCGTTTTAAACGGTTGATTTGGTGGAAATCCAAAACCGACAGTATAGTCTGGATGAGAGAAGAAATTAGAGTCAATTAGATACATCGTTATTTTGATATACTCAAAACGCGGTGTGATGTTGTCTGATATGATGAAATTTTAATCCCAGATCCCCGCGATTTGGGATTTTTTATTCTATCATGACGGCAGACTCTTTTTCGGAGAATTTAAGAAATTTGCAAGACCGACATAACCGAAAGGAGAAATGAAGTATGAGAACAAAAACAAATTCAAAATGGAGTGTCCAGAAACTGATTTACACGGGTATGCTGGCGGCGCTGGCAGGTGTGCTGATGTCGCTTGAGTTTTCCGTACCGCTTATGCCGCCGTTCTACAAGGTGGATTTCAGCGATGTACCGTCTATCGTGGCCGTATTCCTGATGGGACCGATGTCCGGCGTGTGTGTGGAAGTGATAAAGATCTTGATCAAGTTAATCACGGTTGGAACGAACACCATGTATGTGGGCGAGTTCGCGAACCTGATGGGAATTATCCTGTTTGTGGGGCCGCTCTGGTTTGTATACAAAAAGAGGGGAGCAGGTAAGAGGGCTGCAATTGAGGCCCTGGCGGTAAGCATTCCGATCAGAACGGCATTTGCCTGCTTTACCAACGCGTTTATTACCCTTCCCCTTTATGCACAGGCAATGAACCTGCCTCTTGACCAGGTGATTACAATGGTGGCGGCCGTGAACCCGGCTATCCAGAACCTCAACGGATTTATCATATTGGCAACAATACCGTTTAATATCCTGAAAATCGGCCTCAACAGCGTGGTGGCGCATCTGCTTTACAGCCGTCTGCTGGCAGCCAAGATCGTTCCAAAGGTGGTGTGAAGAAAATGATACGCAATTACCGGGATTTAACAAGATGGGAAATGGAACGGGTGGATAAGGAGGAGACAATTGTCCTGATTCCCCTGGGAGCGCTGGAACAGCATGGAAACCAGGCTCCGCTGGGCACGGATGATATTATCGCGGAAGCGATGACGGAGGAGATAAAAAAAGCGCTGGCGAAGGAGGGGGAGGAAGACTTCCCCATGCTGGTTTTTCCCGTCATTCCCGTCGGACTCAGCACGGAACATAAAAATTTCTGCGGCTCCATCACGGTGAAGCCGGATACTTATTACCATATGCTTTACGACATCAGTGTCAGCCTGGTGCATCACGGTTTTAAAAAGCTGGCGTTTCTGATTTGTCATGGAGGAAATGCACCGATTGTCCAGGTGCTCAGCAGAGAACTGAGAAGTGAGTTTTCGATTTCCCCGTTTATCCTCTCCTCGGGCGCATTCAGCCATCCGGATGTGACGGCGACAATCTCCGAGGGTAATATATGGGATTTCCATGGCGGCGAGATGGAGACATCGATGGTGATGGCCGTGGATGAGAGCCTGGTGAAGCTGGAACTCTCCGAGGCGGGTATCCCCACGGCGTTTGAACATAATAAAGCTCTGAAACCATACGGCAATGTTTCCATTGGATGGGTTTCCGAGGACTGGAAGACAAAAGACGGAAAACCCATTGGAATCGGCGGGGATCCTGCCGGGGCTACGGCCGAAAAGGGCCGGATTATCCTGGAAACAAGCGCCAGGGTCCTGGTGCCGGGCCTGAAAGAAATGAGAGATTGGAAAGGTTGACATAAGATAATGGAACGCAATGTGAATATGGAAGAGATATCGGATGGCAAGCTGTACGGGCCGAATGATATGGTGAAAGCAGACTGCCAGGACTGTAAGGGCTGTTCTGCCTGCTGCAGAGGGATGGGAACCTCGATTGTCCTCGATCCGCTTGATATTTACCGTCTGACGGTTCATCTGGGCATGAGCTTTGAGGAACTGCTGGCGTCCGGAGTGGAGCTGAACCTGGCAGACGGGCTGATACTCCCTAATCTCGGAATGAAAGGGCAGGATGAGCGGTGTGCCTTTCTGGACGGAAACGGCAGGTGCAGCATTCATGCATACAGGCCGGGAATCTGCCGGCTTTTCCCGCTCGGGCGTTTCTATGAGGACGGCGGTTTCCGGTATTTTCTCCAGACAAATGAGTGCCGGAAGGAGAACAGGACCAAGGTAAAGGTCCGCAAATGGATTGATACGCCGGATATCAGACAGTACGAGCAGTTTGTTTCGGACTGGCATTATTTTCTGAAGAAGCTGCAGAATGCGGTAAAGGATAAGCCGGAGGAAGGGGATATCAAGAAAATCAGTATGTATATCCTGAAGCAGTTTTATATGCTGCCTTATGAAGCGGAACATGATTTTTACGGACAGTTTTATCAGAGGTTTGAAGCTGCTGTGGCGTTTTCAGAGCAGTTCTTAGAGAGCTTATATGCGGAATAAATAAGATAAATCATTAAAAGACCGGGATTCCGGGGCTCCATACGCTTACTGGCGGTGGAAACCCGGAATCCCGGTCTTTTCCCTGCTTTTCCCTGGCCGTTATGCAAGGAAAGAAAAATATACGATTACGACGATACCAAGCAAAATCCTGTATACGCCGAATACCTTGAAATCATGGTTGCGGATATAACCCAGGAGAAGCCGGATGGCAAAAATGGAAACGATGAAGGATACCATAGTCCCAATAATCAGAAGGATCCATTCCGCACCTGAGAACATTCCGACTTTAAGGAAGTATTTAAGCAGTTTCAGCCCGCTGGCTCCGGCCATAACCGGAACGGCCAGAAAGAAGGAAAATTCGCTTGCCACATAGCGGGAGCAGCCAAGCAGGACGGCGCCCAGAATCGTCGCTCCACTGCGCGAAGTACCCGGGACTGCGGCCAGAACCTGAAAGCAGCCGATGAAAAATGCCGTCCTGTAGGTCAGATCCTGTAGTGAAGTCATTGAGGGTGAAACATTTCTGCTCTCTATCACAATGAAAGCAATACCGTAGAGAATCAGTGTGGCGGCAATCACATAGACGCCCGACAGATAATCTTCCAGTATCATATCCAGGGGCAGGCCGACAATCACGATGGGGATGCACCCGGCAATTACTTTCTTCCATAAGTCAAAGGTCTCTTTTTTATCCCTGTAACCTTTTTTCGGAGAAAAGGGATTCAGTTTGTCAAAGAATAAGACAAGTACGGCCAGAATGGAACCGAATTGAATCACAACCTTAAACACTTCAAAAAACTCAGGGCTTGAAGCCATCGGCCAGATGTTGTCAAATAGAATCAGATGCCCGGTACTGCTGATTGGCAGCCATTCGGTAATTCCCTGAATAATTCCCAGAATGACGGCTTTTACAATTTCGATAAAATCCATAAGCTGTTTTCTCCTTTACACATGCTTTTCTATTGTATTTCACAACGGGAGAAAATACAACTGAATTTTCTTTGAAGCAATTAATTAAGAAAACAGTGGTTATTGTTCACTGGGGATGTATTCCACGTCTAAACTGATTGAACCGGAAATTACCGGTATAAAAATAAACCTGCCAGGCCCGTCAGTGACATCAGAAAGACCGGCCCCACCTTTTTTCTCCGCAGAATCAGCATGGAACCGAGAAACACCAGGACGGCGCCCAGGTCGATGTCGGGATGAGCTGTAAAGACGGACGAGCCTGTGAAGGTAAGCAGCATGATGGAGGCTGCGGCCGAGACGACGAGTCCCAATGACGCGGACTTAAGGCCTTTCAGGATTTCTGTCACATACTGTGATTTTTTATACCGGTTGAACAGACAGTGCAGGCCCACGGACAGGCTGATGCCCGATATGACACAGCCGAGGGTAGCCAGGGCTGCGCCGGGGATCCCGGCGATCCGGATTCCGACAAAGGTGGAAGTATTTACGGCCAGAGGCCCGGGGGTCATCTGGGAAATGGTAATAATGTCGGTAAATATCTTCTGGGAGATCCAGCCGTATTTTCCCACAACCTGCTCCTGGATATTGGGGATGACGGCATAACCGCCGCCGATGCTGAAAAGCCCTATCTGAAAAAATGCGGTGAAAAGTTTCCATAAAAGATTCACGTCTGTCTACCTCCTGAGGCTGTTGTTATTTTCATTCTAAGCGGTTTCCCCGCCTGATTCATTTTCCCTGACCCGTCTCTGTTCCCCGATGAGAAGGCGCAGAATACATAAAAAGCAGCATACGGCCAGAATCACGGCCACATTGATATGGAAAATAAAACCCGCAATGAAGGACGCGGGGACCATCGCTGTGAGGAAAATGGAACGTTCCTTTACGATCATATCTGTCATGTCGATTACTAAATCTACGATGAGAGCCGCCGCGCCCGCCTGCATTCCTTTCAGGACAGCCGCAATCATCACATTGGTTGAAAAGATCGTGTACCATGCGGAGACAGCGGACAGAATTGCAACGGGAGGAAGCACTGCCGCGAGACAGGACAGAAATACGCCGATTATGCCAGCGCTTCTGTATCCGGCCAGAGCGGACAGATTGATTGCGATTGCGCCGGGTACGGACTGGGCGACGGCCGCCATGTTCATCAGTTCCTCCTCGGTGAACAGCTTTTTCTGCTCGACAAAGTACTTACGTATCATGGGAACGACGACATATCCGCCGCCAAATGTGAACGCACTGATAAAAAGGTTGATTGAAAACAGCCATAGGTACAGGCCGGGGTCTGTTTTTGGGGATTCCTTCTTTAAAGGGGCTTTCCTCACGGATGCCTCTTCTATGGAAACACTGTTTTGACGCATTTGTTTTTCCTCCTGGGGATATCATGATAAGTTTTGTTGAGATGCGGGGACGCCCGGCGTTCTCATTTCTTAATTATACCGTTTGCATACCCATCTGTAAAATGATATAATTTTGTTATATCGATTACTTTTTTTCATGCTATTTTCAATTATGTGACTTTGGTTCGTACGATTTTAGCTCATATGAAATTGCTTTTTGCAACTTTGATTTATGCACAAATTACCGGGAGGTTTGGCGATGACACTCAGGCATTTCAGAATATTTAAGGCGGTGGCGGAGACAGGCAGCTTCACGAAAGCGGCGGAGAGCCTGTATATTACGCAGTCCGCAGTTTCCCACGCCATCAGGGAACTGGAGGAGAGGGCAGGTACGGCATTGTTTGACAGGCTGTCGAAGAGCATCAGCATAACGGAAAGCGGCAGGCTGCTTCTGGAGGAGGTGACGCCGATTCTGGCGTCGTGTGAAGTGCTGGATTCCAGGATCAACTGCCTGGAAAAGCAGGCTCCGGTCCACATTGTTTCCAGCATTACGATAGCGGCGTTTTATCTGCCTGCCATACTGAAACAATTTGGGGAGCTGTGGCCCGGCCTTCCGGTCACTGTGGAAGTGGTCCCGGCGGCGACGGCAGTTGAAGTGCTGCGAAACGGCGAGGCCGATTTTGCGCTGATAGAAGGGGCGGCTCCCCAGGGGCCATTTATCTGTGAAGCCTTTGATTCATATAAGATGCATATCCTGTGCTGCCCGGGGTATCTGGCCGGTTATCCGGCTGAGGCCGCGTGTCTGTCTCTGGAACGTTTTTGTGCCGAGCGTCTGCTGCTTCGCGAGAAGGGCAGCGCTATCCGTGACACGCTGGACAGCGCACTGTATCTGGCCGGTTACACGGCTTATCCCGCATGGACCAGCGTCAATTCCACCGCGCTGATCGAAGCGGCAAAGGCAGGACTTGGCCTTACGGTGCTGCCGGATATACTGGTCGGGAAGGAGCTTGAGGAGGGGAGTCTTATATCGATCCGGATGGACGGCCTGCAGCTTAAGAACGATCTTCTCGTTATCCGGCACAAAGAAAAGTATATGACGGAACCGCTTCGCTCCCTCCTGCGGTTGATTTCCGGCAAAGGGGAGGTAAAGCTCCGGTAAAACTTTGGAAAAGTGCTTGATTCCGTAGAAATAATCGGCTAGAGTATAAATGCATCAGGAAACAAACCGGAAAGGATTCATTTATGCTGAGAGCTGATTTTCATACACATACAACATATTGCGATGGAAAAAGTACCGCCGCGGAGATGGTGGAGGCGGCCTATAAGATGGGGATGACCGATTTCGGAGTCTCCGGCCATGCCGATTTTTCTTTCTGCCTGAAAGACTTTGGAATGCCGGATCAGGTTCTGAAACAATACAGGGAAGAGCTTTACAGACTGCGCGAGGAATATGCGGGGAGAATGAATCTCTATGTTGGAATAGAGCTGGACTGCCTGGGACCCGTACAGGAGGCGGAGTACGCCATTGGTTCCACCCACTGTGTTTTTAAAAACGGGGAATATATTGAGATAGATGCCGGCCGGGAGAGGCTGACGGCTGCGGTGAACCGCCTGTGGAACGGAGACTGGTATGCCCTGGCCCGCGATTATTATGAGCTGGAGGCGACGGTCTATGACAGGACCCACTGTGACTGGGTGGGACACTTTGATTTGATGACGAAGTTTAATGAAGGTTACAGGGACTTTGACGAGACAAGGGATGAATACCTGGAACCGGCCCTGGCGGCGATGAAAAAACTGAATGCGGAGGGGCTGCCCTTTGAAATTAACACGGGTGTCATGTCGAGAGGATATAAGACTCAGCCATACCCGAACCGGATTCTATTGAAAGAACTGAAGAACATGGGCGGACGGATTATGATCAACTCGGACAGCCACCGTGCCGATACGATAGGATATCGGTTCGAACAGGCGGCCAGGCTGGCGGCGGAATGCGGTTTTACCCATACGACGGTGCTGGCGCCGGGAGGCGGATTCCGTGAAGTGGAACTGTAATGGGTACAAAAAAAGAAATGCTGTAATTTATAAAAAAGAAAAACAAATTCTACGAAAGCTATGGTGCAAATTTTGGCCATAGCTTTTCTTCCACCCAACTTTTCCCAACTCTTTACAAAACCCTGATAACAGACTTTACATTACTCCCGTATACTTAATACTGCACCGGGCAAAACGCGGACGGCGGAGTACCGGAACGTGATTCAGAATAATAAATAAAGAGAGGATATGACATGAAAAAGAGAGGATTATCGATACTGCTGGCGGCAGCCGTGACGGTGGGAGCTTTAGCGGGATGTTCCAGCCAGACTGCATCGGAGGCAGTAGATTTAAACAGTATGAGCGTAGATGCAATCCTGACGGAGGCGAAGAAAGAGGGAAGAGTTGATTCAGTTGGAATGCCGGACACATGGGCAAACTGGATTGAGACGTGGGAAGGAATCAAGACCGAATACGGATTGGAGCATACGGACACCGACATGTCGTCCGCGGAGGAGATTTCCCTTTTTGAGGCGGAGAAAAAAAAGGCGACAAAGGATATCGGGGATGTGGGCCAGGCATTCGGGCCGATTGCCGAGGAAAAGGGAGTCACCTTAAAATATAAGACAAGCTATTGGGATTCCATTCCGGACTGGGCCAAGGACGATGACGGAGACTGGATTATCGGCTATTACGGCACAATGACGATGATGACCAATAAAAAGCTGGTCAAGGAGGCGCCGAAGTCCTTTGCCGACCTGCTGGAAGGCGACTACAAGATAGCGGTAGGCGACGTATCGGCGGCAAACCAGGCGCAGTTCGCAGTTCTGGCGGCGGCCATTGCAATGGGCGGGGATGAGAGCAATATTAAACCCGGACTTGACTTCTTTAAGCAGATTGCCGAGCAGGGCAGGCTCGACCTGGGTGAATTCTCCATGGCGCGCATTGAAAAGGGTGAAGTGGGAGTCGCTTTCCTCTGGGACTATAATGCCCTCGGCTACCGTGACCAGTTTGTGGAGAACAATCCGAGTGCCGATTTTGAAATCAACGTCCCGTCGGAGGGCTCCATCCAGAGCGGATACTGCACGATTTTAAACGCCTATTCCCAGAGACCTCACGCAGCCGCAATGGCCCGTGAATACATACTGAGTGACGAAGGACAGATCAATCTGGCAAAGGGGTATGCAAGACCGGTCAGGGACGTGGAGCTTCCGCAGGAAGTGAAGGAAAAAATGCTGCCTGACGAGCAGTATGAGAACAGCCGCATGGTGAAGGATCAGGCAGCCTGGGATAAGACGACGAAAGAAATCGGAGCCATGTGGCAGGAAGAAGTAGTGGCTTACGCAAAATAATACGGGGAGAGTGAAAGCGTGAAGAAAAGAACTTATTTCGCCGCTCTGATCCCGTTCTTGATACTGGCAGGAATGTTTGAAATCCTGCCGGTATTCACTATTATTGTGAAAAGTTTTATGCCTGAGAGCGGAGAAACCGGCTTTACAATACAAAATTATATGAATATATTCAGCAAACCGCTGTATCTGACGGCAATCAAAAACAGCCTGCTCATTTCCGTGGTTTCCGCTGTAATCGGCCTGTCCGTCGCCTTTGCCGGAGGCCGGGCCGCATGTGAAAGGGGAGGCCGCCCGAAGCGGATTTTTATGAGCCTGCTCAACATGGTCTCCAATTTTTCCGGAGTCCCGCTGGCCTTTTCCTTTATCATCCTGCTCGGCAACGCCGGAGTAATCACAATCCTGGGCCGCAGCCTGGGGATTGGCGGGGCTGTTGAATTTCCTCTGTACACGGTCTGGGGGCTGATGCTGACCTATGTGTACTTTCAGATTCCGCTGGCGACGCTGCTTCTGATTCCCGCCTTTGATTCAATCAGAAATGAGTGGAAAGAGGCGGTCAGCCTGATGGGAGGAAACAGCGCCGTATTCTGGAGAAAGGTGGGAATTCCTGTTTTAATGCCGAGCATCCTGGGAACATTTTCCACCCTGTTTGCCAATGCCATTTCGGCCTATGCGACGGCTTACGCCCTGCTCATGAATAACTTTTCCATCCTTCCGATCCGGATTTCGGAACAGTTTACCGGGGACGTGGTGCAGAGGCCACAGTTTGGCAGTGCTCTGGCCGTTGTATTAATGATGATGATGACAATGTCAATTTTTATAACACAGTCACTTACACGAAAACAGGGAGGGGAGAGCCGATGAAAAAGAAAAAAACAGGTTCGGGCGCCGTCCTGGCCGCAATAGGAATTTATCTTCTGATTCCCCTCTTTTTTACATTCCTGTACTCCATGTTCAGCGAGTGGATGGAGATTATGCCGGAGGGATTTACCCTGAGGGCGTACACGGAAATCTTTTCGGACAGGGCTTTCTGGATGTCGCTTGGAAGAACCATTCTGATTTCGGTCCTGCCGATTGTCCTCTGCACGCTGGCCGTTCTTCTGGCGATGTATGTTGTGGTGGTTTACTGCCCGCGGCTTGATAAATACATGAAAATACTGTGCACGATGCCCTATGCAATCCAGGGAGTCATTCTTCCAATCAGTGTGCTGTCATTATATGCCGACGCTCCGGAACCTTTCAGTAACCGCTTTTTCATGCTGACGTCCACTTACTGTATCGTGGTGCTGCCTTACGTGTATCAGGGAATCCGCAATAATCTGAACGGGATGAATGCCCCTCGGCTGATCGAGGCGGCGCAGATGCTGGGTGCGGGACCGTTTTATGCCTTTTTTCACATTGTCGTCCCAAACATTATGGGAGGCGTCATGGTGTCCGCGATGCTTGCAATGGCGATTGTGTTCGGGGATTTTGTCGTCATTAATACGATGGCGGGAAATTATTTTCCAACGGCGCAGATGTATCTGTACGACGTGATGAAAAAATCCAGCCAGAGGACATGTGCGGTTATCATTGTGCTTTTCTGTGTCACGCTGCTGATATCCGGCCTTGTATTTCTGGGAGGGAAAAGAGAGGATAAGAAATGTCATATATAGAATTCAGAAAGATAGAAAAATACTATGGGGACAACCAGGTCCTGAAGGGGATTGACCTGAATATAGAAAAAGGGCAGTTCGTCACCCTGCTGGGGCCGTCCGGCTGCGGCAAGAGTACGCTCCTGCGCTGTCTTGCCGGGCTTGAAGAGGTAAACGGAGGGCGGATTTTCCTGGATGGTGAGGACATCACGGATAAGGAGCCGAAGGAACGCAATATCGGAATGGTATTTCAGCAGTACAGCCTCTTTCCCAACATGACGGCAGAGGAAAATATCGCGTTCGGACTGAAGCTGAAAAAGATGGCTCCGGAGGTAATCCGGGAGAAAGTGGCAGCCGCCGTCAGGATGGTGGAACTGAACGGGAAGGAAAAGCAGTATCCTTCCAGCTTGTCGGGAGGGCAGCAGCAGAGGGTGGCCCTGGCCAGGAGCATTGTAATGGAACCGAAGGTGCTGCTTCTCGACGAACCGCTCAGCGCAATCGACGCCAAACTGCGCAAGTCCCTGCAGGTGAGCATTAAGCAGATTACAAAGAAGCTGGGGCTCACGGCAATCTTTGTCACCCACGATCAGGATGAGGCCATGGTTATGTCGGATGTGATTAACCTCTTCCACGAGGGCCGGATTGAGCAGTCCGGCGATCCGGTTTCTGTCTACACCAGGCCGGTCAGCAGTTTTGCCGCCAGCTTTATCGGCAATTACAATCAGGTGACGCCGGAACAATTTTATGCGATGACGGGGAAAAAGAGGACAGGGGAAGCCGCCATAAGGCCGGAGACATTTTCCATCTCATCCGCACCGCTTGTAAATGACGAAGAATACCATTTTGAAGGAATTGTCGAGGATAATATGCCCAGGGGCAATGTACTCCGGTATCAGATTAATGTGAACGGGGTGAAAATCCACGCGGATGTGCTGTTCAGGAGCCGGGTGCTGTTTAATAATGGGGAGAGGGTTTATCTGTCCGTGGCGGAGAGAAACTGTATATCACTTCCATAAGCCGAAGGAGAGGAGTAAAAATGATAAAAGATCAGATGGGATTTGACAAATCGGGAAACTGGTATAAGGGAAATCTGCACAGCCACACCACAAGCTCCGACGGCAGGCTGACGCCGGAGGAGGCGGTGGAGCTTTATAAGGAAAACGGATACAGTTTTCTCTGCTTTTCCGAGCATGATTTGTATACGGACCGCAGGGATGAGTTCGACTGTGAAGATTTTATCATCCTTCCGGGGCTGGAGGCATCCGTTATTCTGTGTGAGAAGGAGCGGCCGGGCCGGCGCCTGAAGGTGCATCATATCCATGGGATCCTGGGAACGGAGGAGATGCAGAGAGCGGCCGGGGCAAAGGTGTTTGAAGAGCAGGAATTTGTGGAGCCGGAAAAATTCTATGGAACCTGGGACGGAGCCGGGGAGGCGCAGAGACTTTGTGATTACCTCAGAAGCAGAGGCTGCATCACGGTCTATAACCATCCCGTATGGTCGCGGGTGGAGCCGGAAGAATTCATCCATACGGAGGGGCTTTGGGCCCTGGAGATCTTCAATTACAACACCGTAAATGAGAGCAATACGGGATATGACTGCATCAGCTGGGACAGGATGCTGCGCGGCGGGAAGAACATCGGCGCGGCCGCGGCCGACGATAACCATAATGAAGGTATCTTTGACGATGCCTGCGGCGGTTTTATTATGGTGAGGGCGGAAAAACTGACTCATGAAGATATTTTGCAAAATATGATAAAAGGCAATTACTATTCTTCTGCCGGTCCGGAGATTTACGGCTGGGGAATCGAAAACGGGGCGGCCTGGATTGAATGCTCACCGGTATACAGAATCGATTTTATCGTGGGAAACCATATAAACGACGGGCGTTCCCTTGTTTGCAGAAAATGTGGGGAAACGCTGCAAAGAGGAGAGTACGCGCTGCGTGGCGATGAGGATTATATCCGAATCCAGGTCAGCGATAAATATGGAAGGACTGCCTGGACAAATGCCATTTATGGTGAACGGGGAAAAGAGTAAACGGGGAAAAAGTAAGCAGAAATCAGTAAAAAACAGGCCGGCGTGAGGGTACGCCGGCCTGCCTCAGGATATGTACTATGCTTTTTTATAACTGTGTCCTTTTATTCCGTCAAATTGATAAAGTATATTATACGACGGAAAAGAAGAAATTGGTGTTAAGAAAAAGTTAAAAGTTTAACATAAACCTTTGGTGGTTGACATAAGCCCGTTCTGCTGTTATAGTAGCAATTGCAGCAGCTGTAAAGGACAGCGTTCCGCAAAGCGGTAACCATGGAGGCGCTGAATCGCTGCCGCTAATATTCGAAAGACGGGAGATGGAAGGATGAAGATGTATTCTTGCAGATAATGAATTTAACAGACGGCATGAAGGGCGTTCAGATACCGGGGCATATGTATCTGTCTGTTTTCGTGCGATGCAAGAATATGAAGTTACAGTTCTTAGACGGACTGTCGCGTATGAATCCTCTCATCTTAGAATTTGATAGAAGTACGGTTTCCTTCGGAGTGCTTCCGGGTGGAAGTCTGTGCTGTCCGCTGCCGCGGCATTTGCCGGCGGGCAGATACCGGCAGAACGTCAGCCGGGTTTCGGAATCGGAATACAGGATGCAGGAATATTCTTGCATCCTTTTTCAATGCATTTTTATATGCAGGTTTTCGAAATGGAGGGATGAAAGAATGGCACAAATACAGGTGAACCATTTAACATTTTATTATGAAGGGAGCTACGAGGAGATATTTAACGACGTTTCCTTCGCAGTTGACACGGACTGGAAACTGGGCTTTACGGGGCGGAACGGGAGAGGTAAGACGACGTTCCTGAATCTTCTGATGGGGAAATATGAGTACCGGGGTACAATTCTGGCTCCGGTGGAATTTGAGTACTTTCCGTATCCGGTGAAAGATAAGGCCAGGCTCACGATGGAGCTTGTGGAGGAGATTTATCCGGACTGTGAGTTGTGGAGGCTCATGAGGGAACTGAATCTGATGGAGATGGATCCGGAAGTCCTATACCGTCCTTTTGACACCCTGAGCAATGGTGAACAGACCAGGGTGATGCTGGCCGTGCTCTTTTTAAAAGAACACAGCTTTCTGCTGATTGACGAACCGACCAATCACCTGGATATGGACGCCAGGCAGGCGGTAAGCCGCTATCTGAATAAAAAAACGGGTTTTATCCTGGTATCCCACGACAGGGTGTTTATGGACGGATGCATCGATCATATCCTTTCCCTGAACCGGAATACAATTGAGGTGGTACAGGGAAATTTCAGCAGCTGGTGGGAGAATAAGAGACGGAGGGATGAGTCCGAGGCCCAGGAGAACTTAAAGCTGAAGAAAGAGATTGGACGGCTTAAAGAGGCGGCAAAGCAGGCGGAACGGTGGTCGGATGACGTGGAAAAGACAAAAAAGGGAACAAGGATTGCCGGACTGAGGCCAGATCGGGGCTATATTGGCCATAAGGCGGCAAAGATGATGAAACGCTCCAAAAATGCGGAACACAGGATGGAAAATGCGGCTTCGGAAAAGGAGAAGCTTTTAAAGGACGTGGAGACGGCGGAACGGTTAAAAATTATTCCGCTGCGCCATCACAAACAGGTTCTTGTGACAATGGAGGACGTCTCACTTGGTTATCCGCAGGGAGCGAAAACGGTCTGTGAGCATCTGTCCATGGAAATCAGGGTGGGGGACAGGACTGCCCTGGACGGCCGGAACGGGTCGGGAAAGTCGACGGTGATTAAAGCCATACTGGGAAGCAGCGATGCCCCCGATGTGCTGTCCGGACGGATAGAGACGGCTTCCGGGCTGATTATATCCTATGTAGCCCAGGATACGTCCTGGCTGACGGGCAGTATCGGAGCTTTTACGGAAAAATATGGACTGGATGACACATTATTCCGGGCAATTCTTCGGAAACTGGACTTTTCCAGGACACATTTTGAAAAGGAGATGCAGTATTACAGCGAGGGGCAGAAAAAGAAGGTCCTGCTTGCAAAGAGTCTCTGTGAGCAGGCTCATCTCTATATCTGGGATGAACCTCTTAACTTTATCGACGTGTTTTCCAGGATGCAGATCGAGGAACTTGTAATGTCATACGGCCTGACCATGATTTTTGTCGAGCACGACAGGGCATTTACGGAGAAGGTTGCAACAAAACGGATCAGTCTGTATAATACCTGATAGGAAAGACGCCGGATGCAGACAGCAAAAAATAATGGCAGACGGCAGAGAATTTGATACAGCATGAAGTGAGGTATTTTAAGATGACAGAGGGAAAGAAGCTTTTTTACGGCCTAAGCCTGCTGGGATTTGCAATTTCGTTTCTACTGATTTTGAAGACGGACGGGGAGGTATTTCGTTCTTTCTTTTACTATGGGCATGATTATTTTATGGATTTTTTCAACCATATCTGGTATGTGAGGGATCGGGTTCATGTGTATGACACCAGTATTTATGCCAGTTTTCCTCCCCTTGCCTACGTCCTTTACTATTTCCTGGGGAAATTTATTCCGGCCAGCGCCATTGAAGGGCCGGGGAACCGGGCGGTGAGGGACAACCTGTTCGGACTGAATCTGTATGTGGCCTATACGGCGATCCTGGTAGTGCTTCTCATCTTTCTGGTTCAGCATTTTCTGAGAGAGAAGCGCCGGGGAGAGCAGTGCTTTCTGATGGTGGTTATACTGTTATCAGCACCGTTTATCGGTCTTTATGAGCGGGGAAATTCGGCGTTTATCGTGCTGGTCCTGCTGTTTGCTTTCACCGCGCTGAAGGACTCCGAGGAGACATGGAAGAGGGAGGCGGCGCTGATTCTTCTGGCTGTGGCCGCAGGGCTGAAACTTTATCCGGCCGTCTTCGGGCTCCTGTACCTTCAGGAAGGGAGATGGAAGGAGGCTGCGAGACTTACGTTTTACGGTCTTTTCCTCGTATTCTTCCCCTTTGTGTTTTTCGGAGGGTTTGGGAAAATTCCGGTGCTCCTTTCTAATTTTAAAGCGATCAGCAGCGAGATTGTGCTGGGTGATCTGAGGAGCGCCACCTATGCGACGGTATGGGTGGGGCAGAAATTCGGTATCTCAATGCTGGTTCTCCTGGCGGCCGGGAAAGTGGTTTCAGTCCTTTTCTTTCTACTGTCCTGCGGCTGTGTGCTGCTGCAGAAAGAACTGTGGAAAAAGATGGCGCTCCTGTCGGGTATCATGATATTCTTCCCGGTGTGGAGCGGAGCTTATACGATAATTTATATGACGCTTCCGCTGGTGCTGTTTTTGAAGAGCGGAGGGAACGTGGACAGAAGAGGTTCTGGATTTACCGACGTCCTGTATCAGGTGTTTTTTGCCTTCATCTTTACGATGCTTTTATGGAATACACAGGGGCTGGAAAATTTCTTCAACTCTGATTTTTCATATTCGATACGGGCCATCGGCTGCTGGGGACTGGTGCTCACGGTGATGGCGGAAACCTTATTCCCGCGAAAGAGGCAGGGCAGGGGCAGACTTGCCTGAGCTACGGCCTGGAAAGGAAAGTAAATGTACAGGATTCTGATAGTGGAGGATGATCCGGTCATTGCGGCGGCCCTCCGGAAACACCTGGGGACCTGGGGATGGGATGCCAGGAATGTGGAAAATTTTGAAAATGTGCTGGGGGAATTTACTGCGTTTAATCCGCAGTTAGTTCTTCTGGATATTTCACTGCCGTTTTTCAACGGTTTTCACTGGTGCAGCCAGATCAGGGCGGTCTCAAGGGTGCCGGTCATTTTCATTTCTTCCGCTTCGGACAACTTAAATATTGTGATGGCGGTGAACATGGGAGGCGATGATTTTATCGCAAAACCGTTTGACCTCACGGTGCTGACGGCAAAGGTGCAGGCCCTGCTCCGCAGGACCTATGAATTTGCCGGGCAGAGCCGCCTCATTGAACACAGAGGCGCGGTCTTTAACTGTGATGACGGAACGCTCACATACAATGGGGAAAAGATTGAATTTACAAAAAATGAACACAGAATCCTGCAGGTCCTGCTGGAACACAGGGGAAAGATTGTGAGCAGGGACGCGCTGATGACCCGGCTGTGGGAGTCGGACAGTTATGTGGACGATAATACCCTGACCGTCAATGTGACCAGGCTGAGAAAGAAGCTGGAGCAGGCGGGGCTGTCTGAATTTATTACGACTAAGAAGGGCAGCGGGTATCTGATCGGCTGAAGGAGGGCAGCACCGGGATAGGTGCAGGGAGGAACAGAAATATGGAGAAAAAGCTCACGAACGCGGAACTTATCCGCAATTATCTTTCACAGTTTAAGAGGCCGTTTGGCCTCTTTTTGCTGTTTTGCGGGATATTTGCTGCCGTATTTTACCTTTACCATCTTCCGGCGGAGGCCGTGCTGTATGGCTTTGTTCTCTGCAGCGTTTTGGGGCTCATCATTGTAATCATGAATTACGGCAGGTTTGCAAAAGAGTACAGGTTGATGGAGAAGATACTGAATGAACTGTATACGGATCCGGACAGCTTTTACCTGGATGAGCTTCCTGCGGCGCATTCCGTCAGGGAAAACGGGTATCAGAAGCTGGTCTTCATGCTGTGCGAAAAGATGAAGCGGATGAACGGTGAGTTTGAGGCGGCGAAGGGTGATATGACGGACTACTATACGATGTGGGTCCATCAGATAAAAACACCAATCTCAGCCATGCGTCTCCTGCTCCAGACGGGGGAGGAGACGGCCTGTGAAGACGGAGAACTGGCGGAGCAGTTGTTTAAGATAGAAGAATACGTCAATATGGTGCTCCAGTATCTGAGGCTGGACGGCGGGAGCGATTTGGTCCTCAACACGTACAGCCTGGACGACATTGTCCGCCAGGCTGTACGCAAGTACGCGGGCATGTTTGTAAGAAGACGGTTGTCATTGTCCTATGAACCTCTGAACTGCCAGGTACTGACGGACGAAAAATGGCTTGTTTTTGTGATAGAGCAGATTTTATCCAATTCCATAAAGTATACAAAGCGGGGCGGCATTTCCATTTATATGGAAGAAGAGGAGGGAAAAACCCTGGTCATCAGCGACACAGGAATCGGAATTGCACCGGAGGATCAGCCAAGAATATTTGAAAAAGGGTTTACCGGATACAACGGACACAGTGACAAAAAATCAACGGGAATCGGCCTTTATTTATGCCGCCGGATTTTAAGCAGGCTGTCGCATACGATTTCGGTGGAATCGGAGCCGGGAAAGGGAACCAGGATCCGGATTAATCTCGATACGGCCCGGATTGAGGCAGAGTAACGGAGGAACCTTACATGATTGTAAGGAACCGGAGCAAAATGTAAGCCCAATCTATGGCAGGACGCCGGACTCTTTTTGTATAATGTTGGTATTCCGGAATAAGGAGGAACAATCGAATGACAGTTTTGGAAGTACAGCATTTAAAGAAGGTATATACAACAAGGTTCGGCGGGAACAGGGTGCAGGCGCTCTCGGACGTGAATTTTACGGTGGAACAGGGGGAGTATGTTGCCATAATGGGTGAGTCGGGCTCGGGGAAAACGACTTTGCTGAATATTCTGGCATCCCTCGACAGACCCACGGAGGGGAAGGTGCTTCTGGAGGGCAGGGATATGGCAGGTATCCGGGAAAGGGATATGGCCGCGTTCAGAAGGGATAATCTGGGTTTCGTGTTTCAGGATTTTAACCTGCTTGACACATTTTCGGTAAGGGATAATATTTTTCTGCCTCTGGTGCTTGCGGGAACACCTCATAAGGAGATGGAACTCAGGCTGGAACCGCTGGCTGCAAAGCTCGGGATCGGTGAGATACTGGATAAATTCCCCTATGAAATTTCGGGAGGTCAGAAGCAGAGAACAGCCGCCGCCCGGGCAATGATTACAAGACCCCGGCTCCTCCTGGCTGATGAGCCGACCGGCGCCCTGGATTCCAGGGCGGCCGATGGTCTTTTGAGGATATTTAACAGGGTGAACGACGAAGGGCAGACCATTTTGATGGTTACACACAGTGTGAAGGCGGCCAGCCATGCGGGGCGTGTCCTGTTTATTAAGGACGGAGAGGTATTCCACCAGCTATACAGGGGAAGAAAAACAAATGAGGAGCTGTACCAGAATATAGCGGATACGCTGACGGTAATTTCGACAGGCGGTGAGAGAAAATGAGCGGGTTATTTTATATGAAGCTGGCAATGCAGAATATCAGAAAAAATGCCAGGACCTATGTGCCCTATATTCTGACCTGCGCAGGTTCGGTCATGGTGTTTCAGATCCTTTTGACACTATCACTCAATACGGAACTGGACAGAATATACGGCGGCAGCAATATGCGGGGGATTTTGCTGCTCGGCTGCATTATCATCGGATTCTTTACGGGAGGTTTCCTCTTCTATACAAACAGTTTCCTGATCAGAAGGAGAAAAAGGGAAATCGGGCTTTTTAACATCCTGGGGATGGAGAAAAAGCACATTGGCAGAATCATGTTTTACGAGACGGTATTGATCGCTTTTGTAAGTCTGGCGGGTGGAATCGGAGGCGGTTTCCTGCTGTCAAAGGGTGTTTATCTGCTTCTGCTCAGGATGGTGGCGGCCGATGTACAGTGGGGCTTTCATTTTTCCGGCAGGGCTGCTGTCACTGCGGCAGTACTTTATGGCTGTCTGTTTCTCGTAATTCTGGCCGTCAATATGGCGAGGGTGCATGTGGCAAGTCCTGTTGAGCTGCTGCACGGTGGTCAGGAAGGAGAGAGGGAGCCGAAAACAAGGTGGGTAACCGCAGTAATCGGAGTGATATTTCTGGGAATCGCATACTACATTGCCATTGCCACGAAAAATCCCATTTTTCTGATCCTGGGTTTCTTTGCCGCCGTGCTCTGTGTCATTATCGGCACATACTGTCTGTTTATCGCGGGCAGCATCGCACTGCTGAAAGCGCTGAAAAAGAATAAGAATTTTTATTACAGGACGGATCATTTTATTTCCGTATCGGGTTTGATATACAGAATGAAACAGAATGCGGCCGGACTTGCCGGCATCTGTATCCTGTCGACATCGGTAATCGTCATGCTCTCATCCACCGTGTCTTTGTACAGCGGACTTCAGGGGGTATTAAAAAACCGTTTTGTCAGGGACATCATTCTGACGGCCGGTGATATCGATGATGATAAGATGGAAAAGATAGACCAGATCACCGGCGGTATCCTTCAGGAGGAGGGACTGACGGAGGAAAATGCGTTCCGGTTTAAGAATTTTGTATTTACTGCTGCCGAGGAGGAAAAGGGCGTGCTGCGGGCAATCGACGCAGGCCGGAGTTCGGAGATAAGGAAAGTTAAAACCGTATGTGTCATTACGGAAGACGACTATAACAGAAATATGGGGAGCAGTCTTAAACTGAATCCGGGAGAAATTGTGGTCTTTGAGGGTGAGCAGCCCTATGAAAAAGACACCTTTTCAATATACGGTAAAACATACCGTACGGTACCGGCCGGAGAATTGAAAGTATGGGAGCAGGATGAGTCCTTTGGACGTTACGGCGCCTACTATATCATTGTGCCGGATATCGGGGAAATGAGACTGCTGCTCGGAATGGATATGGAGATGTTTGGGAGTGCGGAGCGCGGGATACGCTATCAGTGCGCATTCGATCTTAACGCCGATGAGGAAACCCAGGTCCGTGTCTACAAAAAAATGATGGAAAAATTGCAGGGGCTGTCTGCGGGAGTGCGGGGAGAGTCGGCGGCGGAAGAGTGGAGATTTTATTTTTCACTCCACGCGGGCCTTTTATTTCTGGGGATTTTCCTGGGGGCAATCTTTATCATGGCGACCGTCCTGATTATCTATTACAAGCAGGTCACGGAAGGGTACGACGACCGCGCCCGGTTCGAAATCATGCAGAAGGTGGGACTGTCAAAAGCGGAGATACGCCGTTCCATCCGCTCGCAGCTCCTGTTAATGTTCTTTCTGCCGCTGGCGGCAGCGGCCCTCCATATTGCGTTTGCGTTTCCGATGATAGCAAGGCTGCTGGCGCTCATGAACCTGACCGATGTGGGACTGTTTATCCGGTGTACGGCCGGTACCTTCGGGGTGTTTGCCGCGGCGTACTGCGTGGTATATGTGTGGACGTCCAGAGTTTATATGAAGATTGTTAGCTGAAGCAGACCGGGACGCATCGGAGGCGGAGCGTTGGAAGACGCCGTAAAACTGCTGGAAATACCGGCAGGAGCGGTGAAGGGACACAGTTTAGGAGAAATATATGAAGAAAAAACGATTTATGTCCGGCATTATCCTGTTTTTATTGGCGGCAGCCGTCCTGTCCTGCGGGGGTAACCGGATATCCGGCTTTGCGGTAAGAACGGGACTTGCTGAGAGGCTGGGACTTGCCGGCAGAGAGGGGAAAGTGCTGGTCCGGCTGGAAGACGGAAATGCAAGCGCGGTCATAGAGAAAAATTTTACCATACCTCTGGGAGGGGAGGGAACCGTGCTGGTTGAGTATATTAAAAAGAGCGGAACCGCCAATGTCAGCATCACAAAAAACGGCCGGGTGGCGGCAGAGCTGGACATTGCCTGTCCGGATGGCCCGGCCGGGGAAGAAAGCGGGCAGGGGCCTGGAAAAAAAGGAGAATTGAAGACCGTACTCGGCTGCGGTGTCTACACAATTAAAGTGGAGGCGGGAGATTACGGAGGAATTCTGGCCTGCAGCCTTTTAAGGGAGCAGACCGCCGATATGCCGTGAGGTAAAAAGATCCGGTTGACCGGTGAAACGGCTAGATTTTAATTCCCACCAGTAAAGCGATATCAAGCGCCTGGGAGGCGTCGATCTTAAGACCGCGCAGTTCACTGAAGGTTTCCGATACCGTGATTCCTTCGATGAGGGAGCCGGAGAGATCGACGCCTTTTAGCGGTGTGTGGAAAAATTCGGCGCGGGTGAGGTTGACCTGCTCAAAGGTTGTCTTTTTCAGCTTGCTGTCCGAGAAGAAGGCCATGTTGAGCTTTGCGAAGGAGAGCGCAGAGTCTTTCCAGAGCGTATTGGAAAAATTCCCGTAGCAGTAGGAGCCTTTGTCCAGACGCACGGAGAGAAAGGAACTGCGGCTGAAGTCACAGCCGTCCCCCTTGCAGTCGCTCATGATGCAGGTATTGAAATAGCAGCTGTTGAAGCAGCAGTTGGAAAAATCACAGTTTGTAAAAGACGTATGTAAAAAGGAACTGCCGCTGAAATCGCAGTCCGAAAAGCGGCAGGAGGTAAAGGAGGTCTGCCGGAAATCAACTTTGAACGTACCGGACCGTACTTCTTCCCCCGTATATTCTGCGGCGCAGATGAGATCCTCCTCCTCGGAGGCGGTGATTAAATCGTATTCTAACATAATTGGACTCCTGATGCGGATTTTTGTTATGAGTTTGGATAGACTTTTAAGATAAAGTCATTTTAGCAACGAAGGGGGGGGCATGTCAAGCGATGAAGGGAGAGGCCGGAGCCGTATTTTGTATGTGAGGATTTAATTGAGATGCGAGGACGCCTCTGTAAGACGGCGGACGGGGGAGTGTGGTGGATGAATGAGTCTTCAGTCCCGGTTTGGAGGTTGTGGTGAGGGGAATCCAGGAGAAAAAATTCCTACGGGGACTCGCTCCCGCTTGTGAAGCGCACAGCGGATGCTAAGCTCGAAAGGACCTCGCTAAGCACCGGCGGGCTCCAAGGTCACCCTTCGGAAAGTTTTCTCCTTCCTTCCCCCGGGCAGGTTGTCGACGGGACTGAAGACTCAGCGAAGGTGATTGCCCCGTCCGCCGGCTTCAGGGGCTGATTGTCTCTTTCGTCAAGTGGGGGAAGGTATTGTCGCGGCCACTAGGTAGTCGTGAATCTTTTCCTTATGAAGGTATTTTGGGCTGGATTCAAAGAAAAATCCAAAGCGAAACTTAATGATGAATCAAAAAATTCAATAGTTATTTAAGGATAGGTCATGCGCTACAGCTCTGATTCATCAATTGAATACCATACAGGGGGCATTCTCCTGGAATTCGAGGAAACGTAGTGGCAGCGACAATACCTCCCCCCTTTGAAGGAATAAGAACAATTCAGCGGCCGCAGGCCGGGGTTCGGGATGGCGAAAACCTTCGCGTCTTCAGTCCCGGTCCATAACCTTCCCGGGGAATCCGGGAGAAAAAGATTCCGCAGGGAACCTGGGAGTTCATCGGCACTTACCGAGGTTTTTCACGAGGTTAGTGTCCGTTATGTACTCCAAAGAGCGCAAGCGTTTCCCGGAGGAACTTTTTCTGCCCGGATTCCCACCCGCGACAACCTGCAAACCGGGACTGAAGACTCACAACCTCCCCTCACCATCCCCCCCCGACCGTCCCGGCGGCGTTCTCATTCCTAAATTAAATCCCCTTTTATACCTAACCTGCCACGGAAGGAGGTCAGTTACAGGAAAAGTGATTGCCAAATACAGGAAAAAGCATATATAATAGATAGAACGGGACACGGCTGAAACGGCCGGCGCTCCTGCAGGGAAATAAAGGATGGTACAGATTATGGAAAGAGGTTTTACACTTTCTCAGAATATTGCGGATAAGATAAAAGCAAAGATTATGACGGGCGAATTTGCATTGGGGTCCAAGCTTCCTAATGAGAATGAGTTAATGGATTCTTTAAACGTGAGCCGCACTACGATCAGGGAAGCGGTGAAGATTTTGATATCCAAGAATATTCTTTATATCGAGCGCGGAAAAGGAACCTATGTGGCTGCCATTCCCGGGCTGGCGGACGATCCCTATGGGTTTGAGTTCATTCCGGAGGAGAAGCTGATCCCGGATCTCTGTGAGATGAGAAGCGTGATTGAGCCGGAGGTGTATTATCTGGCCGCCGAACGGGCGACTAAAAGACAGCTCAGTGAGATGGAAGTGATCCTCAGAAAGATGAATGAGGTAATTTATGAGCTTAAAATGGATGAAAACAATCCGCGCATGATCGACCGTCTGGCGGACAGTGAGATAGAATTTCACTCGCTCGTATACCGTATGACCGGGAATATTGTGATCGAGAGGATGCTGCCCACGATTAAAAAGGCAATTGCCCTGAATTATACAACGAATATTTATCGCCGTTCCTTTGAACTTACCGCCACCCAGAATCTTCATATCGATTTATTTCATGCCCTTCAGGCAGGCGACGCGTCCAGGGCCCGGGAGATAGGCAGAGAGCATATGAAAACGATGAGAGAAAAGACAGGTCAGCGATGCTGAAAAAAGACGGAAAAGGGCGAATTTTAATATTGACAGAGGTATGACGTCATGTTACACTGGAATTAACGAAACTCCACGATTCCAGTGTAATTTTTTTTAACATAAGACATCATACGTCATATCACATGAAGGAGGCGGCATTCTCCATTGAAGGGGATCTATGATATGGAGCCGAGAAGATGCCTGTTTCAAATAAAAAGGAGGAAGAAAGATGAAAAAATTTGTAGCATTAACGGTTGCGGGGGTGCTGGCTGTTACTTCACTGGCGGGCTGCGGGAAAGGGAAGACGGCGGAGAGTGAGACGGCTGCGGAAACAAAGACGGAGAGCCAGGCGGAAAGCGGCGGGAGTGAAAAGCCAAATCAGGATGTAAAGCTTTTAAAAACCAGTATGCCGACATCCTGGGATGAAACCCATGGTTACACTCAGGCTTTGATTGCCATGAACGCGTATCTGGATGAAGTTTCCGGAGGAAAACTGCAGCTGGATGTTTATGCGGGCGGCCAGCTTGGGGATGAGGTCTCGGTGTTCGAGAGCATGCAGATGGGGACGATCGACTGTGCGGTATTCAATGCGGCCTCCTTATCCAACTTCACACATGTGCTGGAGGCATTTGACCTGCCCTATATGTGGGTGGACGATACCGGCGTAGTGAACACGGAACTGCAGAACACCGTAGTCAGCTCGGATTTTGCGAAAGGTTATCTCGACAAGGTGTATGCGGAGACTTCCGTTAAACCGGTCGGTTTCCTGTATAACGCCTCCCGCGATTTCTTCCTGAAAAAGGAGCTGAAGAGCCTGGCTGACGCGCCGAGTATCAAGCTGCGTTCCATGACGGCGCAGATGCATCTGGACATGTATACTGCGATGGGTTTTGTGGCAACGCCGCTGGGTTACAGCGAGGTTTACAATGCCATGCAGACGGGGGTGGTGGACGGATTTGAAGATACGGCCTGCTCCACGATTACTTCGGGAACGTACGAAACGGCAAAATACGTGGTAAAATCCGGCCATGCGACGGCCTCCCCTCTGTTTGTGTGCAGCGGAATGACCTGGGACGGCCTGTCCGAGGAGGAAAAGGGCTGGATAACGGAGGCGGTCGAAAAGGGACGTCAGGCCTGCTATGATACCTTCGAAACGGCACAGAAAAATGCGTACGAGACATTTGAGGAAAAGGGACTTCAGGTCTCCGTCATTGATCACAAAGCGGCCGTGGCGGCATGCCAGCCGGTCATCGACAAGTACTGTGAAAATGAGGACAGCAAGGCAATTTATGACTATGTCCTGAAAGTGCGTGAAGACCTGGGAATCCCTCAGAATTAAGCAGGGGAAGGCCGGCAGGACAGGGCGGCGCTTCTCCCGCCTGTCCGCGAAGCGTGTTGTTGTCCGCAGAACCGCGTTCCCTGGCGGGGCTGCGAATAGCAACTGAAAAGGAGATAGTATGGCAAAAAAAGTAATTTATATGCTGGACCGTTTTAATGACCGTCTGATTTGGGCAGTCAAATATTTTCTTTGTGTAATCCTGACACTCCAGGTCTGCCTGATCTTTGTCTCCGTGGTGATGCGGTATTTTTTGAACCGTCCTCTGGCATGGAGTGATGAGATGGCCACTTTTCTGCTTGTGTACGTAACGTTTCTGGGGACTTATGTGGCATCCAACACGGGGCATCTGGCGAAAGTCGAACTATTTGTTTCCCTGTTTAAGGGGCCTTTCCGGACGGCCGCCCGGATTCTTGCCCGGATTTTTTCCGCAGGCCTAGTCGGCTGGATTGGATTTTACGGGACAAAAATGTATTTTTCGAATATTATTCAGAACCAGGTCAGCTCCGCCATGCAGATTCCGATGCGTCTCATCTGATGGATTCTGCCGGTGACGATGTGGCTGCTGCTTTTTTCGGAAGTGATGGGATTTCTGCATATTTTTATTCCCAGAAGCGATGGAAATGAATATGTACGTTTAGATTAGCGTTCTGTGCTGTTCCTGTGCGGCTGCGTATAACCGAACGGGGATGGGCGGGACACTGAAGAGGAGTGACGGTATGATAATGATAATTATGTTTGTAGTCACCCTGCTGCTGGGAGTTCCGATTGCATATGTGCTGGGACTGGTTGGCGCGGCCGGGCTGATTACCATGGGGCCGAACTATTTTCCTGCGGTGGCGCAGAAATTATTTTCGTCGGCTAATTCCTACAATCTGATGGCAATTCCGATGTTTATCCTGGCCGGTGAGCTGATGGGGCTTTCCGGGGATGTAACGAGGCTGATGGATTTCTGCCGGGCGCTGGTCGGCCGGGTGAAGGGCGGCATTGCCTATGTCTGTACGATCGTGGGACTTCTTCTGGGGGGAATTCTGGGTATGGCGAATGCGGAAGCGGCCCTGCTGTCTTCGACCATTTATCCGGAAATGCGCAAAGACGGTTATGAAGATGATTTTGCAGCCTGCTTTATCGCCTCCGTATCGGTGGTGGGACCCCTGATCCCTCCGGGACTGCTGTATGTTATTTACGGCGTATCCAGCGGCACGCCGATCGCCTATCTGTTTGAGGCAGGCGTGGTACCCGGCATTATGGTTGGTCTGGCTCTGGCGCTGGTAATCTTTCTTCTGTCCCGGAACCCGAAGCGTAAATGGGTAATCCACGACTGGCAGGGATGGAGGCATGTGTGGGATAAGCTGAAATCGGCCGCTTTTTCCATTATTGCGCCGTTTCTAACCTTTGTCAGCATTGCGGCGGGAGTTGCGACGGCAACCGAATCGGCGTCGCTGATTATTATGGTGGTAACGCTGGTAGGAATCTTTGTCTATAAAAAGATAAAACTCAAAGCCTTAATTCCGATGATCATCAGGTCTGCCGTGATGAGCGGCGCCATTCTGATTATTGCGGCAATGGTGGGCGTAATGGGATGGGCTTTGGCGATAGAGCAGATTCCTACGATCATCTGTAACTTTATGCTTTCCCTGACGGACAACGGTATGGTTGCGCTGCTTATTATCCAGATTTTCCTGCTGTTCGTTGGAATGTTTATGGATGCATCCCCGGCGGTTTTGATTCTGGTACCCGTCTTCCTGCCGATTATGCAGGCATACGGATACGATTTTGTCCACTTTGGTCTGCTGATGTGTTTCAACCTGACGATCGGTGTTCTGACACCGCCGGTGGGAACATGTTTGTATACGACGGCAATGGCCACCAAGGTACCGGTGGACCGGATGGTAAAAGGAATCTGGCCGTGGATCGGCGTGCTGGTAGTGTGTCTTTTAATATGCACCTACTGTCCGGATCTGGTACTCACAATCCCTCGCCTGTTGGGTTATACAGGTTAACATAAAATAGAACGGAGGTTTGAGATGATTAACAACAATGCAAAAATCAACGACACGCTGTCAAAGGAAATCAGGAAGGCGAATGAGACCAGAGGTATGTGGTATTACCAGATGGTAAAGGCGGCAGGACGGTACGGACTGAACGAGGAGGCCTATGCCCGCGGCGCGATCCGCAAATTGGGCAATCTCTACCGTAAAAATTATCCTGATACGGACAGCATTTCCCAGTTCATGGGTGCGTTCATGAACGATCAGACGATAAAACAGTTCCATGCAGAGCTGATTTCCATGACAGATGAGGAAGCGGTGGTGCATTTTCATTACTGCCCGATGTGCGGCGCCTGGACAAAGCTTACCAAGGATGAAAAGGAAATCGGCTTAATCTGCGACTGCGCGATGGATGTGGACCGGGGTGTATTTGACTTATATGACCACATCGGATTTAAGCTGGAACGAGCGATTGGAACGGGAGACGATGTCTGTGAGCTGCATTTTGTGAAAAAGTAGGGGGAGAGTAAGATGATTAAAAATGTACCGAAAAAATATGTGGGTGACTATGAGGTAAACGCGGTACGGGATGCCTATGAAAACCGTGGAAGATGGTATTATTTTCTGGTAAAGGAGGGGCTGGAACAGGGCCTTCCACTGGATTTCGCACGCGACGCAATGCATGAAGCAGGTGTATTTCTGGGGAAAAACAGATTTGCCGGAATCGATAATCTGAAGGATTTTGCAGATGAGTTTATGACCTATGGGGTGGAGAAGGTCAACGAAGGCGAGATCGTGAAACTGACGGACGAGGAATTTGAGGTGGATTTGGGCTACTGTCCTCTGGTGAACGCCTGGCAGAACCTGGATCAGGATGAAAAATTCCTGGCAGACATCTGTGATATCTGTATGGAGATGGACCGCGGCACAGCGGAGAGCCTGGGGATGTCGATGGATTTAAAAGCAACCATAGCATCGGGCTGCGGTAAGTGCACGATGTGTTTTAAAAAGGAGAAATAAAACGGGAACCGATAAATCCATGGAGGTGCGGCGGATATGAATGAAATGTTGCTGGAACTGATTCAAAAGGATATGAAGCCGGCCCTCGGCGTGACGGAACCGGCCGCCATTGCCCTGGCCTGCGCGGCTGCGAGGGCGCTGACGGAGGAACCGGTGGAACGTCTGCTGGTGAAGGAAAATTCCGGTATTTATAAAAATGCGTTTACATGCGGGATTCCGGGCACGGATAAAATCGGAAATTTATATGCCGCCGCCCTGGGCTGTGTGGCCGGTGATAAGGAAAAAGGACTTCTCGTATTGGAGGGCATATCCGACGGAGGGGTGGAAGAGGCCCGTCGCTTTATAGACGAGGGGCGTGTCAAGGTGGAGGTCTCTTCGATCAGCTCCGAGCTGTACATATACGCCTGTGTAAAGACGGAGCACGACTGTTGTGAGGTGGAGATCCGTGACAGCCACACCAACATCTGCCGTTTGGTAAAAAATGGGCGGGTGATTCTGGATAAAACGGAGAGGGCGTGGGAGGCCGGGCCATCCGGCCCGGCTACTGGCAGTGATTCGGTTACCGGCAGAAATCCGATCACCCGCTATACAATGAGGGATTTTTTCCTGTTTGCGAAGGAAGTCCCGTTGGAGGAGCTCTATTTTATCAGAGAGGCATACCGGGTAAATACGGAGCTTGCCGGGGAGGCGCTCCGTTCCCGGGCGTGTACCCTAACAAAAAGCCTGCTTGCATTTAACGGGGATAAAGAGGTGTCGGATAACTTGAGGGCAACTGCCCGTTATTTTGCGGGGGCGGCTTCGGAGGCGCGGGTCCTCGGCCTTAATAAGCCTGCGATGAGTATCACGGGAAGCGGGAACCACGGAATTATCTGCACGATGCCCCTGTATGCAATGTACAGGGTGGAGAAGCAGCCGGAAGAACTTCTGCTCCGGGCCACCGCACTTAGCTATCTTGTCACAATGTATATGAAGGAGTATTCCGGAAAACTGTCTGCTTTCTGCGGCTGCGGCATTGCGGCCGGAACGGGGATGGCCTGCGCGATGACATTCATGCGGGGAGGCGGTTATGAAGCGATCGTGGCTACCTTAAACAATATGGCGGCATCCATTGTAGGCATGATCTGCACCGGGGGAAATCATGCCTGCTGCATGAAGGTACTGGCAGCGGTGGATACGGCCGTGACGTCAATGGAGCTGGCGCTTAGCGGAAGCTCTGTTTCGCCGGAACACGGCGTGGCGGATGTGAGTCCTGAGAAGACGATGCAGAATATAGGCCTTATAGCGTCCCCGGGCATGATCCGGACGGAGCAGGTGATTCTGGATATTATGCAGAAAAAGAATGGGGGTGCTGTAACAGATGAAAAAGTTGATTAATGATCCAAACCGTGTTGTTACGGAAATGCTGCAGGGACTTGCGGCGGCGGAGCCGGGAATTGTCTATGCGGGTGAAGGCATTGAGGTGATAAGCCGGAGGGATAAAACGCCCGGCAAGGTCGGTCTGGTCAGTGGAGGCGGCAGCGGCCATGAACCTGCCCACGCAGGATATGTGGGTAAAGGCATGCTGGATGCGGCGGTGGCAGGCAACGTGTTTGCATCGCCCAGCCCGGATCGGATCCTTTCGGGAATCCGGGCGGCTGACGCAGGAGCCGGAGTCCTACTGATTATCAAAAATTATTCCGGTGATATCATGAATTTCCAGATGGCGGCGGAGCTTGCGCAGATGGAAGGGATCCGTGTGGAAAGCGTGGTGGTGAAGGACGACGTCGCAGTTCCAGACAGCACTTATTCTGCGGGCCGCAGAGGGATCGCCGGAACCGTGCTGGTACATAAAATTGCCGGGGCGGCCGCTGAGTCGGGAAAGATACTTGAAGAGGTAAAGTGTATTGCTGAGAAGGTAATTGGCGGCCTTCGTTCAATGGGAATGGCAATCTCGCCCTGCATTCTGCCGGGAGTTGGAAAACCGGGCTTTGTCCTGGGCGGGACTGAGGTGGAAATCGGTATGGGAATACACGGAGAACCGGGGATTTGCCGGGAGGAGCTTACATCGGCCGCGGAAACGGCTAAAAAGCTGCTGGACCATATTCTGGAGGATTTCGATTTTATCGGAAGTGAAACCGCCATGCTGGTAAACGGGCTGGGAGGAACGCCTCTGATGGAGCTTTACATTATGAATCATGAACTGTCGGAACTTCTCAAAGAAAGAGGAATTAAAGTGGTCAGGACTATCGTGGGTAATTATATGACTTCCCTGGAGATGGCGGGCTGTTCGGTCACACTTTTAAAGCTGGATGAGGAACTGAAAGAATTACTGGAAGCGCCGGCCGATACACCGGCTTTCAAATGCTGAGGCGGGAGGACAGGTAAATGATTATAACATCGGAGGACTATACGGCTTACCTGAACCGGGCGGCCGTAAAGATAAGCGAAAACAGGGACTATGTTACAGAACTGGATGCGGCGACCGGAGACGGGGATCACTGGGTGAATCTCAATATGGGGTTTGAAGCGCTGACAGAAGCCGGGGAAGAGCTCAGGGCGCTGCCTGTCTGTGAGACGTTAAAACGGATCGGCATGATCATGATGAGCCGGATCGGAGGAAGCTCCGGCATCCTTTATGGGGGTGCCTACCTGGCTGCAGCCAGGGCCGTGGCAGGAAGAGAAATGCTGGACATGGAGGGACTCTGTCTGGTTCTTACCGCCATGGTGAAGGATATGATGAGCCGTGGAAAAGCGGAACCGGGATTTAAGACCATGATCGACGCATTGTATCCGGCTGCGGAAGCGTTCCGGCTTGCCTTGGAGGCGGGAGAGGACGACCGGACCGTGCTGGAACGCGCCAAAAAAGCGGCCGAAGAAGGGGCGGAGAGTACGAGGCAGATGGAGGCCAGAAAAGGCCGGGCCAGCTATATGCTCTCGAAAGGAACCGGCCATCTGGATCCGGGAGCCGTGACAATGTCTCTTCAGATTGGCTGTTTGTGCGATTATTTAATGGAAAAGAGCAGCGACATAATGAAGGATGCACAATGAAGCACACATAATGAAGGATGCAAAAGAAGAATGAAGAAATCACAAAGCTGATCTCCGGACAGAAGGAGGGCGGTTACAAGGTAATTACCGACGGCGAGTTCCGTGGAAGATACTGGCGCCTCAACTTTATGTGGGGATTTAACGGGATTAAGGAGGTGGAGCCGGATCACGGATACTACTTCCATTGTGAGTTCTTATCTGGAAGAATCTATTTAAAGCACAAAATTGTCTGCGCCTTGCCGGAAGAATAGAAGTCAGCGTCTTCTGCTTAAATGAAGTGTAATAATTCTTAAGTTGAAATGAATATTGCAATGAACTATAGTATAGCTGTACTCGGATTCAAACAACAAAGTCAGTGCTTCTCAGGAGATTTCTGTATTGCACGGGACGGGAAAGCGGAGAAACAGCATGAAAAGAAAGTTGATAATAGTAGGTCTGGCAGCTCTCATGGGAATTATGTCCGGCTGTGCAAAAAAAGCATCGGAGGAAAAGGCCGGACAGGTAGAAACCGGCGGGCTGGTTTCGATTGACAATGGAGACGATGAGGGTGAGAACACACAGGCGGGCGGTAATGCAGAGGAACAGTATGGGCCTCAGATAGAGGAGCAGACATTCGACGTGACTCTGGATGGCTGGGGCAATGTGACATTTGCGGCATTTATGCCGAAAGAGAGCAAAGACGGAGATGTCAGCTTTAAACTGATGAGGAACGGAGAAACGGCTTTTGATTTGCCGGGAATAACGGAAGATAACAGGCGTATAGAACAGCATTTTATCAAAGTTGCAGCGGTGTCCTTTAAAGATTATAACGGAGACGGGAAGAAAGATATCATTATAATCAATGAATACGCCCGGCAGAGCCAGCCCGAACAAAGATATCATGAAGTCAGGCTCTATACTCAGGCGGGAACAGGAAGAGAATTCTCCCTGGAGCAGGGGCTTTTAACGGAATATCTGATGAAAAACGACTATTCCGACACCATCCAGCTTGTAATGGAAGGAATCGCCGAATACCAGGCGTACCAGAAGGCCGAGACCGAGGCCAAAGCCGGTGATGCCGCGCAGCAGGTGCAGCTCATGGCGGACAATGCCGCGCAGTGGGCGGATACAATGGCAGACGAGGGCGTCCTCTATTTCTACGCCGTGACGGATCTGGACCATAACGGAAGACTGGAACTGATTATATCCAGCTGCCAGGGAACGGGGATATACACATACAGTTATTACTACGAAGTAAATAAGAATTTTGACGGCCTTAATGTGTTCGAACCCAGCATGCCGGAGGGAGACTCCCAGGCTGACATTATCACCGATTCCGTGCCGGTATATTACGATGCCCAGAAGAATCTCTATTACTACATATTCGACGATACGATCAGAGGCGGTGCGGATATGAGTTATACCTACAAGCGCGCACTGTTTATGACGGGAGGAAAGGTCGATGAGATGGGACTGGGATGCAGGGGAACTGTGTTTGACGGGCAGGCGGTGAGCGTCACCTACACAGACGCAGATGATAAAGAGATAAGTGAGGATGAATATTTAAAGCTTGCAGATACAAGATTCAGCGGACTTGAGAAAAAGACGGCGTCGATTGACTGGCATAAGGCGGATAAATCTGAATTACTTTCAATGGGGCGCGGACAGCTTGTGGAGAAGCTGTTGGAATCCTATAAGGGGTTTGGGAGTGAAAAATGAGAAGGCAGCCGGATGGCTGGGGTTTGGGATGGAGAGAGGGAAGTGGTGAGTCATCAGTTCCGGCTTAAGCTTAGTCGCGGGTAGGGAATCCCGGCAGGTTATGTTCAGGACTGAAGACGCGCAATGTATCGTCATCCCAAACCAGGACCTGCGGCCGCTGATTGTTCTCTTTGTTTAAAGAGGATGGATAATGCCGCGGCTGCCGCGTATGCCTGGATTTTATATGAGGGAATGTTTTAAGTTGTTTCGGGGCGGATATTTTAGAAAATTGTATAGGGGTATTGTGCTGAAGTACACTGTAAGTTTTTAAATCAGTCTAATAGGATGGAAAAAAATAAGTTGATTCGCAGCCTTATGTTTCATAGAAGGTACGAATCAACTTTTTGTGTATAAAAATAAACATATGTTGGTAATCATGAATGTAGTGGCCGCGACAATACGCCCATCCCTTCAATAAAATTCACATAAAATTAGCACTCTCCTATTGACAGTGCTAATAACATCTGTTATATTACTACTAGAACACTGAAACAATCATAATTTTGCGAGAGGAGGCAGCAATTATGAATATCAATAAATTTACACAAAAATCTCTGGAAGCAGTGCAAAATACAGAGAAATTAGCTTATGAATATGGAAACCAGCAGATCGATCAGGAACATCTGTTATTGAGTCTGCTGACGATAGATGACAGCCTGATTTCCAAACTGGTGACGAAGATGGGAATCTCCGTTGAACAGCTTGTCAATGAAGTGATACAGAATATCGGAAAGCTCCCGAAGGTTTCGGGCGGGCAGGTTTATTTTTCTAATGATGCCAACAAGGTTCTGGTGAATGCCGAGGATGAGGCAAAGGCCATGGGAGACGAGTATGTTTCCGTGGAGCACCTTTTCCTTGCCATGCTGAAGCAGCCGAACCGTGCGGTGAAAGATCTGTTCCGGCTTTACGGAATTACAAGGGAGAATTTCCTGCAGGCGCTTTCTACCGTGAGAGGGAACCAGAGGGTGGTCAGTGACAATCCGGAGGCAACCTATGACACGCTGAATAAATACGGCTATGACCTCGTGGAACGGGCCAGGGATCAGAAGCTGGATCCGGTGATCGGCCGTGACAGTGAGATACGTAACGTAGTCATGATTCTTTCCAGAAAGACAAAGAACAACCCGGTGCTGATTGGTGAGCCCGGCGTTGGTAAGACAGCCGTAGTCGAGGGCCTGGCACAGCGTATCGTCAGGGGAGATGTGCCGGAAGGACTGAAGGATAAGAGGCTTTTCGCCCTGGATATGGGCGCCCTGATGGCCGGAGCCAAGTACCGCGGTGAATTTGAGGAACGTCTGAAAGCAGTGCTGGACGAGGTGAAAAAGAGTGAAGGACAGATTATCCTGTTCATTGATGAGCTTCACACAATTGTCGGAGCCGGTAAGACGGAAGGTTCCATGGACGCCGGAAATATGCTGAAACCGATGCTGGCCAGAGGAGAGCTCCACTGTATCGGAGCGACCACATTAGATGAGTACAGAAAGTATATAGAAAAAGATGCCGCCCTGGAGCGCCGTTTCCAGCCGGTGCGCGTGGATGAGCCTACCGTTGAGGATACGATTTCTATCCTGAGGGGACTGAAAGAAAGATATGAGGTTTACCACGGCGTAAAGATTACCGACTCGGCTCTTGTATCGGCCGCCATTCTGTCCGACCGCTATATTTCCGACCGGTTTCTGCCGGATAAGGCGATTGACCTGGTGGATGAAGCCTGTGCGATGATTAAAACGGAGATGGATTCCATGCCGGCGGAGCTGGATGAACTGTCGAGACGTATTATGCAGCTTGAGATCGAGGAGGCCGCTTTAAAGAAAGAGACTGACCGGCTCAGTAAAGACCGTCTGGAAGATCTGCAGAAAGAATTGGCGGAGTTAAAAGACGAATTTACCGCTCAGAAGGCACAGTGGGAGAACGAGAAGTCATCCGTAGATAAATTGTCCAAACTGCGCGAGGAGATCGAGCATATCAACAGTGAGATACAGGCGGCAAAACAGGCATACGATTTAAACCGCGCCGCGGAACTCCAGTACGGCAAACTGCCGGAGCTTACAAAACAGCTGGAGCAGGAAGAGGAGCGTGTAAAGAACGAGGAAATGAGCCTGGTACACGAGAGTGTAACTGATGAGGAGATTGCCAGGATCATCTCGAAGTGGACCGGAATCCCGGTTGCCAAACTGACGGAGAGTGAGAGGAGCAAGACGCTCCATATGGATGAGATTCTCCACAAACGTGTGATTGGCCAGGATGAGGCCGTGACCAAGGTGACGGAGGCGGTGATCCGCTCCAAAGCGGGAATTAAAGACCCGTCCAAACCGATTGGCTCCTTCCTGTTCCTCGGACCTACCGGCGTCGGAAAGACAGAGCTTGCCAAAGCGCTGGCGGAAAGTCTGTTCGACGACGAGAATAACATGGTCCGTATCGATATGAGTGAATACATGGAGAAGCATTCCGTATCACGTCTGATCGGAGCGCCGCCAGGATATGTAGGATACGACGAGGGAGGCCAGCTTACGGAAGCCGTCCGCAGAAAACCTTATTGTGTTGTTCTGTTTGATGAGGTCGAGAAGGCCCATCCGGACGTATTCAACGTACTGCTCCAGGTGCTGGACGACGGACGGATTACAGACTCCACGGGTAAGACGGTGGACTTTAAGAATACAATCCTGATTATGACCTCCAATATCGGTTCCCAGTATCTGCTGGAAGGAATCGACGACAGCGGCATGATCCTGCCGGATGCCGAATCAGCGGTTATGCACGATTTACGCGCCCATTTCCGTCCGGAGTTTTTGAACCGTCTGGATGAGATTATTCTGTTTAAACCTCTCACCAGGAGCAATATAGGCGGTATCATCAACCTGTTGGTCGAGGATGTCAACAAACGTCTGGCCGACAAGGAACTTTCCATTGCACTGACCGACCGTGCAAAGGAATTTATCGTGGAAAACGGTTACGATCCCGTTTATGGCGCAAGGCCTCTTAAGAGATATCTGCAGAAGAACGTGGAGACACTGGCCGCCAGATTGATTCTGTCGGACGGCGTAAGAGCGGGAGACATCATCCAGATTGACTTGAACGATGGAAAACTCGAAGCGTCCGCAGTCCGCGTGGAATAAGGGGATTTAGTTGAGATGCGAGGACGCCTCTGTAAGACGGCGGACGGGGGAGTGGGAGGGTGTATATGAGTCTTCAGTCCCAGTTTATAGGGTGTGGTGAGGGGGAATCCAGGAGAAAAGATTCCTACGGGGACCCGCTTCCGCTTGTGGAGCGCACAGCGGATGCTAAGCTCGAAAGGACCTCGCTAAGCACCGGCGGGCTCCAATGTCCCCTTCGGAATCTTTTCTCCTTCCTTCCCCGGGCAGTTTGTCGACGGGACTGAAGACTCAGGGAAGGTGTTGCCCCGCCCGCCGGCTTCAGGGGCTGACTGTCTCTTCCGTCAAGTGTGGGAGAGGTATTGTCGCGGCCACTATGTAGTCGTGAACGATTTACTTTTTGAAGTTGTTTCGGGTTGGATTCGGAGATAAATATAAAGATAAATTTTTCGATTGCTCTAAAAAATTCAAAGGTTATTTAAGAATAGGTCAGGCGCTAAAGTTCAGACTCATCAATTGAATACCATACAGGAGGAATTCTCCTGGAATTAGAGGAAACGTAGTGGCAGCGACAATACCTCCCCCTTTGAAGAAATAAGAACAGATCAGCGGCCGCAGGCCGGGGCACGGGATGGCGAAAACCTACGCGTCTTCAGTCACGGTTCATAACCTTCCTGTGGGGAAGAAGGGAGAAAAAGATTCCGGAGGGAACCTGGGAGTTCATCGGCACTTACCGAGGTATTTCACGAGGTTAGTGTCCGTTATGTACTCCAAAGAGCGCAAGCGATTCCCGTAGGAACTTTTTCTGCCCGGATTCCCACCCGCGACAACCTTCAAACCGGGACCGGGACTGATCCCCCATCCCCCACTCCCCCCCCCCCCCCCCCCCCCCGACCGTCCCGGCGGCGTTCTCCTTCCTCAATTAAATCCCCCTTTTTAGGTAGAAGCTCTGCAATACCAATACGCATGTCCCCCCAACCATATTGACAAGCCCCTTTTTCTCTACTACAATGGGAAATGGTTATTATCAGCATGCGGCATCAGAGCCGCACAGAAAGAGGAGAGCTTCTTTACACGAGGCAAAGGGAGAGTACAATTATGAAAATTGCAATCGGAAACGATCACTCAGCCGTAGAGCTGAAAGAGATTATCAAAGAATTTTTAATGGAAAAGGGCTATGAAGTTCTGGATTTGGGAACGAATTCGACGGAGAGCTGTGATTACCCGGTCTATGGTGAGAAAGTCGGACGCGCAGTGGTTGATGGGGAGGCTGATCTGGGAATCGCCATCTGTGGTACGGGACTCGGTATTTCCCTGGCTGCCAATAAAGTAAAAGGCGTGCGCGCCTGTGTCTGCAGCGAACCGTATACTGCAAAAATGTCCAGGTTACATAATAATGCCAATGTACTTTGCTTCGGAGCCCGTGTAGTAGGCAGTGAGCTGGCAAAGATGATTACCGAAGTATGGCTGAATACGGAATTTGAAGGCGGAAGGCATCAGCGCAGAGTCGATCAGATTATGGCAATTGAAGATAAATAATATCGGTAAGATAAAGAAGGCAGCCGACGGAAAGGATTCATTTCCTGTCCGGCGGCTGCCTTCTTTATCGGATTCTATGATGATTCTAAGTTGTTTTACAATTCCAGTTCCATGAAAATGGCATCTGGCATGGGATTTTCATAGTAGGCCGCAATTTCCCGGAACCCATACATATGATATAGTTTTACGGCGTTCTGGAGCGGCGCGACGGTATCCAGGAGCATGGAGTGATAACCCATATCCCGTGCGGTTTTAATAATTTCCTCCACCAGGGCTTGTCCGGCGCGGCGGCCGCGGTACTCCGGTTTGACAAAAAGACGCTTCATTTCGCAGCGGTTCTCATCAAACCTGCGAAGCGCGATACAGCCGATGGCTTTGCCGTCCTCAAAAGCCGCCAGCAGCTTCCCGTCGTGATCCGTGTACTTGGCTTTGATATCATTCAACTCCTCGTCCAGGTTCTGGAAAGTCAAATCCCTGCTGAGGGAAGTGGTATATTCCCGAATCAGCTCTTTTATTTCTTCTATATATAATTCACCGGATAAAATCTCCATATCTGTCCTCCTGTTCTTTAAAACACATTTCCCCGTGACATAACCAGCCATATTCATACAATTTTCCCGCCAATTTTTCTGCCGATAGAAAAAGGATAACACTCCCGGCCGGGTTATGCAACCTCTTATGGGACAGCGGCCCCGCTTGTTCAGGAATACATTTGGTATTCTTATTGACAATATGCAACCGACAGTTGCAACTGGGTAAAAATGTAAACTGCTATTTTTAGATAATTGCATCTGTTAGAATGAAATCATTAGAAAATAAGACGATACGTGAATTAAATACTAATATCACTATATGGACTGCTCTTGTGTCTGATAGGCACGACGGACAGAGCGGGGGACTGTGCACGAAGTGGGCAGCAGCCGGAAAAGTGAAATGAGAGAAGCGGGAGGAAAGAGATGCCACACATTTTATCAGAGGAGAACAGGGAAATTCAGAAGATGGCCATGGAATTTGCAGAGATGAAAATCAGGCCGGTATCAAAAGAGTATGATTTGAAGGGGGAGACGCCGCTTGAAGTTTACAGGGAAGCGGCGGAGTTAGGCTATACGTCACTCTGTATTCCGGAAGAGCTGGGAGGAGCAGGGCTTGAGACGACGGCCAATATCCTGGTAGCCGAGGAATTTGCCAGGGCTGACGCCGGATTTTCCGTAGCGGTCCAGGCCAGCACACTGGCGATGAAGCCGATTCTCCTTGCAGGAACCAGAGAACAGAAACAGCTTGCGGCTGATGCGCTGATAAACGGAGGAATGGGTTCCTTCTGTCTGACAGAGCCGGATGCCGGTTCCGATGCGGGAGCGATCAGAACAAAGGCGGTTAAAAAGGATGGAGAATACATTATCACAGGTCGTAAGTGTTTTATAACCAATGCGCCGCATGCCGATTTTTACGTTGTATTTGCAAAGACGTCGCCCGATATGGGGACAAGAGGAATTTCCGCGTTTTTGGTGGAGCGGGACAGAGAAGGCCTTTCGGTTGGAAAGCATGAGGACAAAATGGGAATCCGCCTTTCCACAACGGCCGATGTGATACTCGAGGAGGTTCATGTGCCGGAGGATCATCTTCTGGGAGAAGAGGGAAAAGGATTTAAACTGGCCATGCAGACACTGGATCGGACGAGGCTTGAATGCGCGGCCATGGCCGTGGGACTCAGCCAAAGGGCTATCGATTTGAGTGTGGAGTATGCAAAAACCAGAATCACATTCGGAAAGCCGATAGCCAATTTACAGGCAATCCAGTTTATGCTGGCTGACATGGAAATCAGGAACCAGGCGGCCAGAAGTCTTGTTTACCAGTGTGCGGCCATGATTGACAGCGGAGCGGTGGATGGCAAAATGGATGCAATTGCAAAGACGTTTGCTTCAGAAGCGGCCATGCAGAATGCGCTGGACGCAGTGCAGATTTTCTCGGGATACGGTTATTCCAGGGAGTACGAGGTGGAAAAACTGATGCGAGACGCCAAGATATTTATGATTTTTGAGGGTACGAACCAGATACAGAGAGCCGTTATCTCAGGCCATCTGCTTAAGTAAACCACGGAGGGACGGAATGTAACCGGAGAGGGGGAAAACTTGTGACAGGCATTTTAGAGGGAATCCGCATTGTGGATTTAACACGTTATATTGCAGGGCCGTACTGCGGCGCACTGCTGGCGGATATGGGGGCGGAGGTAATTAAGGTTGAGAAACCGGGTTCCGGCGAGGCCACCAGGACGGTCGGGCCGTGGAAGGATGGAGTCAGCCTGTTCTTTCCGGCATACAACAGAAACAAGAAAAGCGTCACCGCGGATCTGCGCACCCCGCAGGGGATTGAGGTGGCCAAGAAACTCATTGAGAAATCGGACGTTGTAATAGAAAATTTCCGCGTCGGGGTCATGGAAAAGATGGGCCTGGGCTATGAAGAGATAAAGAAAATCAATCCGCGTATTATTATGGTTTCCGTGACGGGCTTCGGCCAGAGCGGGCCGATGAGCCGCAGGACGGCATTTGACGGAATTATTTCCTCCGTATCAGGAGTGACAAGGATAGAAAAGGGACGTGTGGAGCGCAGTAAAGGTCCTATTCATGATTACATGGCGGCTATATATGCTGCTTTTGGAACCGTTTTGGCTTTGTACGAGCGGGGCAAAACAGGAGAAGGCCAGTTCCTGGATGTGTCCATGGTGGCCGGTTCCTCCATGATCCGGACAACCGCCATAGCGGATGCCAGCGTCAACGGAGATGAGGCGGCCATAAGCGGCGACGACAGTTCGCCTTACGGATATCTGAAGGCAGAGGACGGATGGATTAATTTTCACGCGGGAACGGATCCGCTTTTCAGGCGGCTTCTCAAACTGATTCCCGATAACCGCATTCTCGGGAATCCGAAGTATCTTGATAATATTGAACTCCGGGTGACGGATATGGATCTGCTGATGGAAGAAATCCAGGCGTGGGCGGATGGAAAAACATGCGGGGAGCTGGAAAAAGAATTTATAAGCGCCGATATTCCCTGCGGAATCTGCGCAACACCAGGGCGGCTTCTGCGGGACCCGCATCTGAATGAGAACGGCTATATTATCAGGCAGGAAGTGCACGGTGTTGGGGAAGTTGCCTATATGGGATTTCCATTCAAATTGAGCGGCCATCCCGAGCTGGAGTACAGGCCCGCGCCGGAGGTCGGGGAGCACACGGAGGAAATTTACCGGAATGTGCTTCAGATGACGGAAGGCGAGATGGAACGGTTGAAAAAACAGGGCATTATATAAAAGATGCAAAGTAAAGGCATGAAACCACGTATATTTGCAGACAGAAGTTTATGATATAATAATGTGAACAACCAAAAGAACACAAATAAAATGAATATAAAGGAGATGGACAAGGATGTACAAACAGTATATTAATGGAAAACTGGTCGACGGTCAGGGCGAAATTGTCAGGATACTCGATCCGTCCGACAACACGGTTATCACAGAACTGGCAACCGCATCTGAAAAGCAGTGTGAAGAAGCGCTTGAGGCGGCCCAGGCGGCATTTAAACCGTGGGCGAAAACTCCGGTGGGGACCAGGGTTGAGTGGCTTTTGAAACTGAACAGCGCAATCATGGACGAGAAGGAAGCAATTGCCGAGATTCTGTCGGTGGAATCGGGTAAACCGTATGCGACGGCCATGGATGATCTCGTTATGTTTGATGAATTTATCCAGTATTATGCCGAGGAAGGAAAGAGGATGGACGGAACCACCGTTTATTCCCCGAATAAATCCTACGGTGAACTGTATCATGCCATAGAGCGCCGTCCCATGGGGGTTGTCGTGGCTCACATTGCCTGGAATTACCCTGTTGCGATGATGGCGTTAAAGATTGGTCCGGCCATGGTGGCGGGAGATCCCCTGATTGTCAAACCGGCCAGCGACACACCGCTGTCTACACTCTATATCGGAAGCATCTGTGAGAAAATAGGCCTTCCGGCCGGTGTAATCAACTTTGTAAGCGGCCCGCCGAGCACGGTTGCCAGGGTATTAAATACGAGCAGAATCCCGAGAATGATTACTCTGATTGGCTCCTGTGAAACAGGCCGCCGCGCCATGGCCGAGGCATCGTCTACTTCCATCAAACGTTTTTCACTGGAACTGGGAGGAAACGCCCCTGTCATTGTTATGCCGGACAGCGACGTGGACTACGTTGTGGCGAATACAATCGGTATGAAGGTTTCAAATGCGGGGCAAATCTGTACCAACTATAACCGCATTTATGTACATGAGGATATTTACGAAGAGTTCCTCAAAAAAGTGGAAGAGGGCCTGAAAGAGGTAAAACTGGGCTGCAAGCACGACGAAGGTTATGTGATGGGGCCGATGATCAGCCGCAGTGCAAGAGACCGCATGCTGGAGCTGATCGACGAGGCGGTAGCCGGAGGCGCCACACTGGTATGCGGAGGCACGGTTCCGGAGGAGAAGCAGGACGGCAACTATATTACACCGGCTCTTTTACGCGATGTCCGCGAGGAGATGAGAGTTTGCAAAGAGGAAATTTTCGGTCCGATTATCAGCGTACAGCCGTTCAAAGAGCTGGATGACGCCCTGGCAAAGGCGGTTGACACCGAATATGGACTGGCATCTTATTTCTACGGCCATGACGCCCGGGATATTGCCAAAGCGTTCGAAGTCCTGGAATCGGGCGACGTTTATATTAACGGGGCAGGCGGAGGCCCGCACACACCTCACATTGGAATCAAACAGTCGGGACTCGGATGTGACCAGTCGCGCTGGAGCATGGAAGAGTACTTTGATTTGAAACGTATTTCACTGATTCCGTAATTACAGTATCCTTTACATATAGCATTTGTATTTACAGTATGCGTATTTATAGTATCCAGTATTTACGGTATCTGTAGGTACACCATCCACACCATTCATAGTTTCCACATCAATCACAGCATGGATCCTGCACAATTCATAACAGTAAAAATATAAACCATCCACCGGTTGGGGAACCGGAAAGCCGCTGCCGCCGTAACAGGCGGTGGGCGGTGGGATTTTTGTACGCAAAAATAGGTTAAATGAGGGTTGGGAATGCTGATTGCTGCCGAAAAAGCGGTTGAAAACCGCCGGGCAGAAATCGGTTTCCGGGAGAGGAGGAGTACTTTGATTACTACGATTATAATTGTTATGGCTATTTATTTTATCAGCATGATTGTCATCAGCTGGATGGGGAAAAAACATGCGAGCAATTTTGATTCCTATCTTAACATGGGGCGTTCGGGCGGAATTCTGCTCATCATGGGCGGAGCCATCGGGGCGCATATCGGAAACGGCCTGGTCGTCGGAGGCGCCGGGGAGGGAGCCGCCGTCGGGTTCAGCGGGGCTGCCTACGGTTTCGGCTGTGCGCTTTCCTATGTGGTTTTGGCGTTCTGCATCAGCAACTTTATGTACCGTGGAGGGTATCTGACGCTGGCTGATTATCTTCGCAAACGTTATAAGAGTGAGATTCCGGCACAAGTTTACAACGTGGCCACCGTTCTTTCCTACCTGGGAATCCTTGGGGCTCAGCTCATGGCGGGCAAGGCTCTGTTCATCGCCCTGGGACTGAACGGAACCGCCGGTGTCATCGTAATCGCAGTCGTTGTTCTGCTCTATTCACAGATTTCAGGCCTGTGGGGAGCATTTGCCACATCGGTTGTCCAGACACTGGTCATTGCCGCCGGTCTGATTGTCAGCGTGGCCGTACTGATGTCAATTGGTGCGATGGATCTGATCAGGGAGGCCGTGGCCTCCGGCGCGGTGCCGGAGACGTTTACCAGGTTTACCGGAGGATATGACGCCGCAACGATGATGCTGCTCATTATCCCGGTTGCGCTCAGTATTTTTACGGATCAGTGCACGTTCCAGAGGGTCAACTCCGCAAAGAGCGCCGCGACCTCTAAAATTGCCCATTTGCTGGCTGCCGTCGTAATCATTCCTCTGAGCATTGCTCCCACATTCGTGGGTATGTACGGGGCGGTCAAGTTTGGAGCCACAGGCAACGACGCGTTCTTTTCCGTGGTTATGAATATCCTGCCGCCTGTTGCGGCCGCTCTGATTGTGACGGCGGTTGTCGCGGCGGTAATGTCCACAATCGACAGCGCTCTGATTGCATTTTCAGCCGTGCTCCTAAATGACATTTACAAGGGATATATCGACCGTGACGCCACCCCTGAAAAGCTGTCGAAGATGACGCTGGGATTAAATATCGGGGTAACGGTGATCGGAATTGTGATTGCGCTCAGCTTTGGCTCGATTGTAAGCGTGCTTTCCAATACCTATATGTTCCTCTGTGCGGCCTGCCTGATTCCGTTTCTTGGAGGCATCCTCTGGAAAAAAGGTACGCCGTCGGGCGCGGTTGCCAGTTCTGTGGTTGGAGTAGGGTTTGAGCTGCTGGAACTTTTGGGCATATTTGCACTGCCTTATTCCACCATTACAGTATTTATCCCGTCTCTGATTGCCTTTGCCGTAGTCAGCATGATGACACAGAAACAGTTAATAGATTAAAAAGGAGAGAAGAATATGATTAATCTGGTATTGCGTGGTAATACGGATCTTATCTACGGAAAAGGTGAGATAGCCAAGGCGGGCGCTCTAATTAAGGAAAACGGCGGATCCCGCGTGCTGATCCACCATGTAAGTGAACCTTTTGTACAGCCGTTAATCGAGGCGGTAAAAGGCTATCTGGATGCAGCCGGGCTGGAATATGTGGATTTGGGCGGGGGTGTGCCAAATCCCAGGCTGGATAAGGTTTATGAAGGAATCGAGCTGTGTCGGAGGGAAAAAGTGGATTTTGTCCTGGCTATAGGCGGCGGTTCGGTGATTGACAGCTCCAAGGCTATCGCCCTCGGCGTGCCGTATGATGGAGATGTCTGGGACTTTTTTACGATGAAAGCAGTCCATAAAGCATGTCTGCCGGTCGGCGTGATTTCCACCTTTGCGGCCACCGGAAGCGAATGCACTACAGGAACGGTAATCACCAAGGAAGATGAACAGTTAAAACGCGGTGTAGAGGATAACAACGACAACATCATGATCCGGCCGAAATTTGCCATCCTGGATCCGACTCTTACCTTTACGGCGCCCCGGTTCCAGACGGCTTCGGGGACGGCGGATATCGTGTCCCACATCTGCGAAAACTTCTTCTCAGCGGATCCGGACAACGATTTTTCCGATTATTTCTGTATCAGCGGACTGAAGACGGCAATCAAGTTCGGTCCTGTCTGCCTTGAGGATCCGAGGAATTATGAGGCCAGAGGGGCGCTGATGCTCCTGAGCGGCTATGCGATAAACGGCTATATGAAATTCGGCCGTCACGGTGACTGGAACTGCCATGCCCTGGAACATGAGATGAGCGGCGAGTGGGATATTCCACACGGCGCAGGGCTGGCAATCATCACACCGCACTGGATGAGATATATCTATAAAGAACACATGGAGCTGTTCTTAAAATTCGCGACGAATGTATTTAACATTCCTTATAATGCGGACGAACCGGAGCAGACGGCGCTGGCGGGAATTGAGGCGCTGGCCGATTTCTTCCATAATAAACTGGGACTTCCCAAAAATCTGCGCGAGCTGGGAGTGAAGGAAGAACAGATGACGGATGAGATTCTGCACAAGGTGTGCAAACGAATTTTTTACTATGGAACTGATGTGGCGGGAGATCTGCACCCGATGCGTGAGGAAGATTTCTTTACTATCCTCAAGCAGTCTGTTTAGTCCGGCTGAAAGGAGGACACTGCGATGATCAATTTTGAACTTAAGAATATTCCAGATATGATTTTTGGCCGCGGCACGGAGGCAAGATGCGGCGAACTGCTTAAAAGTTTCGGAGGGACTAAGGCTCTGATTCACCATTCGGGCGAGCCGTTTGTACAGCCGCTGATTGAAAAAGTAAAACAGTATCTGACGGAAGCCGGTATGGAATTTGCAGAGCTGGGCGGCGTTGTTCCCAACCCCAGACTTTCCAAGGTATATGAGGGAATTGAACTGTGCCGGAAGGAAAAGTGTGACTGCGTTCTGGCCGTAGGCGGCGGCTCCGTCATCGACAGCGCCAAAGGGATCGCCTGCGGCGTGCCTTATGACGGGGATGTGTGGGATATGTACCGGATGGTGGTAACACCGGAAAAGGTGTTGACCCTGGGCGTTATTTCCACCTTCTCGGGAACGGGAAGCGAGTGCAGCTGTGCCTCGGTGGTAACGAATGAGAAGACACAGTTAAAACTCTCCATTGACGATAACCCGTTAGTGCGCCCGGCATTCTGTATCCTGAACCCGGAATTGACCTACAGCGTTCCGCCGATGCAGACCGCGTCCGGCGCCTCGGACATCATGTCCCATCTGGTGGAAAATTTCTGCACGGCGACGCCCGATGTGTACATGAACCACCAGTTCCTGATTGCAGGGATGAAGACGGTGCTTAAAAATGCGCCGATCGCCGTTCGGGAACCGGACAATTATGCGGCACGCAGCGCACTGGCCGCGACAGCGCCTTTTGCCATCAGCGGACTGCTCAGGATTGGTCTGGTGGGAGACTGGGCCTGCCATCTGATGGAACATGAGATGAGCACGGAGTGGAACGTCCCCCACGGCCTGGGCCTGGCGATTATTACGCCGGTGTGGATGCGCTATGTGTATAAACGGAATGTGAGTCTTTTCGCCAAGCTGGCGGTGGAGCTGTTTGGCATAGAGTATGATTTTGACTGCCCGGAGCGCACCGCTCTGGCCGGAATCGACGCCCTTTCGGAATGGTTCCAGTCTATCGGCATGCCGCGGACGATCCGGGAATTTGTGGACGGCGATACGTCCGAGGCCACACTCCGCAGGATGGCGGCCAGGATTGATTATCCGCTGGAAGGCCATAAAACCGGTTTTGCATTTGCAATTTCGGCGGAGGATGTGGTGAACATCTATAAACTGGCTTTATAGGGAGGAGAATACCCGGCCGCAGGACGGCCAGGCAGTGATAGGTGGAGCAGAAATAAGCCCGGCAGAAATAAACAGGGCAGAAATAAGTCCAGGCGGCAACCCAAAATCAAAAAGCGGCCGGAAATTATGAGTATTAATGCATAATTTCCGGCCGCTTTTTCTGTTGAGTGGCAACGAAAAGTTCGCGAAGCGTGCTTTTCGTAGTTGAAGAAGCCCGCCCGTGGAGCGTACAATTTCTCATCTGATTACAGAGTAGTGGCTTTAGGAAGGCTGAAAATAAATTCAGTGCCTACGCCTTCGGTGCTGACTACGTCAATATTTTCCCCGTGGGACTGGATGATTTCCTTAACTATGGCGAGGCCCAGGCCGGTTCCTTTTTTGTCTTTACCGCGGGAGGCGTCGCTTTTGTAGAAGCGCTCCCAGATTTTTTTGACATTGTCTTTCGGGATGCCTACGCCAGTGTCCTTGACGGATACGAATACTTTTTCATAGCGCACGGAGGTCTGGATATAGATGACAGAGTCTTCATGGCTGAATTTGATGGCATTGTCGATCAGGTTATAGAGAACCTGCTGGATTTTGCCCAGGTCTGCGTAGACCATCTGGATGGAATCCGAGAAGGTCAGGTCAAAGGTGATACCTTTTGCGCTGCATGTGCCCTCGAAGGTGGCAGCCGTGTCTTTGACGGTCCTGTTGATGTCAAAGTTGGTGCGGCTTAAATATCCTTTGCTGTCCAGGGAGTTGAGTGTCAGCATTCCCTGGGTCAGTTTGTTCAGGCGCTCCGTCTCCGAGATGATGATACCCAGGTATTTTTTGTAGAGCTCCGGAGGAATGGTCCCGTCCAGGATAGCTTCCAGGTATCCCTTGATGGAGGTGAGGGGAGAGCGGAAGTCATGTGAGACGTTGGCGATGAATTTTCTCTGGTATTCCTCCATGTCGTTTAACTCATTCGACATATAGTTCAACGTACTGGCCAGATAGCCGATCTCGTCCTGGCTGGTGACCCTGATATTGTGCGACAGGTTTCCGTCGGCATACTGGTTGGCCGCATAGGTGATCTTTTTCAAAGGAAAATACACAATTTTCGTAAATACAAGCAAAATGATCAGCGAGAGGCAGAAGATGATGGCGGATGTAATGTATACAATGTTCAGAAAACCGTTCTGCTCCGCCTTTACCACGCTGATGGGGAGGTGGACCGCCACATATCCGTAAGTATTCATATTTCCCGTAACGGGAGCCAGGACAGACAGGACGTCGCTGTCGAACATCCCGTAATATTGGCCGATGGAATAGAGCCGGTTTCCCTGTGCGGTGGGATCAAAGCCCTCTATCGTGGTTCCGATCGCTTTGCGGCTGCTGTCGGCGGTGATGACGCCGCTGTGATCCAGGATCCATACCCGTGCCTTCAGATAAGTGGCTACCGCATCCAGCTGGGGGTAGGTAGCGTCCAGATCCAGGTGTTTCCCCTCATAGACTTTGCTGCAGTTGTCCGCAATCATAGTCGCCTCGTCATAGAGGGCTTCCGCATTCTGGCCAATCAGATGATCATATGTCATGTCGGATGAGACCGTCGCAATTGTGACAAAGCCCAGAAAACCGAACAGCAGATATCCCAGTATAAACTTGTAATAAAGTGTGTGAGTCATTGATTTCCTCCGTCCTGTAAAGTTAATATAAGACGCTGTTCAGGGAATAGGTGAGGAAGTCCACCAGTTCTTTGATCAGTGTTGGCTTGGGATAATTATTTCTTACCACCAGTGTGAGCGGATAGGGAAATGCGTTGTCTTTAAACGGGATGGTTCTCAGTTCCGGATATTTCGGAACGAGATTCGACGCATTGGAGTCAATGCAGAGCCCGCAGAGTCCGTCCTCGCTGCACAGCTTGTACATGTAAACCGTATCACTGGTGCGGCGTACATCGGGGGTAAAGCCCTCCGCCTGGCAGAGGCGCAGGAATTTATTATAGGCAAAATCGTTGATGCACAGGATAAATTTCTGATTCTTCAAATCTTTAAATTCCAGTTCTTCTTTTGAGGCCAGCGGATTGTTTTTTTCCACAATCACAAGGCGTCTGGTGGACGGCAGACTGTAGGTGATATAGCCGTCCGAGTTTTCATAGTCTGAAATAATGACGGCATCCAGTGTCCCGGCTTTCAGGAGCCTCAGACCCTCGATGTAACCGTGCTCAAATGACTCGATTTCCGTGTGGGGATGCAGCTCTTTGAAATATTCCCAGATCTTGTCCGAACCAAAGTAAATGAGGCCTCCGGACAGACCGAGGCGTATCTTGCCTTTATAATGGTTCGCTGATTCCTCCAGTTTCAGATTCAGACGTTCCCATTCTTCGAGTATCGGGCGGCTGCTCTCCAGCAACTCCTGTCCGAACTGGGTGGGAATCATGCCTTTTGGAGTACGGTAAAACAGGGCTGCGCCCAGTTCTTTCTCCAGCAAAGACAGCGATTTACTGAGGGCCTGATGGGAGATAAAAAGTATCTCGGATGCCCTCAGCAGACTGCCGCTTTCACATACCTGCACAAAATAACGCAGCTGTCGTATTTCCATCTAATCACCTGCCTGTCTGTATAAACTCACCTGTTCAAAAACGGCCGGAAATCCCGCCGGATAACGGTTTCCGATAGTATCTCAATTATAGATCACTTTAATTTCAGATGCAACTTTCAGTTGCAAGATAGTAAAAATTTAAACTGCTATTTTTAGAAAATTCGCTCTGATACAATGAATACATAGAAAATTAAAGGACGGTGAAAAAAGAATATGAAGATTATTGTATGTGTAAAACAGGTTCCCGACACAACGGAAATTAAGATTGATCCTGTGACAAACACACTGATACGCGCCGGGGTTCCCAGCATCGTAAATCCGTATGACGCATATGCCCTGGAGACGGCAATCCGTCTGAAGGAGCGGTACGGGGCGGAGGTCCTCGTCATTTCCATGGGACCGGATCAGGCCAGGGCGGCGCTCAGGGAATGCCTGTCCATAGGGGCGGATCGGGCATGGCTCATCAGCGACAGGGCATTCGGAGGTTCGGACACCCTGGCAACCAGCTTTGTGCTGTCGGAGGCTGTCTCATGGCTGGATAAGGAGGTTGGGGGAATTGACCTGGTGCTCTGCGGAAAACAGGCGATTGACGGCGACACTGCCCAGGTCGGGCCGGAGATGGCGGAACACCTCGATATCCCGCAGATTACATATGCCTCCGACGTGGAACTTGCGGAGGACGCGGTGCTGGTGAAGAGGGAGAATGATGACGGATACGATGTGATAAGGGCGAAACTGCCGGCGGTTGTGACGGTAACCAAGATTTCCGGTGATACAAGGCTCCCGTCGATTAAAGGTAAAATGAGGGCGTCGAGGGCGGAGATTCCGGTACTCACGGCCGAAATGCTGGGGATCGACACCGGACGATGCGGCCTGAAGGGCTCCCCGACAAAAGTAAAGAAAACATTTACACCGGTCAGGACAAAACAGGGAATTAAAGAGGAAGGAAAGACCGCCCAGGAGTTTGCAGCCGGCCTGGCAGGATTTCTGGACGGGAAAAAATTGGTGTGACATGCGGGAGGGGATTTAAGTGGAACAGAGACAGGATTATAAGAATATCTGGGTATTTATTGAGACCGAGGAAGGAAAGGCAAAGCCGGTGGGCTATGAATTGCTGACGCCGGGCCGGATGCTGGCCGATAAGACGGGACAGAAGCTGGTGGCGGTGATACCGGCATATGAGGCGGAAGAGACGGCCGCGCAGGCCGCAGCCTACGGCGCGGACGAAGTGCTCCTGGTAGAGGGTGAGATATACCGGAACTACAGAACCGACGTGTTTGCAGATTGTATGACACAGCTTGTGGAAAAGTACAGGCCCCTGGTCATTCTGATGGGAGCGACAAACAACGGAAGGGATCTGGGGCCGAGGCTGGCATGCCGGCTGAAAACAGGGCTTACGGCCGACTGTACGGCGCTGGATATCGATGCGGAGACGGGAAATGTGGAGTGGACAAGACCGGCATTCGGCGGAAACCTGATGGCTACGATTCTCTGTCCGGACCACAGGCCCCAGATGGGAACCGTGAGGCCGGGGGTATTTAAGAAGCCGGTAAAGGAAACAGGTAATGCAAAAGATGTACAGGTTGGCAGTCATGCAGAACAAAGAATCATCAGGGAAAAAGTTGACATAAGTCCGGAACACATCCGCACCGAGATCGTGGAGCGCATAAAGGAGGTGGTCCAGTCCGTCAATCTGGAGGAAGCGGACATCATCGTGTCCGGCGGCCGCGGAATCGGAAAAGCGGAAAATTTCTCCTACATCAGGGAGCTGGCCGAGGCGCTCGGAGGAGCGGTCGGTTCATCGAGAGCCTGCGTGGATGCGGACTGGATTCCACATGCACACCAGGTGGGGCAGACCGGTAAAACGGTGGCGCCGAAGCTCTACATCGCCTGCGGTATTTCAGGTGCCATCCAGCACCTGGCCGGAATGTCGGGAGCGGAGACGATCGTGGCAATCAATAAGGACCCGGACGCTCCCATATTCGGAGTGGCCGATTATGGAATCGTGGGAGATCTGCTGGAGGTAATTCCGGAACTGATCCGTGAGATTAATAAGATAAAAGCAAACTGATTGAAAACTCAAAGAAGAAAGTTAAAGGAAAGGATGGTTCAATATGAACGAATTATTATATGAAAAACAGGGAGCAATCGCCAAAATTATCATCAACAGACCGGAGAAGAGAAATGCGTTAAACAGCGCCGTCATCCACGGAATCGACGAGTCACTTAAAATGGCGGCGGAGGACGATGAGATCCGTGTTGTCATCCTGACGGGAGCAGGAGAAAAAGCCTTTACGGCAGGATTTGATTTAAAGGAGGCAATGGAGCACAACATCACCGGGGTTGTGGAGAGAAGGAAAGACACATCGGAAGAGATTGAGTTTTTCATGAGAATGTGGCATTTCCCAAAACCAATTGTGGCCGCGATCAGGGGATACTGCATCGGCGGAGGAATTACCCTTGCCATGCTCAGTGACATGGTGATTGCCACCGAGGACGCCACATTCGGCAACCCGGAGATCCTTCTGGGATATGTGCCCGAATTCCCGATGGAAGTCTGGAAAATGCCGTTTAACAAAGTAAGGGAATTCTTCTACCTGAGCAAATTCTTTACAGCTGGCGAGATGCGGGACATGAACGTGGTGAACCAGGTTGTTCCGGGTGAAAAACTGGAAGAGACGGTCATGGCGGTTGCGGAGAGAATTGCACAGATACCGCCGGAGAGCACAAAGATTATTAAATACTCCCTGAATAAATGTTATGAGCTCCAGGGTTTCCGGAACACGATCGATTTTGTTTCCGAACTGTTCAATCTGGGCAGAGTCCATATGCAGACGACGCAGGTAGACGATTTCAGGAACGATATTGCGGAGGGCGGACTTGCCTCGGCTCTCAAGAAACAGTACAACAAATAATGATGGAGGCCGGCAGAATGGAACGATTATGGAGAGAACAATATGCTGATAAAGTGATTTCCGCCCACGAGGCGGCAGCCATGATACAGGATGGGGACAGCTTCTGCTGCGGAGCCAGGGAACCGGTGGGAATTCTCACCGAGCTGGGTAAAAGAAGCGATCTGACCGGGGCAAATTATTATGCCCCGGAGGAGGACTTCCCCCACCTTCTGGAGAATATGGGAAACGGGCTGAACGTCTATACCAGCTTTATGGATTCGGTGAACCGGGACTATATCAACGAAGGAAAAATGCAGTTTATACCCTGCGGTTTTTCGGGATTTTCCAAGGTGGCGCTGAAAGATTTTGAGTGCCGTGTGGCTATCACCTGCGTGTCGGCCCCGAATAAGGACGGTTACGTCTCTTTCGGTAATTCGGCCGATATGATGGCCGATGTATGCCGGGCGGTGCCGCTTTCCATTGCGGAGCTGAATGAGAAACTTCCGTTTGTCCACGGTGATAATGTGATGCATATTTCAGAATTTGATTATCTTGTGGAAGGGGAGGGCTATCCGCTCAACATCGGACAGATAGACGATTCCGATGAAAACAGGGAAAAATATAAGGCCATCGGCGCCAGCCTGTCGGAACTGGTGGAAAATGAAGCCACTCTGGAGGTGGGAATCGGACGCCTCAATTCCTCCGCCATGATGTATCTGGACGGTGTAAGAGATCTGGGAATCCATACGGAAATATATGGGGATCTTCTGATGAACCTGACTAAAAAAGGCCTTGTGACCAACCGGAAAAAGACCCTGAACCCGGGCGTTTCCATCTGTACCCAGGTGGTTGGCTCCAGGGAGCTGTTCGACTATGTGCAGGACAATCTGGAAATCCGCCTGGACTGCTGCAACCATGTCCTGACTCCAGGCATTATTGCAAAAAATAATAAGATGACGGCCATTAACAATGCGGTTCAGGTCGATCTTCTAGGACAGGCCAATGCGGAATATTTAAAAGGACGTCAGCACTCCGGAATGGGAGGAATCGGCGATTTTGCCGCGGGAGCAGTAAGCTGTCCCGACGGAAAATCCATTGTGGTCATAGAATCCGTCACGAAAAATGGAAAGTACTCCAAGATAGTGCCGTATTTCGAGCCGGGAACGCCCGTATCCCTGAGCCGGACAATGGTAGAGTATGTGGTATCGGAATATGGCGTTGCGGTTTTAAGCGGCAAATCGGTAAAAGAACGGGCCGGGGAGTTAATTCACATTGCCCATCCGGCATTCAGGGAAGAGCTTAAGCACCAGGCAGCGGCAATTGGAATTTTATAACATAGAGGGCGGGCAGAGGATGCCTGGAAATGCAAGGGGAGAAGGGGGAAACGTATGAGCAGTTTAGGCATAGTGTTAGTAATTCTGGGGATTTACATGGCGGTGATGATCGCGATCGGACTTGCAGGCAGAAAATACGGCGGAAACATGAACGATTTTATGACGGCCGGAAAACAGGGGACGCTTCTTTTGGTAACGGGATCCTATATTGGTTCCCATATTGGCAACGGTATCGTGGTCGGCGGAGCGGAATATGGCGCCGTATACGGAATCGGAGGAATGTGGTTTGGAGTAGGTGCCGCATTATCCTACATCCTGTTTGCGGCCGTTATGTCGAGACGTGTGTACAGAGGGAACTGTGTCACACTTTCGGATATGCTGGAGCAGAGATACGGGGACAAGGTAACGGCCATTATGATGGCCATCTTAAACGGAGCGGCCAATACGGCGGTCATGGCGGGACAGATTATGGCAGGAAAGCGCCTTTTTGAATATATCGGCATCAATCCGGTGGCGGGAGCGGTCATCACAACTCTGATTGTCATTATCTATTCTTCGATGTCGGGACTTTGGGGCGTTATGATGACGGATGTGATCCAGAGTACGGTTATCTTCATTACAGTCATTGTCACCGTTATTTTCATCGGCAGCAAAGGCGGATTTCAGTTAATGGCCCAGAACCTGCCTGCGGAAAGTTTTAAGTTGATTCCGTTCAGCATGGACACGTTCATTATGATGCTGGGGCCGACGGCTCTATACGGCCTTGTTTCATCCGCGGCCTTCCAGCGTACCGTATCGTGTAAAAGCGAGAAAACTGCGGTGAGGGCGCCAATCATCGCGGCCCTTATGATTATTCCTTTTGTTATCCTTCCCGTCCTGATTGGAATGTACGGAAAAGCAATGTGGCCGGACGCAGCAAACGGCACGATTATTTTCCAGGTGCTGTTTGAGGCAATGCCGCCCGTGCTTGCCGGGCTCTTAATTGCATCGATCTGCGCGGCGGTCATGTCCACCTGTGACGGCGGTCTTGTCACAATCACGGCCAATATTGTCAGCGATATTTACTATAAACATATCAATCCGCAGGCCAGTGAGAAGACGCTGGCGAGAATGACAACCTGGTCCACCGTGATTGTCGGACTCTTGGCCCTTGTACTGTCCCTGCAGTTCTCCAGCATTATTTCCCTGCTGTCCATGGCGTATACATTTATGACGGCCGGAGGTCTTGTCATGATTCTGGGCGGGATACTCTGGAAGAAGGGAACGACACAGGGAGCGGTTGCAAGTTTCCTAATCGGAATCGCCTGTGTCATTATAAATAAAATGGGAGTCCAGATGCCGTTTGCATCGATTTTCCCGATACTTCCGTCGGCAGCAGCCTATGTGGCGGTCAGCCTGGCAACACAGAAGAAAAGCCGGGAAACTATTTAAAAGCAGGTCCTTCATCTTTTTATAGATTTATGCCGGTTGCGTTATTTCTTACAGGGTTGAATGCATACGGCAGCAAAAAAGGACTTCCTTTCGGATTGTGTCTTGTCCGGGGGGAGGTCCTTTTTTCCTGCCTTTTATTCCAAATCCTGAATATTCATTTTTTCCAGTTCCAGGTTCTTCTTTTTCCGGCTGCGCCGGGTGATATAGATGCCGAGGAGAACCACGGTGGGGATATTGTTGCCGATAAATACGGAGATTGCGGTTGCAGCTATCTGGCGCGAATCCTTCTTCTCGGGCGGTACGACGACATCTTCCTGGGTGACGGAGGTGCCGTTCTCCGTGATGGTCGTGACGGAGGTGCGCACGGAGCTGTAAGCTGCGATGCCAAGCAGCGCCTGCAGGGAGAACAGGAAGCAGATCAGGGGCAGGATGAGTCCCGGCCACCTGCTGGGTTTGCCCGACAGATAAAACTGAAGCCACAGGGAGCCTCCAAAAAAGATTAGAATAACAAGGATGAAAGAGTTTGCCATTGCCATCTAAGGTTCCTCCTTTTTGATTTTCTTATATTCGGATATCAGAAGTTTGGCGGTGTCAAAATCCAGCTTTTCATTCAGCGCAAGCCGCTTAATCAGGGCGATATACGGCTCATTCGCAGTGTCTTCGCTGATCAGGATCTTCTGAATTATTTTGTCCAGCCTCAGCCGGACTGTGGGATAGGTGACATGGTACTGGCCGGCAATTTCTTTCAGGGAACCGGAGGCCAGGATAAACTTTTTGATAAAAGTGACGTCCTCGTCATCCAGGTTTGCCATCCAGTCGGGTATGATTTCAATTGACATAGGCATTCACTCCTTACGTATACTGCTTATTAAATTTACGCATTAAATTTTACCACTGAGATGCTGGAATGTTTAATTAAATTTAGTATATACTTTAATATTATTAAAGTCAATATAAAATAAAAGATTAATAAAAATGAAATAAACCAGTAAGAAAAAGGTTTTCGACGGCTCCTTTCGACAGCAGAATATACTTGAAGGGGAGGTTCCTGTATAGTAAAATAATGAGTAATGATTTGTATTGAAACAGGAGCATTATGGTTACCGCTCTGCCATGCACAAAATATAATACGGAACAGACGGAAGTCCCGGTTCAGGGCGGGAAGAAGGAGGCGCAGATGAAGGAGCTTTTTACAATCGGGGAGATGGCGAGGCTGTTTGATGTGAATATCCGTACGCTCCGGTATTACGATGATATCGGCATTCTGCGGCCGGAGACGACGGATCCGGATTCGGGCTACCGCTATTATTCGAGCCGGCAGTTTGAGCGCATGAATGCGATCAAATATCTGCGTGCCCTGGACATGCCGCTTAAAAAAATAGCCCTGTTTTTTGAAAAGAGAGAGGTGAAGAGCCTCCAGATGATGATGGAGGAACAGAAACAGGATACAAGGCGAAAGATCGAAGCCCTGATGCGGATTGAACAGAAGCTGGAGCGGAGACTGAATTCCCTGGAGGATGCCCTCAGTGCACCAACAGGGAAAATCAGGGAAATTTACTGCAAAAAGCGGCGGATTGCATTCCTGCGGAAGGAGATTGCCCTGGGGGATGATTTGGAGTACCCGATCAGGGAACTGGAGCGGGCAAGGCTGCCGGAACCGGCGATTTTCCTGGGGAAGGTGGGGGTTGCCATTTCAAGGGAAAATCTACTGAAACGGAGCTTTGAACATTTTTCCGGCATCTTTGTGGTTCTGGAGGATGGGGATACCTGCAGCGGTGCAGAGCAGTATCTGCCGGAGGGAACTTATCTGACGGTACGTTTTACGGGCACGCATAAGGGAGCGGCCGGATATTATGAGAAATTACTCGCCTGCATGGAAGAAAGAGGATATTCTCTGCTCGGGGATTCCGTGGAAGTGACACTGATAGACGCCGGATTTACTGATGATACGGAGCAGTATGTGACGGAACTTCAGATCCCGGTGGAAAAAGAGGGGCGGCCATGACGCTGCGCCCTCACGGTCAGTGAATTCCCTCGCGGAGGTAACTGCCGCTGTCCAATAGCTTGTCTATGAAAGAAAAATCATAAAAGAAATGGGTTGACCCTCCACTTGCTGGAGGGTTTATTTTATATCATAGGAAAATTCAGTGGAATCCCTTCTACAAAGCATTTTTCACATGCTTTTATTGAAAATCCCGAGTTATACAGTACAGAAAGGCGTCTTCCTGCCGTTTTTGCACATCAGGAAGCGCGCTGCCGGGCATGAAGTGAACAGTAACGATAAAGGAGTTAGAAATTATGAAACAGGAAAACCTTTTAACGGAAGGCAATATTTTCCGGGCGCTTTTGACATTTTCAATCCCGTTTTTGATAGCGAGCCTGATACAGGCGCTGTATGGCGCTGTGGATTTGATGGTGGTGGGATGGTACTGTTCTCCGGAGAGCGTTGCGGCCGTTTCCACCGGAACCCAGGTGACTCAGATTATCACCAACCTGGTTTCGGGCCTTACAATGGGAGGCACTATTCTGGTGGGAAAATATACGGGGATGCAGGATGAGGAGCAGACGAGGAGGACGATCGGAACAACACTGTCTGTTTTTGCAATCGTCGCCATTGTCCTCACGGGCGTTATGCTGTATTTTACCGACCCGATCCTGGCCCTCTTAAAGACACCGGCCGAATCGCTTTACCTGGCAAAGCAGTATGTCACGATCTGTTTTTGTGGAATTTTTTTTATCTGCGGATACAATGCAATCAGCGCAATCCTCCGTGGATACGGCGATTCCAGGCGGCCGATGTATTTTGTGGCCCTCTCCTGCGTACTCAATATCATCGGCGATTTTACATTTGTAAAATACCTGGATATGGGGGTGTCGGGAACGGCGCTGGCAACGGTCCTGTCGCAGTCCGTCAGCATGATTGTCTCAATTATTTACCTGAATAAAAAGAAATTCCTGTTTACGTTTACGTTCAGCAATATGCGGATTTATAAAGACAGGGTCAAAGAACTGGCCTGTGTCGGGATTCCGATTTCGTTCCAGGAGAGTATGGTCAGACTCTCATTTCTCTACCTGACCTCGGTGACCAACCGGCTGGGAGTCAATACGGCCGCCGCGGTGGGAATTGCGGGAAAATACGATGTGTTCGCCATGCTTCCGGCAACCTCCATTGCCAGCGCCCTGGCCGTTATCACCGCTCAGAATTACGGCGCGGGGAAACTTTACAGGGCTAAAAAATCACTGGCAGCGGGAATCGGCTTTGCTTTTTTTGCATCCTGCCTGTTTTTTGTCTGGGCCCAGGTTTCACCGCAGACGATGATCGGCGTATTTAATACGGATCCCGAGATTGTCCGGGCCGGAATCCCGTTTTTCAGGGCCTGCAGTTATGACTACCTGGCTGTTTCCTTTGTGTTCTGCCTGAACGGGTATATGAACGGCAGGGGGAAGACCGTATTTACAATGATTAGCTGCTGCTTCGGCGCGCTGCTTTTAAGAATGCCCCTCATCTGGATTGTATATACACATTATCCCGATAATTTGCTGCTGATCGGTTCCATAGCGCCTGCGGTTTCCGGTTTTATGGCCGTCTATACGCTGGGATTCGTCATCAGGCAGATACGGAAGGATTCGCGGCAGGACGGACAGTGTTAATCCTGGTAAAAACCATATTTATGCATTCCGTACCATTCCCGGGCGCCGTCTTCCGTCTTTGCTTTTAATGTCAGAAGTATCTCCCTGGAAAATTCCAGGGCCGCGGAGCCGTTGGCCGTGATGATGCCGGAATCGGAGACAGCCTGTTTTTCAAGATAGAGCTTTTCACCGGAGTAATTCGGGGCCTGAGATTTCATAAATTCCACAGTATTTCCCGTATGGCGGACGTGATCTAAAAATCCGTTTTGTGCCATGAAATTTGTAGCGTTGCAGATAGCCCCGACCGGAATATGGTTTCGGACCGCATAGTCTACAACGGGCAGGACGGCATCATTCTTTCGTTCCATCCAGGCAAGGCCGCCGGTCAAAAGCAGGAAACTGAAATCCTTCGGGAAATTATCTACCGTATAATCGGGAAGAGTACGGAACCCGCCCATGGAACGCTTCGGCTCACTGTCAAGACCGAGCGTTTTTACCACATAGTCTGTTTCGGGGTTATTTAACTCCGGGCAGATATAAGCGGGTTCCCAATCGGCGTAACTGTCAAATATAAATACCAACACTTCTTTTTTCATTCCAAGCCACCTCGTTTTTCATTTTTCTGTGTGTAGTTCCCTGCTTTTGCAAGGTGGTATGATTGTATAACAAAAAAGGTGACATCAGTGTGTCACCTTTTTTGTTGAGTGGCAATGAAAAGTTCGCGAAGCGTGCTTTTCGTTGTTATACAGGAAAGTTTTCCGTATTTTAGCCACCGGAGCCGATTTATTTCTGTAACTGCCTTATTTCACCAATCAGTTCGGGAGGCGAGACGACCCTGACCTTGTGTATAAATCCAAGGATAAAGACTGCCGTCCGGTGAAGGTCGGAAGTGTAAAAACGAATTTCACAGGGACTTTCGCCGTCATCCTTATTCCTCTTAAAAAAGGAGGCATCCATCTTGTCCGTCAGTTCGAATGCGTCCTCCGGCTCATATTCCAGGACGACTTCCTCAAAGTCCTCCTGTTCATGCGGCGAAAAGAGTTCTTCCCCATAATATGAGATGAATTCAATGTTCTTTACAGGCCGGGGGCGGAACTGCTGTTCCAGTATATCAAAGCAGACAATCCGGCTCAGCCTGAAGAGGCGGAATTCTTCTTTTTCCTGACAGAATGCATAGAGATACCAGTGGGACTGCTTAAAAACCAGCTTACAGGGTTCCACCATTCTCACAGAACGTGCTCTCCTGGAGATGTATTCTAAACTCACGCAGCGTTTATCGCAGATCGCCCGGTGTAATTTCAGCGCTTTTTCGTGCGTGATGCTGTCACTGAACCAGGAGGAAAAGTCGATTACGTAATTGCTCCGGGAGAAGAAGTCCGTCTCATTTTCAGGCACCAGTTTTGCGATCAGGCTTGTGACTGAGTCATCACCGCCCAGGCTTTTCAGGCCGCTCAGGGCGGTAAATATCTTTTCCTTATCACCGTCTGAGAGCATCTGGTTATTTAACTTGTAGCCCTCTATAACCGATACGCCCCCTCCAAATCCGGGGCAGGAGGTGATGGGGATTCCGGCGCGGCTTAAGGCATCCAGATCGCGGAAAATGGTCCGTCTGGAAACCTCGAAACGGTCGGCAAGTTCCTGGACCGTAATCTGCTCCGTATTTGCCAGAATGGAAAGCAGGCCCGATAATCGGTCGATTTTCAAAATATTCCTCCTCTCATGGAAATTGACATTTTATATTGCTTTATTGTGCTATAAAGGGAGGGAAAAGTCAAACCGTTCCGGTAAAGCAGCAGCTTCGAAACCAAAAGCGGCACGATCCTGTCAATTCTTTCCAAAGCCTGTATTTTTCTGACGTTTCTATTAAGTCCGTTGTAAAAGAATATCCCGCATGTTAAAATTTTAGTAAATATCAGACCAGAGCGTGTTTGAAAATGTGACGCACAGCTGACGGAAAGCAATTTTCAAACACGCTCTGGTATCCGGAGGAAGGAAATATGGAACTCAAGTACGAAATATATAAGGAATGCGGCAGCCTTTGCAAGCCCAATAACGGCTGGACCAAGGAGCTGAACCTGATAAGCTGGAACAGCAGGGAGCCGGTCTACGATATCAGGGCATGGTCGGAAAACCACGAGAAGATGGGAAAGGGAGTCACCCTGACGGCCGGGGAACTCAAAGCGCTGAAAGAACTTCTGAACGGTATGGAACTGTAAATCAGAGGTGGGAAACGGCACGATGTACATTTAGACAGGATAATTTTGATAGGATAAGATTGTATTGAGAGGTAACTCATGAAGGATGCAATTCTTGAAAAGGGCGAAAGCTGGTACACCAACATGGCGGATGTTTTTCGGGCGCTGGACGGCGCGCCGGTCCTGTACAACTGGCTGATTACGGACTATGAGACACTTCCGCTGCCCAAGGAAAAGTGCGGAGGAATGGCCGGAAGTAATTACTGCTGGATGACGGGAGAAGAGCTGACGGAGTTTGTCATGCAAAACAGACAGATGCAGTGGGTATGGGCCGTGCTGTCGGGGTTTAAAAGAACGGTTCACCTTGATGAGATTCTAAAATTTCCCCTGCCGTATGCCGACGGATATCCCGGTTTCTGGAAGAACCCGGTTACCATGCAGCATCCCCTGGCAGAGGTGGAAGTGACGGCCTGGGACAGCGCCTGCACGATGATAATCAGCAGAAATGAAAAGATGGTGGATGATTTTATGGCTGCGTATCCGCTTAGCCGGACGCTAACGGAATATAACAGCCCGAATGGAGAAAATGAGTATGCCAAATGGTGGTTATCAGCTCATAGATGAGAAGAACTGGAAGCGGGCAATGCACTGTCAGGTATTCAGAAACAACGTGGAACCGGCATTTTGCGTGACACTTGAGCTGGATATCACGGATTTTTTGCAGAAGGTGAGGGAAAATCGCGATTCACTCACGCTGGCGCTTGTATATGCGGTTTCCAGGTGCGCCAATGAAATCGAAGAATTCAGATACCGGTTTGTGGACGGCATCCATATTGGAAAACTGATTGATTTGCTTCAGAATTACCTGAACGAAGGATAAGTGTTGCAGAAGAGGGAGGAGATATTATGAAAAACAGGAACACAATACGGAGCATACTTCTGCTTCTCGGTATTGGTTTTCTGCTCACGGCGTGCGGCAGTTCGAGTGCGAAAACAAGCGCTGCCGGTAATGCACAGGAGGCCATGCTGTATCACGAGATTCCACAGGCAACCGAGGCGGCCCAGGCGATGAAGGATGAATACAGACCGGATTCATCGGAAGAGACGGACACGGTCACCTCATCCGGCGGGATTCAGCCGGTGGACACACAGAGGAAATTGATACGCACCGTGTCCATGAGCCTGGAATCTACACAATTTGACTCACTGATGGAAAGTATCACTAAAAAAGTAACGGAACTGGGCGGATACATAGAAAATTCTAATATCTCGGGCAGCAGCATCCGCTATGGCAGCGATCGGAACCAGAGAAGCGCACAGATTACGGCGCGCATTCCGGCCGACAATCTCCCGGCCTTTATCACCGAGGTGGAGGAGAACGGAAATGTGACCGGGAAACAGGAATCTGTGGAAGACGTCACCCTGAGCTATGCCGACGTCGAGAGCAGGAAAAAAACGTTGGAAGTGGAGCAGGAACGCCTGTGGGAACTTCTTGAGAAAGCCGATACCACGGAGGCCATCATCACGCTGGAATCCAGACTTTCCGAGATACGCTACCAGTTGGAGTCCTATGAGTCCCAGCTCCGCCTTATGGCAAACCAGGTTTCCTACAGTACCGTAAATCTGTATGTCGATGAAGTCAGCTTATTTACACCGACCAAGGAGGAGACGGTAGGCCAGCGGATCAGGAGAGGTTTCCTGGAAAATCTGGAGAGCGTAGGAAAGGCCCTTACCGACCTTCTCGTATGGCTGATTTCCACCAGCCCCGCTATCGTACTTTGCCTGGCCGTGTTCTTTGTCATCTGGATGGCGGTGAAAAAATATGCAGGCAGAAAAGAGAAGGACCAAGGGGAAGAAGGAATGAAGGAAAATAAGAGATTTTTTAAACGGAAGAAATAAGGGGTTAATTGAGGAATGAGAACGCCGCCGGGACGGTCGGGGGGCGGGATGGTGAGAGGGAGGGGATGAGTCTTCAGTCCCGGGCTGCAGGTTGTCGCGGGTGGGGAATCCGGGCAGAAAAAGTTCCTGCGGGAAACGCTTTCGCTCTTTGGAGTACGTAGCGGACACTAACCTCGAAAAAACCTCGGTAAGTGCCGACGTACTCCCAGGTTCCCTCCGGAATCTTTTTCTCCCGGATTCCCCACAGGAAAGTTATGGCCGGGACTGAAGACGCGAAGGTTATCGCCATCCCGAATCCCGGCCTGCGGCCGCTGATTTGTTCTTATTCCTTCAAAGGGGGGAGGTATTGTCGCTGCCACTACATTTCCTCGAATTTCAGGAGAATGCCACCCTATATTGTCAAGTGATTTTCTGTATGGTATTCAATTGATGAATCTGAGCTTTGGCGCCTGACCTATCCCTGAATAACCATTGAATTATTTGATTCATCATTAAATTTAGCTTTGGATTTTTCTCTGAATCCAGCCCGAAATACCTTCATAAGGTAAAAGATTCACGACTACATAGTGGCCGCGACAATACCTCCCCCTTACTTGACGAAAGAGACAATCAGCCCCTGAAGCCGGCGGACGGGGCAACACCCTTCGCTGAGTCTTCAGTCCCATCGACAACCTGCCGGGGGAAGGAGGAGAAAAACTTTCCGGAGGGAGACCTTGAAGCCCGCCGGTGCTTAGCGAGGTCCTTTCGAGCTTAGCATCCGCTGCGCGCTTCACAAGCGAAAGCGAGTCCCCGCAGGAAAGTCTTTCTCCGGATTCCCCCTCACCACAACCTACAAACCGGGACTGAAGACTCATCCATCCAACCCACTCCCCCGTCCGCCATCTCACAGAGGCGTCCCCGCATCTCAACTAAATCCCTCACCGCTTCACTTCAAACTTATACCCAATGCCCCATACCGTCGTCAAAGCCCATTTGTCATGATCCTTGATCTTCTCGCGCAGACGTTTAATATGTACGTCAACCGTTCTGGTATCTCCGATATATTCATACCCCCATATGTGATCCAGAAGCTGTTCCCTCGTGAAAACCTGATTGGGGGAAGAGGCCAGGAAGTATAAAAGCTCCAGTTCTTTCGGAGGCATCTCGATGGAATGCCCGTTGTAAATGACGGAGTAATTGGTCAGGTTTACAATTAAATCCGGGTATTCGACGAAATCGCCATGTTGGTCCGTGGGCTGTGGAGCCGCCGCAGGCGGAGCAGCCTGGTAACGGCGGAGGACGGCCTTTACTCTTGCAACCAGTTCTTTGGAGTCAAAGGGTTTAATCATGTAATCATCCGCACCCAGTTCTAAACCGAGCACCTTGTCAAAAATCTCGCCTTTAGCGGACAGCATGATGATAGGGACCTGCGAGGAGGCCCGAAGCTCCCGGCAGACCTGATACCCGTCGATTCCGGGAAGCATCAGGTCTAAAAGTACCAGGTTAGGTTCAAAGACCGGGAAAAGCTTCAGCGCTTCCTCCCCGTCTCCGACAATTCTTGTCTCAAAACATTCTTTTGTCAGATAAAGTGAAATTAATTCTGCGATGTTGTAATCATCATCTACGATGAGGATCCGCTGTTTTTCTGCCATTTCTGTACCCCCTACTTAAATGTAACGATAGTAACACCGGTATCGCCTTCACCGAATTCACCAAGGCGGTAATCTTTAACATATTTTAAATTCTTCAGATGTCTGTGGACGCCTGCTTTCAGTGCGCCGGTGCCGCGTCCGTGTACGACCCTGACCTGCGGAAGATGGGCCAGATAGGCGTCATCCAGGTATTTGTCAAGCGCCGGCACCGCCTCGTCGACGGTCATCCCGATCAGATTAATCTCAGGAGAAACGGAATAGGATTTAGACATCTTGATTTTGCTGCTGCCGCTGCCACCATTTTTGCTTCCGGAGCTGCGCGGGCCGCCCTGTGGGATTCCGGGGCCGCTGATGGAATTGTCGTCCACCATCTCCAGATCCCTGATGTTGACCATGGATCGGAGGATTCCCATCTGGACATAGAGATCACCCTTTGCGTTTGGAAGGGAGCTTACCGTACCCTTGAGGTTCATTGAGAGAACCCTCACAGTGTCTCCGAGCCTGAGTGACTTCGGGGAAACCGCTTTTTTCGGAGCTGCGGGTTTTATTGCAAGTTTCTTATCCACGTCGTTCAGTTTACTTCTCAGCTTGGTGCGTTCCGCCTCCAGTTCCTTGCTTACGCCGGATTCCCTGGACAGCTTATTGATGCTGCGGATTGTCTGATCCGCCGTATCTTTGGCATCCTGGAGAATAGCCTGAGCCTCCTCACGGGCCTTTGCAAGCATCTTTTCCTTCTGCTCTGAAAAACGTTCTTCTTTCTGTTCCAGGCGTTTCTTCAAAGTTGCCACCTGTTCTTTATAAGAGGCGATTTCCGCACGCTCTTTTTCGATCGTGACACGGTTGTCCTCCAAATCGGCCAGCAGGTCTTCGAAGGACTCATCCTCCTTCTCAATATGCTTTTTTGCATCTTCTATAATGTAATCGGGAAGTCCCAGCTTTTTGGAGATCGCAAATGCGTTGCTCTTGCCGGGGATACCGATCAGAAGTCTGTAGGTTGGGCGGAGCGTTTCAAGGCTGAACTCACAGCAGGCGTTTTCAACGCCGGGGGTGGTCAGTGCAAAGACTTTGAGCTCACTGTAATGGGTGGTTGCCATAGTCCGGCATGTCATATTGTGAAGGAAATTTAACACGGCAATGGCCAGTGCGGCTCCCTCCGTCGGATCGGTTCCGGCTCCCAGCTCATCGAAGAGACAGAGGGAATTGGAATCCGCCTGCTCCAGGATCGAGACGATATTGGTCATATGGGCGGAGAAGGTACTGAGACTCTGCTCAATGCTCTGCTCGTCGCCGATGTCGGCAAACACTTCGTCGAAAACGGCCAGTTCCGAACCGTCGAACGCCGGTATGTGGAGGCCTGCCTGTCCCATCAGGGTGAAAAGGCCAACTGTCTTTAAGGAAACGGTTTTACCGCCGGTGTTGGGACCGGTTACGATCAGAAGATCGAACTGGTCTCCCAAATAAATATTGATGGGCACAACCTGCTTCGGATCCAGCAGCGGATGGCGTCCGTCCTTGATATTGAGGTACCTCCTGTTATTAAACTTAGGTTCTGTACAGTTAAAATGCCTGGACAGGGCGGCTTTGGCAAAAATAAAGTCCAGTTTTGCCAGGATTTCCAGGTTAACGGCGATTGTTTCGGTATAGGGAACCAGTTCGCTTGAGAGGGCGGCCAGTACAAATTCAATCTCGCGTTTTTCCTGTATTTCCAGTTCGCGCAGTTCGTTGTTCAGTTTCACTATGGCCATCGGCTCAATGAAGATTGTGGAACCGGTGGAGGACTGGTCGTGCACCATGCCGGCAACCTGATTCTTATATTCGGATTTAACCGGAAGGCAGTAACGGCCGTCACGCATTGTGATTACGGCCTCCTGAAGGTAAGCTCTGCTGGAATTCAGGATAGAGTTTAACTGTGTGTGGACGCGGCCTGCAATAATCTTCATGGATTTACGGACTTTGGAAAGTCCCGGGCTGGCCTCGTCACTGACTTCATCCTCAGAGACGATACAGCGTTTGATCTCCGCATTGACCGGGGTTAACGGTTCCAGAGTCCGGAACATCTCATCCAGGGAATCATCCGTAAGATCCGATTCCTCGTGACGCCCGTAGGCCTTGGCCCTGGCGGTCACGGTCAGAAGGGAGCTTATGGCGAGCAGCTCGATGATGTTTAAGGAGCTTCCGATCTCCAGACGTTTTAAAGAGCCGCGCACGTCCCTTACGCCTCCGAAGGAAAGGCCGCCCTTCATGCGGACGCGGGATACCGCATCCGTAGTCTCAGTCTGGTTCTGACGTATCTCTTCCAGGCTGCATGACGGAATCAGCTCACGGCAGAAGGTCTTACCCATCTCGGTCGATGCATATTCCTCAAGCTGGCTGATAATTTTATTGTATTCTAAAGTTTTAAGTGCTTTTTGATTCATTTTAATTCACCTTGTATAAAAAAATTAAGTTAGGGGTTCAATATTTGCTGAGCTGAAATAATGACAGCCGTCACAGGTTGGCTGCCATTCGGTCCGGGATATAATGTCTGCTACGCACACATTATATCATATCCAGTTTCTGTTGTGCCACCCCTTAATTCCGTCCTTTTTCTTAAGATAGGGGAAAAACGTGTCGTTTGATGAAAATTTATGCCGATTTTTATGAAAGAGGAGAAAACACGGCCGTTTGGCATTGATACCATAATGGTAGTATCGCCGTATTCGCCTTGACTCAGATGTCGCAGGAGTAGTAAAATACAAGATAATACGACAGGCTGCATATGGGGCGGCAAGGGGTGGGGGAGTATATGGATATCAAGCAACTGAAACGTTTCTTAGATTTGTGCGAGACAGGCAGTTTTACCAGAACGGCGGAAAACATGTTTCTTTCACAGCAGGCGCTCAGCACCTCCATGAATATCCTGGAGGAAGAGTTGGGCAAGATGCTGTTTAAACGCACCTCCAAGGGCGTCATTTTGACAAAAGAGGGAAAGGTGCTGAAGGAACTTTGCACCCCTCTGGTTCAGAGTTTCGACGAGATGACACTGGAACTCAACCGGCGTTTTAACAATGAGAGGGGGCATCTGGTGATCGGCCTGGCCCCGGGAGTTTTGCAGGCGAGTTCCCCGGACATGCTGCTGCGGTTCCGTTATGCTTATCCCAATTTTGATTTCAGGGCTGTTGAAAGTCCGGATACGACCTGCGTCGATAACGTCTTAAACGGCTCGGTTGATCTGGCCTTCTGTCCGCGGCCCCATGATGAATCGGAGGTAGAGTATCTTCCCCTGAGGGAAGAAAAGCTCTGTGCGGTAATCAACAGGAACAGCCCGCTTGCCTCACTGAAGGCGCTGGGGGTGGAAGATCTGAAGGAGGAGAAGCTGGTTTCACTAAATAAATACTATCAGATTTATTATAAAATCCTGGACTGGTACCGCCTGCACGGGCTGGTTCCCGACTTTGCAGTGGAATCGGGGGAAATCAGCATTCTGCTGAGCATGGTAAAGATGGATACGTATGTATTTATATGTATGGACCACATTGCCGAGGACATGGATAAAAACAGTTGTGTCAGAGTACCCATTGCCGATGACAATTTTGTATGGCAGTACGGAATTGTCTATAAGAAGGGGAAAAAACTGGATCACAGCGCCAAGGTATTTATCGATTTTGTCAACAATAATTCACACCGGCGTCTGTAGGCGGATGCCGGTACCTGCCCGACAGCCGGGAGAAGGCCGCCGGGCAGGTTTATGGAGGGCCAAATGAAACCGGGCTCTTTTTTTATTTAGCAGGTTTTGCGGTAAAGACGGTAGTTTTCCGCAAAAAGTTACCGATTCTCGGTACGGTAATTGTGACGGACAAGTGTAACTTGTCATGCAGGCACTGTTCCGTGAACAACATCACCTTTTGTGGCAGGATCACGGAAAAACACTGCGGGATCTGGTGATTGAGGCAAAGCAAATGGGATTTCTCATTACTATGGAAATTTTTACACGCCTGCTTATAAAGACAAGATGTGGGGGATTATGCGGCACGATGCGTTTCCTGAGCAGGTTGAATGGTAAGAGTCCGGGAATGGTAAGAGTTCCAAACATTAAATGCATGCTGCGCAGAATTTGTTTGCCAATCCATGAGGGGAGAGTGCAGGCGGTAGAATCCGGCTGCACTCTCCCTTTCCTTTCTCAGATACGGCACCTCCTTTTTCCCGAATTGCCGTATATTGATTACCTCTGAAAAGGGACTTTGAAGCCGGGAGTAACAAATTTTACTTGTGATAGGCACTCAATCTATGGATTTTACATATAAGAATCCACAGATTATGATGGAACCAGATGCAGCACGGTAAAAAAATCGGCACTCCCGGTTCAAAGGAGGGGGCGGAAAGGCAGAAAAAAATGAGAATACTGGATCGTATGGAAAGATTCCCGGGAGGGATGGTGGTGATACCAATGTTTGCCACGGCGCTTGTGAATACGCTGTTCCCGCGGGCGCTTGAAATAGGGGGAGTGACTACGGCGCTTTTTAAGGACGGGACGCTGGCAATTATTGGCATTCTCTTGTTTTTTTCAGGAAGCCAGCTCAAGCTTTCCAGTCTGGGAACGGCGCTTAGAAGAGGCGGCATTTTAGTCGGAGTCAAAATCCTGGTGGCCTTTGCAGCAGGTCTTTTTATGATGAAATACTTTGGTCCGGAAGGTTTCCTCGGAATCTCCACACTGGCCCTGGTCACGGCCGTATCCAACAATAATCCGGCCGTTTACCTTGCCCTTGTGAAGAAATACGGTGATGATATCGACGCCTCCGTATTTGGCCTTCTGTGTCTGATTTCCATGCCGGTCCTGCCCATTGCGGTGCTGGGGCTGAGCGGTGGGGGCTTTGACATCAGGGAAATCATTACGCTTCTGGTGCCCTTTCTACTTGGAATTGTGCTGGCAAATCTGGATAATAAAATAGCGGAACTGACGGCCGGAGGGACTGCTATTATGCTGCCCTTTATCGGCTTTTGTTTCGGAGCTTCTGTAAACCTCTTCAGAGCGTTTGAGTCGGTGGGAGCCGGACTTCTGATTCTGCTTATTTACACTGTCGTGACAATGGTTCCCCAGCTCGCTGCCGACAGGCTGCTTGCGGGGCGGCCGGGATACGCGGCGCTGTCGTCTTGTACCATAGGAGGGACTGCCGTGGCGATTCCGGCCATTGTCGGGGAAGCGCTGCCGGTCCATGCCCCCTATGCAGAGGCGGCAGTGGCCCAGCTTGCCCTGGCAATGACGCTGTCATGTCTTTTGACTCCCTATCTTACCGGACTCTGGGAAAAGCGGCGCCGGAGGAGGGAAAAGGGCGGAAGTGATACAAATTTTATTTGTGGCTCCGACTCTTTATAACTGTTGGATTTCTAAGGCGCAGTGTTAGATAATTAAAGCACAGAATAAGTCAGCATTAGTAAATAGATTGGCGCCTGAAAATGCTGGTTTGAATGTCCGGAAAAGAGTCAGATTACTGACGAAAGCATGCTTGATATGAATGAAAGTGAATTGATAACACAAGTAAATCAGGGAGGTAAGGTTATGCAGGTAGTTAAAACTGACATACTTGTCATCGGCGGGGGAATCGCAGGCTGTTTCGCTGCAATCAGAGCGGCGAAAATGGGAAAAAGCGTAGCAATTCTTGACAAAGCCACACTCCGGCGGGGAGGCAGTGTGGGACCGGGCATGGATCATGTGTCCATCGGCGTACATCCGGATTCTATCAGCTATGAAGAAGCCAGAAAATACGCTTCCACATCCAAAAAAGAACTGGTGGATCCAAACGTTACGCTGGCGGTAGATGTTCATGCTTATGAGCGCGTACAGGATATGGAAGAATTCGGCATTCCCGTCAGGGAAGATGACGGAAGCTATTTTATCTGGAGAATACCGGAGCGCCATTACTGCTGCGTTTCATACAGAGGCGTGGATACAAAGGTAAAACTGGGGCAGGCGGTCGAAAAGACAAATGCCCAGGTTTTTGAGAGAACAATGGGAGTGGAACTCCTGAAAAAAGACGGCCGGGTGGTCGGAGCAATCGGAATGAACACAAGGACCGGAGAACTCACGGCATTCCTTGCAAAAGCGACGATACTTTCAACCGGGGAGACGACAAGGCAGTACATTGCCCCGGACGGCCCCTATAATACATACTTTTCACCGACCAACACCGGCGACGCCGAGGCAATGGCTTACAGGGCGGGAGCCAAGATGGTCAACATGGAATTCCTTTACTGGGACTATGTGCTGGTGAGGGCCGGAGGCGGAATCGTGGGGGTGAAGCCCTTTGACAAGATGGCAAAGCTCGTAAACCGCAACGGCGACGTCATTCTGAATACACCGGAAGAGAGCGTCATGCGCTGCTTCTTGATGCAGAAAGAACTGATTGAGGGCCGCGGCCCGCTGTACTGGGATCTGCGGGACCTTCCCGAGGACGTCATAAAGATGCACGAGAGGGAGATGTCCAACGAATACCCAATCACAAAACAATGGTTTAAACAGAGAAAACTGGATTTGAGAAAAGATCTGATACCGATGAAACTGGATCCCTGCTGTATCATGGGAGGCCCGTTAGTAGATGAAACACTGAAAACCTCGGTTCCTGGCCTGTATGCAGCCGGTGCGACGACGGCATTTGCGAGAGCGATTGTAGGAGCCAGCGTAACCGGTGATATCGCCGGTGAACAGGCATCCATTTTTGCGGAAACGGCCGGAGAACCGGAGGTTTCCACCGAGTATCTGAAAGAACTTGAAAATACCATCCTGGCTCCGCTCGGCAGGGAGGAAGGCATTGATCCGAAGGAGCTGGAACTGGCCGCAAGAGGGCTGATCACGGAATACGTGGGATACTTTAAGGACGAAAAAATGATGGAGTATGCACTGGAAAAACTCCTGGATCTCAAGAATAATTTTACGGACAAAATGACGGCGTCAAATCCTCATGAGCTGATGCGCTGCTGTGAAGTCAAAAGCATTATCGATTATGCGGAAATGCATATCAGGGCCTCTCTTTACCGAAAGGAAACGAGGTTCCGCCATCTGGCCAATTATGTGCACTACCGCGCCGACTATCCGGACACCGATCCGAAGTGGGAGAAGTGGGTGGTTGTGGAAAAAGGTGAGAACAATGAGATGGAGCTCAGCACAAGCGAAATTCCGGAATTAAAGGAGGCATAATTTATGAGCGTTAGAATTATTCACGACAATTGCAAAAAATGTAAGGCATGCTATAATCAATGTCCAAACGATGTGATTGGCTGGGATGATAAAAAGAATGCCCCTTTTATAGCATATCCCGACGAGTGCAGCCACTGCGGCGTGTGCGCGCTGGAATGTAAATTCGGGGCCATCAGCCACACCATACCGCTGGCCTGCTGTGATGATATTATGACATTTACGCCTGCCGTCAATAAACCCGATAAATTTGACTGGAAAAAATGGGTTTAAAATCTGAAAGAGGGGAAACGTCTATGAAAAAAGATAAACCGAAACCACGTGAAAAACGTCAGCCAAGTCTGTTTGTTGCTCTTTTACCCATTGTTCTGATGCTGTTTATTATCGGCGTCGGTTTCTCGGTCCTTAAGCTGCCTCTGACCATGGTGCTTTTGATGTCGGGCGCTGCCGCAGGCCTTGTGGCTCTCTATCTCGGCTGTACCTGGGAGGATATGCAGGAAGCGATTTCTGAAAAAGTAGGACGTTCCACCGGAGCCATCATGATTCTGATGGCGGTTGGAATGCTGATCGGCTCCTGGATGATTTCCGGTACCCTGCCGATGATGATTTATTACGGAATCCAGATTATCAACACCAAGTTCTTATATGTCACGGCCTTTTTAGCTACGGCGATTGTAGCCGTAATGTCGGGAACGTCTTACGGAGCGGCGGGCACCATGGGTGTCGTTGTTATGAGTATTGCCGCAACGCTTAACATGTCGCTGCCGATTACGGCCGGAGCCGCTGTTGCCGGAGCCTATTTCGGCGATAAGCTGAGCCCTCTGTCGGATACGACGGTTCTTGCATCCACCGTAACAAATACAAATATTTACGACCATATCAGACACATGCTGTGGACGACGCTTCCAGCCAGCCTTCTGGGCCTTGTTGTGTACCTGATTGCGGGCTTTAACAGCCCCGGCGGAGCCGTAAACTCCGAACTCGTCACCACGATGATGTCTCAGTTCAGCCAGATTTATAACTGGCACATCCTGCTGCTTCTGCCGTTAGCCATCGTCCTGATAGGCAGCGCCATGAAGTACCCGACTGCGCCCGTTATGTTCATATCCAGTGTTGTGGCCTGTATCCTGGCAATGGGAATCCAGGGATTCTCCTTTGTAGATGTCTTCAATTCCTGTGCTACAGGTTTTAAGGTTACTATGGTTAACAAGGCAGGTTTTGATGCCGAGGCGATTATACCGGGAGTATTGAAGCTGGTCAACAGGGGCGGCATCAGCAGTATGATGGAGATGGTATTAATTACATACTGCGCCTATATTTTCGGAGGAATTATCTCCTGTGCTGGCTGCCTCGACGTACTGCTTCAGAAGCTCCAGACCAAAGTCAAAACGGATTCAGGCATTATCTGCAGTACCGTAGCGGCCAGCCTGCTTACAAGCTTGATCGGAGGAGTTTCCTACCTGACAATTATCGTATCCGCCGAGTTATTCGGTGATGTGTACAAGGAGCGGGGACTTGCCTCCTGCAACCTGTCGCGTACGCTGGAAGATTCCGGTACCGTAATCACCGCGCTCGTTCCATGGACGGGCGGCGCTGTATACATGGCGGCCACTCTGGGCGTTGCAACGCTTGACTATCTGCCATGGGCCATCATGAACTATACGGGATTCCTGTTTGCCATCTTCTATGCAATTACGGGTATCAGCATCAAGAGAGTCGCCCCGGAAAAGCCGAATAAGGCGAAGGGTGCGCCGGCGGAAGCCGAGGGCTTATGCGCAGCCGGAGGAGCGGCAGAAAATTAATAGCCAATACTGCATTACTTATTATCAAAACGATATTTAATACTATATTCAGTGAAATGACAGCAAAAAGTATTACCATAGTGAATCAGATAAAAGCGGCGTATGGACGAGAGTCCGGCGCCGCTTTGTGTTTGGAAAGACGCTTTCTGAAATGGTAATATTTTGAGCCGGGAAAATTTTCTTGCATAACGCCACGAAGAAAAGTATAATAGTGTTATGTTGTTCAAAGGAGAAAAAATATGCCGGATACGGAAGGACCTGAGAAAAAAAATCCCGTTAACCGGGAATTTATGAGGGAAAAGATTGTGAAACAGCCGTTGTCTAAAAAACAGATTGCAAAGCGCATCCTCATACTTATGTGCCTTGCGGTGCTGTTTGGCGTGATCTCGGCTGTCAGTTTTGTGCTGGCCAAACCTTTGGCGGACCGTTATCTGGGCAAAGAAGAGACGGAAGAAAGCACATCAATTGTATTTACCAAGGATGATCCGGAGGCAACAGCCGTCAGTACGGCCGAGGAGGAGACGGTTCCCCTGAAGGTCGAAGAGGAAGAGCTTCGGATGGCGATTGAAGAAGCGCTTACCCGCTACAGCTTTACACCGGAGAACCTGAATTCCTTTTACAGTTCCCTTCGCGATGTGGCGGTTCAGGCGGATAAAGGAATTGTAAAAATCAGCTCGGGGAAACAGCAGACCGATCTCTTCGGCAATCCGGTTGAGAGTACCGGTGAATATGCCGGTGCGGTAATTGCCAGGACAAGCGGTGAGTATATGATATTTACCAGCGCGGATGCGGTCAGACAGGCAGATTCGATTTCCGTGACGTTTTTTGACGGAACCAGGGTTTCGGGACAGGCAAAACAGATTGACGAAGTTCTGGACATGGCGGTTATCAGCGTGAAGAGCGGGGAACTGGGAGAAGAGCTCAGAAAAGATGTAAAGGTGCTGGTTCTGGGTAATTCCTACTCGGTGAAAGCGGGCGATATGGTGATTGGAGCAGGCGGTCCGTCGGGACAGGTACACTCCATGACATATGGAACTGTTTCCTATATAGCAAGAAATGTTCAGATGACGGACGGCATTACCAGAATTTTATATGCCGATATCAGCAGTAATTCCAACATGGGTACATTTCTGCTCAATACGGCGGGAGAGATCATCGGATGGACTTCCGAGGATTATAAGACGGAGGAGAGCCAGAAGATGACGGCGGCCGTCGGGATATCCGACTATAAGCCGGTAATTGAGAAGATGACCAACGGGTTCCAGGTGCCTTATTTCGGTGTCAGAGGCCAGGAGGTCAACGAAACCATGGTGGAGAACGGTTTTCCGCAGGGTGTCTACGTGGTAGAAGCGGTGGCCGGAGGACCTGCCTATGATGCAGGAATTCAGAACGGCGATATCATAACGCTGTTCGGTGAGAAAGAGATAACCACATTCAAGGAACTCCAGATGCAGATAGAAAACGCCCATTGCGGCACCAGGGTCAAGGTAAAAATCATGAGAAAAGGCCCGGACGGCTACAAGGAGCTGGATCCGTTTGAAGTGGAAATAAGAGCCAGATAGACGATAGAAGGCTGGCGTAAATGAAGAAGGTAATACAAGAGTACTATGTGGGAGCCTGACTTGTCAGGCTCTCTGTTAACGAGGAGAGAGAGGAAAAGTATGAAATATATCGAGCAGTTCCGCGAGGGGATGCGCATCTCGGATGTGTATCTGTGTAAGACAAAACAGATCCTTCTGACGAAGAATGGAAAAGAGTATGTGTCCATGACGCTTCAGGATAAGACAGGGACTATTGACTCCAAGATCTGGGATCTGAGTTCCCCGGGAATCGGCAACTTTGAAGTGATGCAGTACGTGTTTATCGACGGGGATGTAACCGTATTCCAGGGTTCCAACCAGTTGAATGTGAAGAGAATCCGGAAGGCCGATGAGGGAGAGTACATAGAGAGCAATTATCTGCCGGTCAGCTCCAAAGATATTAAAGAGATGTACCGGGATCTTACCGCACTCATCCTGTCCATGAAGAATCCGTGGCTGAAACAGCTGGCAGGCAGCTATTTTATCGATGACAAGGATTTTGTGAAACAATTCTGCTTCCACTCGGCGGCCAAGAGCGTTCACCACGGTTTTGTAGGCGGACTGCTGGAGCATACGCTGAGCGTGATGAAGCTGTGTGATTACTATTCGGGAACCTATCCGATGATCAACCGAGATCTGCTTCTGACGGCGGCGCTGTTCCACGATATCGGCAAGACAAAAGAACTGTCTGCATTTCCTGAGAATGATTACACGGATGACGGCCAGCTCCTGGGCCACATCATAATCGGTACCGAGATGGTGGGTGAGAGAATCCGCACCATCGCCGGATTCCCGGAAAAGACGGCATCGGAATTAAAACACTGCATTCTGTCCCACCACGGTGAGCTGGAATACGGTTCTCCGAAAAAACCGGCATTAATGGAAGCTTTGGCTCTGGCATTTGCAGATAATACGGACGCAAAACTGGAGACAATGACGGAGCTTCTCAAAAAAGCGGGCGACAACAATGAATGGCTCGGTTTTAACCGTCTGCTGGAGAGTAATGTGAGGAAGACGGCAACAGTTACTGCTCACAGTTAGCATTTCGCGAAGCGTGTTATTGTTCGCAGCACAGCTGCTTTTAGCTGGGGTGTGAACAGTAACAAACGGTGTCTTTGCCGTAACAGAACGCAGTAAATTGGGATTGACGGGGCGGGACTGTCAGATTATAATAGTCTCAACCGGCAGCACAAGCTGCTTCAATCTTCCGGCGGAAAGCAATTTTCAAACACGCTTCAGACCCGGCATGATTCCTGCACAAGCGGGATAGATAGTAAGAAAAAAGTGATAACTGAAAGGTCGCCCGCAGATGGGATGACATTAAAATATGAAATTATACCAGGAAGGTATTTTTGTCCTCAAGGGACAGAGTCTTTTCTGGTATTTTTTTCTGGAAAATTACCTTTAACGGTTGAGTGGTTATGTTCGAATTAAAATGGTTTGAAAGGGGAAACAGGTAATGAAAAAAATAAAGATTACTGCATTTTTGGCCGCTGCCGCCATGGCCGGGCTGCTGCTTACGGGCTGCTCCGGCGGTTCTGAGAAAAGCTCCGGAACTAAAACGGAGACGAATGAGTCCGGAACGCAGGCACAGGAAACGGGAACGGAAGCGAAGAAGGATTCCGTCGTAGTGGTGATGACGACGAACTCCGAACCGGAATCGGGGTTTGATCCGGCGTATGGCTGGGGAGCGGGAGAGCACGTCCATGAACCTCTGATCCAGAGCACCCTCACCGTGACCACACCGGATCTGGGGATTGGGTATGACCTTGCAACCTCCATGGAGGCCTCGGACGACGGAATGACGTGGACCGTCACGATCCGAGACGATGTGAAATTTACGGACGGGGAGCCCCTGACGGCGGAGGATGTTGCATTTACCTATAATACGCTTAAGAAAACAAGTTCCGTCAACGATTTTACCATGCTTGAGAGCGCCGAGGCGGTGGATGGGACTACGGTTGCCTTCCATATGGAGCGTCCGTATTCCATCTGGCCTTACACGATGGCCATAACAGGAATTGTGCCGGAACATGCCTACGGTTCCGACTACGGAAGCAATCCGATTGGCTCCGGGCGGTACATCCTGAAACAGTGGGACAGAGGACAGCAGGTCATCCTGGAGGCCAACCCGGACTACTATGGGGAGGCGCCGAAGATGAAACAGGTGACCGTCCTCTTTATGGATGAGGATGCCGCCTTTGCAGCGGTAAAAGCGGGACAGGTGGATTTGGCCTACACAGCCGCTTCCTACACCGATCAGGAGACGGCGGGATATAATCTGCTTTCCTGCGAGACGGTTGACAACAGAGGTTTCAACCTTCCGGCAATACCGAAGACGGAACTGGACGGCCTCACGGTGGGCAATGATTTTACGGCCGATGTAAGGGTCCGCAGGGCAATCAACCTGGCAATCGACAGGGAAGAGATGATAGGAAATGTTTTAAACGGATACGGCAGCCCCGCGTTCAGCGTCTGCGATAAAATGCCGTGGTATAACGGTGATGCTCAGATTTCATACGATCCCGAAGCGGCGGCCAGGCTGCTGGATGAAGCGGGATGGGTGACAGGCGCCGACGGAATCAGGGAGAAGGACGGAGTGAAGGCGGAGCTCGAATTTATCTATCCGGCGGATGATTCCGTCAGACAGGCATTGGCAGCGGATACGGCTAACCAGTTAAAGGAACTGGGCATTCAAGCTGCCTCCCGGGGAACGGGCTGGGATACGGCCTATGACGAGGCACAGTCACAGCCGCTCTTATGGGGCTGGGGAGCGCATACTCCGATGGAGCTTTATAACATCTACCACACGATGAAAGATACGGGGCTCGCATCTTATTCACCTTATGCGAATGAGACGGTTGACCGGTATATGGATGAGGCGCTGGCAAGCACAAATCTGGAAGGTTCCCTGGAGCTCTGGAAAAAGGCGCAGTGGGACGGAACCACAGGCATTACACAGGAAGGTGATATTCCGTGGATTTGGCTTGTGAATATCGACCATCTTTACTGGGAGAGGGACGGCCTCCATGTGGCCGAACAGAAACTTCATCCCCACGGCCACGGCTGGTCTATTGTAAACAATGTGGATCAGTGGAGCTGGGAATAAGAAAAAAGAGTGATAAGACATCCATCCCGGCGCGGGAATTCAGAATGGCGCTCACTGTTTTGCCGGAAGAGGGCGGAGCAGCGGGCCATTATATAGAATTCCCTGCCGGGATGAACAGGAAGAAGGAAGAAAACAGTGACTGGACGGTATGGTACATTTTTGGCAAAAAGCGTGATACGGATGGTAATACTACTGCTGGCTGTGAGTGCGGCGGCGTTTTTTTTGATTTCCATCTCGCCCGTGGATCCGCTTAGAACAAATGTGGGACAGGCGGCGCTCGGTTCCATGTCGGAGGAACAGATTAAGAGGCTGGAAGAATACTGGGGGGTCACGGTGCCTGCCGGCGAACGGTTTGCAAACTGGTTTTCCGGCATCTGCCGTGGCGACTTCGGCACCTCCCTGCTCTACCGCAGGCCGGTTTTAGAGGTCATCGGGGAGAAATTTGCAAATTCCGCCTGGCTGATGGTGTCCGCCTGGATTTTTTCGGGCGTCGTCGGAACGGCCCTCGGTGTTGTGGCCGCTATGAAAAAGGGAAAGTGGCAGGATAAGGCGGTGACGGCATACTGCATGGTAATCGCCGGTACGCCTGCCTTCTGGCTGGCGCTGGTGCTTCTTTTAGTCTTTGCCATCCGGTTTCCCATTTTCCCTATCGGTTTCAGCGTTCCCGTGGGAGTCGCCGCATCGGAAGTGACGCTTGGCGACCGGCTTATCCATGCCGCACTGCCCGCACTGACGCTCGGCCTGACCGGTGTTTCCAATATTGCCATGCACACCAGGAGTAAAATGATAGAAGTCTTAGAGAGCGACTACATTTTTTATGCCAGGGCGAGAGGAGAGTCCCAGTGGCAGACCGTGAGGCGCCACGGGCTCAGAAATATCCTTCTGCCCGTCATTACGCTACAGTTTGCCTCCATCAGTGAGATATTCGGCGGCTCCGTTCTCGTGGAGCAGGTTTTCTCTTACCCGGGTCTCGGGCAGGCTGCCATTACGGCCGGTCTGGGGAGTGATGTGCCTCTGCTCTTAGGGATTACCCTGATCAGTGCGGCCGTCGTATTCCTTGGCAATTTTACGGCCGATCTGCTCTATTACGCCGTGGATCCGAGAATGAAGCGGGACAGGAAGAGAGCGGCAGGAAAGGGGGAGGTTCTATGAATAACAGAAGAGCCAGAACCTTGACCGCCGTTTTCGCATTTGCCCTGATTCTCTTTCTCGTTGCAGTCCTTGGGCATATCTGGGAGAGTGACGCGCTGGTAACCGATTTTTCCAGAAAGAACTTAAAACCGTGCGCCGACTATCTCTTCGGCACCGACTGGCTGGGGCGGGATATGCTGAAGCGGACGGTGGCCGGTCTTTCCATGAGCATCCGCCTCGGTGTCGTAACGGCTGCGTCCAGCGCGGTAATTGCCCTGGTTCTGGGAACGGCGGCTGCGGTTCTCGGGAAGGCGGCCGATATGGCGGTGTCGGGACTGATTGACACGATGATGGGAATTCCCCATATGCTTTTACTGATTTTAATTTCATTTGCCTGCGGCAAAGGTTTTACCGGGGTGGCCATCGGCATTGCCCTGACACACTGGCCTTCCCTGGCAAGACTTATCAGGGCCGAGGTCCTTCAGCTTAAGGCCAGCCAGTATGTGAAGATTTCGGAACGGCTTGGAATGGGCAGGTGGAGGATAGCGGCCGAACATATGCTGCCGCACCTAATTCCGCAGTTTCTCACCGGTCTGGTCCTCATGTTTCCCCACGCGATTCTGCATGAGGCGTCCATCACCTTTTTGGGCTTTGGCCTTCCGCCGGAGGAACCGGCCATCGGCATTATTCTTTCGGAGAGTATGAAGTATCTGATCACCGGGAAATGGTGGCTGGCCGTATTTCCCGGTGCGGCCCTGGTGGCGACGGTCCTCATTTTCCAGGGGCTGGGACAGAGCATAAGCAGCCTGCTGGATCCGGGGAGCGCCCATGAGTAGCGCGGACCGGTGGGTGCAGAGCGGCCGGTAACGGAAATTGTGATGTTACTGTCCACGGGTAATATCACGCAAGGTGCGAACATAAATCGTGACAGGGAGGAAGTAATATGCCGAATGAAACAATACTGGAAGTCCATCGGCTGGGGATTTCATTTACCCAGTACGGGAAGGGACTCAGCCGCCGGACGCTTACCCCGGTTAAAAATCTGAACCTCACTCTGCGCGAAGGGGAAATGACGGCAGTCGTGGGAGCCAGCGGTTCCGGAAAAAGCCTGCTGGCCCATGCGATTCTCGGCATCATGCCGTATAACTGCCGGGTTACCGGGGAGATCCTGTACAGAGGTGAGCGCCTCACTGAAAAAAGGCTGGAATCACTGCGCGGAGGCGAGATTGCCCTGGTACCGCAGGGCGTATCCTATCTGGATCCTCTGATGAGGGTCGGAGAACAGATAAGAAAAGGAAAAAAAGACGGCGTTTCAAGGGAGAGATGCAGAGAGCTGCTTTCGCGGTTCGGCCTGGATGAAGCGACGGAAGAACTCTATCCCTTTGAACTGTCGGGAGGAATGGCAAGGCGGGTCCTGATCGCGTCGGCCCTGATGGAGAATCCGCGCCTGGTGATTGCGGACGAGCCGACACCGGGGCTGGAACTGAATACGGCCAGACGCGTCATGGGACATTTCAGGGAAATTGCCGGCGAGGGCGCTGCGGTCCTGTTTATTACCCATGATCTGGAACTGGCACTGGAAACAGCGGACAGAATTATGGTATTCTATGAGGGAGAGATTATAGAGGAAGTAACGCCGGAGGATTTTAACTGTCCGGAGAGACTCACACATCCTTACACAAAGGCGCTATATTATGCGATGCCGGAACACGGTTTCACAGTGCCCGAATACGGAGGCGCAGTGTCGGGAAATGGAGTCCAGGCGCCGGATGGAGCCGTGGAAATGGCGCGTTTGGAGGTGATGCGGTGAAACTGGAAGCGAAAGACATTTCATTCCGCTATGATACCGGAAGCCGTCAGATTTTAAACAGGGTGTCCATCTCGGTTGAGAGCGGGGAGCGCGTCGGAATTGCGGCGCCCAGCGGATTCGGGAAGACCACATTCTGCAAGATTCTGGCAGGTTATGAGAAACCGGATTCAGGGACGGTCCTGCTTGACGGAACGGAGCTTGTACGTTTCAGAGGAAGACTGCCGGTCCAGATGATATGGCAGCACCCGGAGCAGTCGGTGAACCCGCGCTGGAAGATGGCGCGCGTCTTAAAAGAGGGAGGCCGGATTTCTTCGGAATTACTGGATAAACTGGGAATCAGGCAGGAATGGCTTGACCGTTTTCCCTCGGAGCTTTCGGGCGGTGAGCTGCAGCGTTTCTGCATTGCAAGAGCGCTCGGAGAGGGAACGAAAATTCTGCTGGCGGATGAGATAACAACGATGCTTGATATGGTGACTCAGAGCGCCATCTGGCATGCACTGATAGAAGAGACGGAAAAGAGGGGAATCGGAATGCTGGTGGTCAGCCACTCCGACAGCCTGACGGACAGAGTCTGTACGAGAAAGATCAATTTAGTGTAGTGAGATAAGCGGCGGCACGCTTCATACAGGAGGAACAAATGGACGTAAAAATGATGTTGGAACAGGTGAAGGCGGGCACACTGTCCACCCTCGAGGCGGAGGAAATGCTTAAAAACCTTCCATACGAAGATTTAGGTTATGCAAAGCTGGATCTGCACAGAAAGCTTCGTTCCGGATTTCCGGAGACCGTATTCTGCCAGGGAAAACCGGATCAGTACCTGGCGGAGATATTTGCTGCGCTGTACCGTGAAAACGGCGAGGTGATGGGAACAAGGGCCACAGCGGAGCAGTATGAACTGGTAAGGGAGAAAATCCCCGGAATTGTTTATGACCCGATATCCCGCATACTGAAGGTGGAACCGGAGGGCAAGGTGAGAAAGGGCTGTGTTGCCGTCTGTACGGGCGGAACGGCCGATATTCCCGTGGCGGAAGAGGCGGCCCAGACGGCGGAATTCTTTGGATGCCAAGTGGACAGAATTTATGACGTCGGCGTTGCTGGAATACACAGAATTCTTTCCAAACGGGAGCAGATTATAAAGGCGAACTGTGTCATTACCATTGCGGGCATGGAGGGCGCCCTGGGAACCGTGGTGGCCGGGCTGGTGGAGAATCCGGTGATCGCAGTTCCGACATCGGTCGGCTACGGGGCCAGCTTCCACGGACTGTCGGCATTACTTACCATGCTCAATTCCTGTGCCAACGGGATATCCACAGTGAATATTGACAATGGTTACGGCGCCGGATACCTTGCGGCGCAGATTAACAGACTGGCAGTGGGACACGGACACGAAAGCGGGATTTGACGAAGGAAGGATGGAGAAGAATGAGCGGAAATACAAACCAGAATAAAGAGGAAAAATGGCTGTACCTGGAATGCTATTCCGGTATCAGCGGGGATATGACAGTAGGGGCTCTTCTGGATCTTGGAGCCAGCAGAAACGTTCTTGAGGACACGCTTGCGAGTTTGGGCGTGGAGGGATATCATCTTCATTTTGGGAGAAAACTGAAATGCGGTATCGATGCCTATGACTTTGATGTGCATTTGGAGGATGAAGTGGATCATGGACATGGTGAAGATGGTCATGACCACGGGCATGATCACGGCGACGGCCATACCCATGACCACGGGCATGATCACGGCGACGGGCACACTCATGACCACGGGCACACTCATGATCACGACCATACTCATGATCACGGCCATGACCACGCTCACAGCCATCCACACATCCACAGAAATATCCACGATATTTTCTCAATCATCGATCGGATGAACGCCGGGGAGCCGGTCAGGGATCTGGCGAAAAAGATGTTCCAAATCGTAGCGGAAGCAGAGTCAAAGGCGCACGGACTGCCGATAGAAGAGGTGCACTTCCACGAGGTGGGAGCCGTCGATTCCATTGTGGATATCATCAGCGTGGCGGTATGTCTCCACGATCTGGGAATTACAAAAGTGGCGGTATCCTCCCTGGCAGAAGGAAAAGGCTATGTCCGCTGCCAGCACGGCGTGATGCCGGTTCCGGTTCCGGCCACTGCCAATATTGCCGCGGCACACGGACTGGAACTAAAACTGACGGACAACGACGGGGAGATGGTAACACCGACCGGCGCAGCGATTGCCGCCGCACTCCGCACGGAGGAGGAGCTGCCGGAGCACTATGTAATTGAAAAGATAGGCGTCGGAGCCGGAAATAAGGATTTTAAAAATGCGAATATTCTGAGGGCAATGCTGATCCGTCCCACGGAGGATAACAGGCGTAAACCAGAAAAAAACAGGCAGGGTACAGGAGAAAATCAGCAGAATACAGAGGAAAAACTCTGGATTCTGGAAACGAACATGGACGACTGTACGGGTGAGGCCCTGGGCTTTGTCATGGAATGTCTGATGGAGGAGGGGGCAAGGGATGTATGGTATACCCCGGCCTACATGAAAAAGAACCGTCCCGCCTATGTGCTCCGCATTCTCTGCACCGATGATAAGAGAGAGGCATTGGAGGCGGCCGTATTCGCCCATACGACAACGATAGGAATCCGCCGCTGGCCTGTGGAGCGTACGGTTCTGGAACGGGAAGTCAGACGCGTGGAAACACGTTACGGCGCAGCCGATGTCAAGGTCAGCCGTAACGCAGGCGTGGAGTATTTCTATCCCGAATATGAGAGTGTACGGAGAATCTGCCGCGAGCGGGGACTTGCTTTTACGGAAGTATATCACGCTTTGAAAGAGGATGCCCATGAGTGATACAAAACGGAACACGGACAGACTGAAACAGATGATAGACGAATATGCAAAAGCTCCTGTCTGCCTCGCTTTTTCCGGCGGGGTAGACAGCAGCCTTTTGCTGAAGCTGGCCTGTGAAAGCGGAAGAAAATACGGAAACCCCATCTATGCGGTGACCTTTAATACGATGCTCCATCCTGCCTGTGATCTGGATACGGCAAAAAGAGTGGCGGACGAAATGGGAGCGGAGCATATTGTGATTCAGGTGGATGAGCTTCAGATGGAGGGGATGAAAGACAACCCCCCGGAGCGGTGCTACCTTTGTAAAAAGCATCTTTTCTCAACGCTTCTCGATTTTGCCCGGGAAAAGAACATTGCCTGTATACTGGATGGCACGAATGAGGATGATATGCATGTATACCGTCCCGGCATCCGGGCGCTTAGAGAACTTGGAATCATCAGCCCCCTTGCCCTCTGCCACATCACTAAAAAAGAGGTCAAGGAGCTGGCCGCAGAACTTTCTATTTCGGTTGCATCACGGCCTTCTACCCCGTGTATGGCGACCCGCCTGCCCTACGGAGCAAAGTTAGACTATGAAATTCTCAGGAAAATAGAGGCCGGGGAAGAATATCTGCGCACCGTATTCCGGGGCAACGTCCGCCTGCGCCTGCACCGGGATACGGTCAGGCTGGAGCTGGATCCGGAGCAGATGACTGCGGCCATTGAAAAGCGGGACGAGGTCTGCAAAAAACTGAAGGAACTGGGATTTTGCTATATTACGCTGGATTTGGAAGGATTCCGTTCCGGGAGTATGGACCTGCCCATCCTGGAGCATGTTTGAAAATTTTGAAATCAACCAGAAACAATGAATGCCGTGATTGGCACAGTCCGGCTGCAGAGGAGAAGATGATATGACGATAAGACATTTACAGATATTTGTTGCGGTTGCGGACTGCGGGAAGATGAGGGCCGCGGCGGACAGGCTGCACATTTCACAGCCCTCCGTCAGCCAGGCGGTGCGGGAGCTGGAGTCATATTATAATGTGAAGCTTTTTGAGCGCCTGTCACAGCGAGTCTATATTACCGAAACGGGCCGGAAACTGCTTCCCTATGCCCGACATATCATTGACTCTTTTGAAAACATGGAGGGATTCTTAAATGATACCTCCGCAGGCAATATGATACGCGTAGGAGGCAGTGTATCCGTCGGAACCAGGCTGCTTCCGTCGCTGGTAAAGAGCCTGGAAGAAGCGGTTCCCGGTATCGATGTCCGCGTTGTCGTGGACAATACGGCGGCCATCGAGGGGATGATTCAAAGAAGTGAACTGGATATTGCCGTAGTAGAGGGAATTGTGAGAAGCGCGGAGCTGGTGAAGAAAGACGTCTGTGACGATGAACTGATGCTCGTCGTGGGACCGGAGCACGAGCTGTTTGACCATCCCGACATTACGCTGGGCGGACTGACCGGCCACGCCCTGATTTCCAGGGAAACGGGAAGCGTGGAGCGCAACCAGTTTGAACAGTTTCTGCTGGAACATGAAATCAGGATGAAAAATAAGTGGAGCTGCAGTAATACCGAGACGATCAAAAAGGCGGTGATGAACGGAGAGGGGATTGCCATCCTTTCCAGGCTGGTGATTGAAAAGGAGATAGCCCGCGGTGAGGTTCACGCCCTGAACGTAGAAAATATCCGGATGAAGAGAAAAATCAAACTGATTTACCACAAAAATAAATTTATCTCCCAATCCATGGAGCGGTTTATAGAAATCTGTGCATCGGTTCAGCCCTAGAGCAATTTTCAAACACGCTCTAGCGTGCTGACACGTTTACAATCAGTTTGATGGCGCCTTCTATTTAGAACACCGGTGCAAATTGCAAAAATAATTCCCGCTGTCTGTATGCCTCATTTTGCAACAGACGGCGGGAATTATTTTTTGAATACGCTTTCATGTTCGTATTTCCCTTGTTAATGGATTTAAAGTGCAAGGCCGGTGGCCAGGTACATAACGGTTCCTACGACGCCGCTGCCGAGGATTACGGAAATGGAACCGGCTTTCTTTTTCCGGAGGAGATACAGGCCTCCGATGAAAAGAAGACATTCAATCACATGGAAATTTTCAAGCCTTGCGCCCTGAAGCCCGGACTGGAAAAGTCCCAGTAACAGGATGGACAGTCCGGCCGACCCAATCAGTGCCACAACGGCCGGACGCAGTGCGCCGAGTACGGTCTGAACGCCTGAGAAGCTGCGGTATTTATAATAAAAATGTGCCAGTGTGAGACAGATGATAAATGACGGTATAATGCAGCCCAGCGTACAGAGAATTACGCCAAAAGGCCCTGAAAGTCTCATGCCGACGAAGGTCGATGAGTTGATGGAAATCGGACCGGGCGTCATTTCTGCGATTGTAATTAAGTCGGTAAATTCCTCCAGCGTCATTAAGCCGTGGATATTTACAATCTGGTTCTGAATCAGCGGGATTGCGGCATAGCCTCCGCCGACACTAAAAAGTCCTACCTGGATAAAACTTAAAAATAATTTAATCAGCAGCATATGCTTCCTCCCTCTTTCCTGACTGTTTTCTCATAGTGATTCCAAGATCCACAAGGCCGATACCCAGGCAGACTAAGATGACTACCATGGCGCTGACGCCCAGGAAAAATGTTGCGGTGAAAGAGACCGTCATCATCCCCACATACAGGAAACGTCTTGTCTTGCATACATTGGCCGCCAGATTCCAAACCACATCCATGATAACCGCAGCAACTCCGGCCCTCATGACCTGAAGGGCGATTGCAATGTAGGTATTGGTACGAAACTCCGTGTAAAACATGGAAATGACGGAGATGATTAACATCGGCGGTATAATGGTGCCGAGGATAGCCGTCAGCGAGCCGATAATGCCGCCCATTCTATATCCGATAATAACAGAAGCGTTGACCGGAAGGGGTCCCGGCGAGGACTGTGTGATTGCCGTGATATCTAACATCTCACTCTCATCCAGCCACTTAAGCTCCTCCACAAATTTCTTTTTCATTAATGACACAATGACGAAACCGCCGCCAAAGGTACATGCGCTTAAAACAAACATTGATTTAAACAGAATCCATAACGTCTTAACGTCTGCCTTCTTATTCATAATCGTTTCCTTCTCCTTTTTATTCCATTCCTTTTTGTGCTTGTCGAATTCGATAGTTGGATTATATTTCATAACAATTAATATGTAAAATACATAAAGATAATATAATTAATAAGTAAATACCTATTAATTTTAGATTCATAAGCAAACCTGGAACTTTGTTTAACAGAAGGCTTCTTATATGGAAGAAAGAGGAATGAAATGAAAGCAGGTACGATAATAAAAAATAAAAAGATTTTCAAGTTCCGAAAGAAAATAACTTAACTTTCAGTTTTGTGATATACTTTTATTATGCCATATGGCGGAAGGGGAAAGCATATGTTTACGGACAAAAGAAGTAAAAAGGTTGTTTTTATTGCGCACTGTTTACTAAACCAAAATTCAATATCAGACGGTACGGCCGTATATCCTGCAGCATTTAAGGAGGTTATCAGACTATTTCTGGACAGGGACATCGGAATTGTACAGCTTCCCTGTCCGGAACTCTGCTGTCTGGGACTCGACAGAGGCAATAAATCGGGAGCGGACAGCCCGGTTGTGGAGGAAAACACCAGGATCCGCAGGGAGATGCTGAAAACAGACATGCATAAAAAATTATTGGATTTAGTGGAACAGGTAATACGCCA